>JAFDZP010000001.1:125282-363554 GCA_018266835.1 Bacteroidota bacterium | reverse complement strand
TCAATACTCAATACTCAATACTAATCCGTTATCCCTGAGCCCGCGCTTTCATTAAATATATCTGCTGAGTTTCCGCTTAAGTACCTGACCATAATGGCTGCTGCTATCGGTGCGCCGAATGCATTACCCCAGCCTGCGTTTTCACCGAGTACACATATTGCAATCTTAGGGTCTTCGTAGGGAGCGTAACCGACAAACCACGAGTGGTTATTTCCCGAGTTCTGGGCAGTACCTGTTTTCCCTACAATCGTATATGTATCGTTCTTAACATTCTTCGCAGTTCCTGTCCCGTTTACTACTAAATACATTCCGCGCTGAACAACTTCAAAATAATTCTTCGGCATATCGATCTGATGCGAATCGTACTTTACATTTTCTTCAACACCTGTTATTGAATTTTTTATCTTGCTGACTAAATGCGGCTGATTATACAAACCGTTCATTGCAATTGCAGAAGAATATGCGCAAAGCTGCACAGGAGAAACAAGCAGCTCTCCTTGCCCTATACCCAGGTTTATCAATACACTCTGGTTCCATCCGCGCGGACCGAATACTTTATCATAGTATGCCTGTGTCGGAAGCAAGCCTGATGTTTCATTGGGTAGATCAATTCCGGTTTTTTTACCAAAGTTGAACATGGATGAATACTTATCGTAATTCTCTAAGCCGAGTCTTAATCCTAATTTATAAAAGAAAACATTTGCAGATTTTTCCAAAGCAGTAGGAATCATAATCGCTCCATATGCTCCGTGGTCTTCCCATGTTCTTCCGCCGTAAGTAAACGAACCTTCACATACTATAGTAGACTTCGGAGTAAGCTCGCCGCTTCCAAGCCCTGCAAGACTCATCATCATTTTCCAAGTTGAGCCGGGAGGATACTTTGCCTGAATAGCCCTATTGAATAAAGGTTTCTCTTTATCCATTATTAACTTTGCAAAATCTTTCGGGTCTGTTGGTCCTGAGAAAATTGATAAGTCAAAATCCGGTTTCGATACCATACATAAAACTTCGCCTGTTCTCGGGTCCATCGCAATTATACCACCGTGCTTTCCTGTTAAAAGCTTTTCAGCATATTCCTGAAGGTCTGCATCGATTGATAAAATTAAATCAGAACCGTTTACAGGAGGAATATCACTCTTTCCGTCATTAAACGCACCGACTTCCCTTCCCTTCACATCTACTGAAACAAACTTGTTTCCTTTTTCACCGCGTAAAACTTCTTCATAACTCTCTTCAAGTCCGTTTGAACCGATTACATCGCCCTGTTTATAATAGTCACCGACCTGTTTATCCAGCTGTTTCTCGGAAATTTCCTTCGTGTATCCGAACATATGCGAAGCTCTGAATTTATTGGGATAAACTCTTAACGCTTCAACCTGATAATCAACGCCTTTTAATCTTTCTTTATTTTCAGAGAGGAATGATACCTGCTTGAAATCCAATCCTCTTTTTATTTTTACAGGATTAAATCTATTCGTGCCTTTTACTTTATCCAGATCTTCTTTCAGTTTTTCCGGAGGAAGATTTACAAGATTTGCAATTTCATTTAAGTTGGCTTTATCGAACTGATAAGGAGTAATAGTAAGAGTATAAGCGGGCTTGTTATCAACGACAACTTTTCCGTTGCGGTCGAACATAAGTCCGCGGGCGGGAGTTTCACTTATATTTTTTATCGCATTCTTATTCGAATCTTTTGAGAGCTCATCCACACTGATAACCTGAAGGTAAACCAGTCTTGTAACAAGCACAACAAAAATGCATCCCACAAAAATGTAGAGAATGATTTTTTTAATTGTAGAGTCCATTAGCTGTAAGCAGTTTTTTTACTGTCTTTAATAAAAAGAATAAATAAACTTCCTACGATAGTAGTATATGTCGTAGTAGATAAAACATAAATCAGGAATATATTAAAAATAGATATCGGTGAACCTTGGTAAAAAATTAAAAAATAAATTGAGTTACCTATTAATGCGCAAAGGAAAACAATTCCGATTAAATAATATTTGTTTAAAAATTCTTCGCGCTCTTTAATACAAAAATACCCTGCAATAAATCCTGCTATGGTATATGATAAAGCTGAAAGCCCCAGGAACGAGCCCGATAAAGTATCAATCATCAGTCCCGATAAAAATCCTATAATAGAACCCTCGATATGTCCTCGGACAATACCTACGTATATCACCATCAGAATCACTAAGTCAGGAGCTATGTTGTAGTTTGATAACGCAATAAGCCATATCAAAGTCTTCTGGACTGCGACTAAAAGAATTATTACTGCAATGTATTTTAAATAAGAAACAATCATTATGTGATTTTCATTCCGTACAAAACGGCTTTCAGTTATTTATTCATAAATATTTTTTCAAGGTCACTTTTCTCTTTGCTCGGCTGGCTCTTTACAACAAAAATTTCTTCCAGAATATTGAAATTTACCGCAGGCTTTATTGTAATTTTTTTGAAAAGATTATCAAGGTTGCCTGTTTCAATCACAGTACCGAGCGGTATGCCTGCAGGGAAAAGATTACTGTACTCAGATGTTATTATCAGGTCGCCGGGATTCACATCGGCAGCCTTCGGTACATTAGTTAAAACTAAATTCCCTACTCCGTCATAGGTAAAAATGCCGTCAACTCTGCTGCGCTGAACTTTAGCGCTGATACGCAGATCTTTGTTGTATAAGATCTGTGCTATTGAATAATTTTTGCTTACGCCTACAATCTTTCCTACAAGTCCGTCATCAGTTACAACGGGCATATTAACTTTTATGCTGTCATTTTCACCTGCGTTAATTGTAATAGTATTTCTTGTCTGCACAAGAGATTTATTTACAATCTTTGCTGAAATAATTCCAAGAATGTTTTTATCTTTTAATGTAAGAAGTTTGGAGAGACGGATATTTTCAAGCTTGGCTTCTTTTAATGAAGCAACTTCATTGGCAAGCTCGATATTTTTTTCGCGGAGATATTTGTTTTCGCTTTGAAGTTCGAAGACGTTTGGAACGGCTGATACTCCGCTTTGAAGCGTGCCTACAAATCCTATAGCAAATGCACGGAGAAATCTTATCTGAGTATTATCGTTATTGAAAATTAAAACTAAGCTTATAACTACAAAAACCGTTAAGATTAAATATTCTTTAATTCTTAATATTAAAAGCCCTATTGTTTTCAATAATTATATAGTGGAGATTTTATTTTTGTAAATTGGTTGGGGTATAACTTACTACTTATTGAAACGTCTCAATGTCTTTTCCAAGTTCCAGCTTGGTAATATATATCTTGTGGAGCTCCTCTTGTTCTCGTTCCGATGCTCCAGCGTCGGAACGGATTGTTAACCACCCCCTACCCCCTCCTTAGTAAGGAGGGGGCTTGCGGAGGAGTCACTCTTATTCCACGAGTTAAAACTCGTGGCAATTAGTTTATCCTCGCTGCGATGCTCCAGCTTCGCAGCGTATGCGTTCCGAAGCTGGAACATCATAACGAGAGCGAAAGACTTTACAAACTTTTTACTTAAAACTTAACTTTCTTTCTATTTATCTTTTTAATAAAACTTTCTTATAATAATCCAAATCCTCAAGCACTTTTCCTGTTCCTCTCGCAACTGCAGTAAGTGGATCTTCAGCAATATGAACCGGCACGCCTGTTTCCATCTTTAATCTTTCATCAAGTCCTTTTATTAATGCACCGCCGCCTGTTAAAAATATTCCGCGCTCAAGCAAGTCAGCGGAAAGTTCAGGAGCAGTTTTTTCAAGAGCAACTTTTACTGCTTCAATCATCTGTGATGCAGGTGCATTCAGCGCTTCGCGAATTTCTACAGAGCTAACCTCAGTAACTTTCGGAACACCTGCAACCAAATCTCTACCCTTTACTTCAATGATAACTTCTTCTTCAAGAGGCATAACGGAGCCGACCTGGCATTTGATTTCTTCTGCCATTCTTTCTCCTATGAGAATATTATGATTGCTTCTGAAAAATCTTACGATTGCTTCAGTCAATTCATCGCCTGCAGTTCTTATAGAATAATTTGTAGGCATACCTGAAAGAGCAATAACTGCAATCTCAGTTGTACCGCCGCCGATATCGACAATCATGTTTCCGTATGGAGCCATAACGTCAAGTCCGATACCGATAGCAGCAGCCATAGGCTCACTGATAAGATAAACTTCTTTTGCTCCGGCATGCTCAGCGGTGTCACGTACTGCGCGTTTTTCAACCTCTGTAATTCCCGAGGGAACGCAGATGACGATGCGTTTAGCAGGCATCCAGTTAGAGCTGATTTTTTTGATGAATGCTTTTATCATTCCTTCAGCCATTTCAAAGTCGGCGATAACGCCGTCTTTCATAGGGCGGATTGTGGAAAGCTCTTTATGAACTCTTCCCATCATTTTTTTCGATTCTTCACCGATGGCAACAATTTTTCTGGAGCTTACGTCATAGGTAACTATGGACGGCTCATTGAGTACAATTCCTTTTCCTTTAACATAGATAAGAGTATTTGCAGTGCCTAAATCAATTGCGATATCATTGGAAAACATTCCGAGTAATGCCATTTTATTTCCTTAGTCTAAAATAAATTTAAAAAAATTTTTAATATGTTTTTTATATGTGCTAATCGCTGCAAAGCCGGAACATTTTGATTTGATGATAAATAATCTTAATATACCTGCGTCGCAACGCTAAAACTCTACTTTGTTACTTATTCAAAAGAACTCATTCCGAAACTCTGTTTCGGAATGCAATATGGTGCGAAACTCCGTTTCGCTTCATTCAAGGTGAAACGGAGTTTCACCTCAATACTTCCGTCCCAAACAGAGTTTGGGACGGAGAACCTATATAGTTGTAGTTTCTTTTTTGTTAATCATCTTCTCATTCTCTTCGGCATTTTTTTCAAGAGTCTCAGTTTTCTTCGGGACGGCTTTCACATTTTTCTTTCCGAAACGGTTTACATCATTTCGTGTTACAAAGTTCTTTGACTGAATCAATCTTTGGTTTTGCATAAATTTCTTTTCTTAAATTTTAAAATTCTTACTCTATTCACTTGTTACGGATACTCAAAATAAGATACTACTTTATACTTACTACTTGTTACTCATTACTATGTTAATGCTTAAAGTGCCTTATGCCTGTAAACACCATTGTAATATTATTTTCATTTGCTGCTTTGATGACCTCTTCATCTCTCACCGAGCCGCCGGGCTGAACAATTGTCTTCGCTCCCGCCTTTGTAAGCTCAAGTAATCCGTCTGCAAACGGGAAAAAAGCGTCCGATGCCGCTATACTTCCTTCAAGATTATTATTGAACTCTTTAGCTTTTGAAACTGCAATCTTCGTTGAATCAATTCTTGAAGGCTGTCCTGCTCCTATGCCTAAAGTTCTTTTATCTTTTATAAATACTACTGCGTTTGACTTAGTATATTTTACTACTTTATTGGCAAAAATTACATCTTCAATATCTTTTTCATCTAACTGCTTATCGGTTACAGTTTTCAAATTTTCTTTTGTGACTGTAACGTTATCTCTTCCCTGGTATAAATATCCTCCGGCAATTTTTTTCAATTCATATTTATGCGAATTGGAAAAATTAAACTGAATAAGCCTTCTGTTTTTTTTCTTCTGCAATAATTCCAATGCCTTTTCATCAAACTCGGGAGCAAGAATTATTTCAGAAAATAATTTATCAACTTCTTCCGCCGTTTGTAAATCAAGCTTCTTATTAAAAATAATTATTCCGCCGAACGGTGAAACAGTATCTGTTGCAAAAGCTTTTTTATAAGCGTCGAGTAACGAATCCCCTATTGCTACTCCCGAAGGATTACCGTGCTTAACTATTATGCATGCAGGATTTTCATTTTCAAACTCGCAGATAAACTCATATGCAAAATTTGTATCAAGTAAATTGTTGTATGATAGCTCTTTGCCGTGCAGGACTTTAAATATTACATCGAAATCGTCTTTGTAAAGAACTGCTTCCTGATGCGGATTTTCACCGTACCGGAGTGGTACTGAATTTTTTAAATTTACCTGTTTACTCTCTTCACCATTAAAATAATTTCTTATCTCAGTATCGTACTCAGCAATTACATCAAACGCTTTTGCAGCAAGTTTTTTTGAATACTCCGTTGAAATATTATTTGAAGTTGAATTCAGTTCATTCAAATAATTTTCGTACTGACTTTTATCAACTAAAACATTTACACTCTTAAAATTCTTTGCAGCTTCGCGGATTAACGTTACTCCGCCGATATCTATCTCTTCAATAATCTCATCTTCAGATGAACCCTTTGCAACGGTTTCCGTGAACGGATATAAATTCACAACAACTAAGTCAATAGGCTCGATATTATGCTTCTTCAGCTCTGCAAGATGTTCGGGATTATTTTTATCCGTCAGTATCGCTCCCGCAATTGAAGGGTGAAGAGTCTTCACTCTGCCGTTCAGAATTTCCGGAAACTCAGTGACTTCAGCGACGCTTTTTACAGGAATATTTTCCTTTTGCAAAAGCGAATATGTTCCTCCTGTAGAAATAATCTCAATCCCCTTTTCATTCAGCGCGCGGGCAAAGTCAACAATTCCTGTTTTATCATAAACACTTAGTATAGCTCTTTTTATTACTATGGACACTTAATTTAAAATTTGAACTTCGTTGTTTATAATTTTTATTTTATCCTCTTCAAATTTTTTAATTATCATAGGATAACATTCGTGCTCGAGCTTATGAATCTTTTCAACCAAACTGTTCTCATCGTCGCTTTCATCTACATCAACTCTCTTCTGAAAAATTATTTTTCCTTCATCGTAGTTTTCATTTACAAAATGAATCGTGATGCCGGAATATTTTTCTTTATTTTTTATTACTGCCCTGTGAATATTCATGCCGTACATACCTGCTCCTCCATAGGAAGGAAGCAGTGCAGGATGAATATTTATGATCCTGTCTTTGAAAACACTAATAAAATTCTCATCAAGTTTTTTTAAAAAACCTGCGAGAACTATAAAATCTACTTTTAAATTTTTTAGAGAAGTAATTAAATCAGAGGAACTAAACGAGAAAGTCCTAATATTATTTTCTTTCGCAATTAATTCTGCGCCGCATCCTTTCCTATCACTTACAAACGCTACAACTTCAGAAGATATTTCTTTTTTCTTAATCGAATTTAAAATCGATAAAAAATTTGAACCCTTACCTGAAGCAAATACACAAATATTCAATTTTTACAGATATTTACAAAAATAAGCAGATTTTAATCGGAATTCAATTGAATTTCACGTAAAATTACAAAAATTTGATAATTTTTTCATAAAGGGGGTAAATGTGGGGCTTGTTCAACTACCTACATCGAAATTGAAGGCAAATTCAAATGATACCGCCCCCTCAGTCCCCCTCCTTATAAAGGAGTGGGAAGGTCATTATAACTCAAAATCTCGCATTAACACCTATCGTCGGCAAAATCGGAAACATGCCAATGGTTTTTCTTTTTATTTCATAATTGCTCGTTAAGTCATAATCATAAGATAAAATATTTTTTCTGTTGTAAGCATTAATCACATCTATGTAAAATACCCAGTCTGCATTCCAGAACCTTGTATATGCGCTGAAGCGGACATCAAGCCTGTGATAAGCCGGTTTTACCTGTGAAAATCTGTTGTTATCATCTCCGAAATCTAGATTAAATATTACCTGCTGAGTAAATGGATTTACAACAATGCTGTCCCGTGATGTTCGCGGTGTAATTCCAACAGGCGGTGTGTATGGAAAGTTTGATGCATAAGTCCATCTCGCGCCGAGCTCGAATGTTTTATTGAATCTGTAATTTGCTACTATGTTTACAACGTGCCTCTGGTCAAATCTGAAAGGATACTCGTGTCCGTCTCGTGTTCTGTTTGCAAATGAATACGCAT
Organism: Bacteroidota bacterium; assembly: GCA_018266835.1. Classification (NCBI taxonomy): domain Bacteria; kingdom Pseudomonadati; phylum Bacteroidota; species Bacteroidota bacterium. The sequence continues at coordinate 355,659 of JAFDZP010000001.1, read as the reverse complement.
AGTTAATCCATCCGGAAAATTTTGAATCTGGTCCCAGATATTTTTTCTCCAGTGAAAATTCTATTCCGTATGCGTTCCCTGTTACTCCGTTTATGGGAGTTGTTGTAATAGAATCATACGGCAGCTTAGTATCGGAACGTATCCAGTTTGCAGGATCTCCTATGTAATTCGGGTCAGTGTTAGTCGGGTCAGCAATCGTAAACTGATATCTGTAATTTGTAACTCTCTTCTGTGTGATTAAATCATCAAACTTTTTATAATAGCCTTCTATTTTTGCATTCCATTCGTTGTTAAGCCAGCGGTCAATTCCAAGTACGAAGTGCATCGAGCGCTCTGCCTTTAAATTATCTCCTGCGCTTCCCGTTAAGTCATAAAACGTCTGTCCGTCAACTAATTTTTCATAGCCGGGTGACTGATAATAAACTCCCACAGATGAACGTATTGTTGTTATCGGGTCGATCGAATATCCTATATTAAATCTCGGAGATACGTATGCTCTTTTTAAAAATGAATAGTAATCTACTCTGAGTGAAGGCTGATAATAAAATTTATCGCCGGCTTTAAATCTTCCTTGCCCGTAAATGCTAGCGCGTAAATTATCGTTACCTTCTATTTTAAAATCATCCAGTATTGCCTGAGCATTCGGCTGGCTTCTTATAAAGCTCTTAAAATTCTCATCGAGGTTAAGAGTATAGGTCAGATCCGTTCGTATTAAATCCAGTCCTCCCCCAAACTCAAAATAATTCTTTCCCGCAAACCACGTGCTTTTATTTACGAGAGAGTACTTCCTGAAATTGTATTTTGAATCAAACTTAAATCCAAGCAGCGCGCCAATAGCCTTCAATGAATCTCTTTGTCCGGGAGTAAGTCCTTCCCTGTCAATCAGCGGGTCAAGAATATCTCCCTCAAAATTATTATCGCCTGTGTTTTTATACCATGAAAAAGTTGTCTTCGATAAAAATTTATTGTTGGGCAGATATATCCACGATGCAGAGAGCACATTATTATTTGTAACATCCTGCGCAATTACACTATCAGGCTGCGTTCTGTCTTTGCCCGGAATCACATCAACTCCATCCGACGAAAAAATTCCGTTTATTAAAAACTTACTTTTCTTGAACGGTCCGAATGCAAACTTGAACTGCAAATCTTTAAAGTTAGGCAGTGAAGAATCATCAGTAATAAGTCCTGCGTTTTTTGCAAATGGTCCCAGAATTAAATCATAATATGTTCTTCTTGATGAAACAATCCATGAGCCGGGAATCTTAAAAGGATTTTTACCCTGCACAATCACGTTCGCGCTTGCAATATTCACATTGCTTATCATGCTGAAAGTTTTATCGCGCACTCCTTCTTTATTATTTACATCAAGCACTGCTGAAAGTCGGTCACCATACTTTGCGGGAAATCCTCCTGTGATAAGTGTAATATCCTGCAACGTTTCGGGATTGAACATACTCACAAGTCCGTACAACCTGTAAGGATTAAAAATCTCCACGTCATCCATAATGATTAAATTCTGATCGGGACCCGAGCCGCGGACAACTAACTGCGAAGTAAAATCGTTGGGAGCAGTTACTCCCGGCAATGATTTCAGCGAGCGCATCACATCTTCAATCGCTCCCGGAAGCATCTTAACTTCCTTGGGCAGAACATTGTACATACTCGTCCGCAAATCTTCCTGCCGCTGGCGAAACTCCGCTTCAACGTTTATCTGTTCAGTTGTGTATTGAGATTTTTCAGTAAGAGTAATATTAAAAACATTCGTGGAATTTCTATCAACTGTTACAGCCTGCTGATATTTTTCAAATCCCATTCTATCAATTGAAATCTGATAATTACCTTCGCTTAAATCAAAAGCATAGCTTCCCTCTTCATTTGTGAAAGCAGTGTATGATTCAACATTAGCGGTACTTTTGAACGTGACCAGAATACCGGAGAGAACATCGTTCTTATCGGAAACAATTTTTCCCGAGACATGGATTTTAGATGAGTCCTGTGAAAAGCTTAAACCTGTAATTATAAAAAATGAAAAAATGATTACAAAAAATCGAATTAAATTATATCGGGACATTTGAACAATTATTAGACAAAATTAGGGTAATTTATACTCTATTAAACTGTAAAAAGGACGGGAAAGTTGCATTTGCAATTAACAAAAAAAGTAGAAAGTAGAAAGTAGAAAGTAGAAAGTAGAAAGTAGAAAGTAGAAAGTAGAAAGTAGAAAATACTTATTTTTAAAACGAATACCGAGCAACAAGCAACGAAAAACAAAATACTTTCAAGACATTTCTAAAAAACTTTTGTTCTACGTCCCAAACCCCTGTTTGGGACGGTGCATGTCTCCCAAACGGGGGTTTGGGAGACAGTTAAAATTATTTCTGATTTTTGCGCGACTCCCCCTCCTTAATAAGGAGGGGTTAGGGGTGGTTTAAAGAAGTATAAACTAACTCTGTCAAGACCTTTCAAAAATATTTTCCCTATTACTACTAATAAGTTAAGATAAAATATTTTTTCTGTTTTTAATTTATAAATTGATAAGCTATTCTGCAGTCAAACGGCAGAATAGTTAAATCATTTTAAAATTTAAAAGAGGAAAAACAATTATGTTTTCAATGGAAATCAAATCAACTTTTATCCAGTTAAGAGCACACGGACTTGCAATAAATGATATTGCAGAAAAACTTGGAATTCACAGAACGACACTTATACAGTGGAATAAAGATTTTTACGCCGATATAAAAATCGCCGAGCAGAATGAATATGATAAAATTTTACTCGCTGCTCGCGCAGATAAAATGAGAAGAATAAGATTCCTTGGTGAGATGCTTGCAGATTGCTATGATGCATTTGAAAGACAAGACGAGCAAAAGACAGACAAACTGAGTCTGCTGAACTTAATAGAAAAGCTTACTAAGATGCTCCATAAAGAAACAGGTGAGCATAAATTAAACTCACTGCTTAAAAAATCCGAAAAAGGCGTAGGCAGCTCTGATATAATAGCAACCGATGAAGAAGTTTACAATAAGCTTAACGAAGAATTCATTGCAAGGGAAGAAAAAGAAGATAAGGATTACGAAAACGAAGTATATATGTCCCGGCTGGAAAAAATGAATGACGAGTTTGAAAGTAAAACTCCTGAGAGTGAAGACGCGCAGAATTTTATAGAAAACTTAATAAATGAGGAAACGGAGTTTTTCAGTAGTCTCAGGAATCAATGTAAGGAAAGGCTAGATAAGTTAGAAGATGAACCGGAGGTTAAAAATAAATCAGCCGATAAAAAACAGGTAAGACAAAAAAATAAAACTAAGGGAATAAGTAAATCTGCTTCAGCTTAAAAATTTAATCTGAGTGACTTACATTATCAGAAATTTCAGTACCGCTTTTTCTTAACCTGTTTATAAATGCAATTGAAATAGAAATAAGATTAATAATGAACAAATAAAACAGCGCCGTATTTAGAGTTTCATTTAAATTACTTAACAGGTAAAAAAGAATTACTGTAAGCAAAAATGAAACCGCCAGTATAATATATTTATTAAGTTTTAAAAGACTAAGCAGCAGATACAAAGGATAATATGCCGCAACGAAAAAATTTATAAGAATAATTACAAGAAATATTATAGGAGAATCAATCTTTCGCACAAACATAAGCATAATAAGATTAAGAACTAAAATATAAAATATTAAACGGGATTTACTTTTCATCCAATCCAATATTCCTCTCGTGGAGAAGTAACTTCAAAATACGAAGGTTTAATTATTTTGCTTCCATAATAATATACATGGAGATTTGAATATTTGCATACATGAAACAATAAATTTGAATCATCAGAACCAAAATAGATTGAAGGTAAGCCCCCTTGAAATGCTGTAAAAGAAATTATGTGGGGTAAAAATTGAATTAAGTCCGAGGTTTCCATAACAAAAACACCTGTGAAGCTCTTTGCATTAATTAGCTTTTGTAAATATTTATATGCAGAATTTAATTCTTCTGCCACATTTTCATAAGATAAGTACTTTAGCCAATTTGCATTTTCTTCACGAAAACATGTTATTTTTTTAATATTAAGTTCATCAAAAAATCTCTGAACATTTAAAATAAAATTATTGAAATTTTCTTTACTGCTGAGATTTTTTTTGTGTGAAGTATATACAACTGTATTCAGATTATCATCTATAATATCATCATTTATAATGGAAATTATTCTTCTGAAATATTCTATTTGTTTTAAATTATTCGTTTTAGATTTTTCAACCATATATAAAGAATTCGACTTTTTCCCGACTTATTTTGAAAATATTTTTTTTCTGAATAAAAAGTATAATGAAGCCGTAAAGTTTACTACGAAAAACACAGGCATAAGATAAATTTTCAGAGGCAATGAGTCTTTTTCAAAGAATACAAAAAATATGTAAAGCCCTATTGCTAAAACAGCGCAGACGATTACGTCAGCATAAAAATATTCTTCCTTCTGTTTCTTAAATAAAAAGACACATGTATAGGATGAAGCAAGAAAAAAATTGATGAAGTAAAATATAATGGCTAACTGATTAATGCCAAACGACATTAGAGAAAGGAATATTACAATCGTTGCAACTATAGCATAAAAATATTTTTCACTGTAAATAATTCTTAACAAGATTTGTTCACTTTATCCCTACTAATAGGTAAATTTTTTAATCCCACCGAAGACAGGACTGAAATTCATTCAGAAACCCGACTATTTCCCGACCAAGTCAAATAATTAATAATTAATAATGAATAATGAATAATTAAAACCCGACTTTTTCCCGACTATCTGACAACCGTCAACTATAAACCGGCAACTAAACTAAGCTACTTTCTGCGTGCCCGGATAGCTTTCAGGATAAAGCAGACATCTTACTCTGTGACCTGATGCCGGAGCTAATACCGGTCCTATGTTCGGGCAATCGCCAAACACCTTCGGGCATCTCGGATGGAAGTAACATCCAGACGGCACATTTGCAGGAGACGGTACGTCTCCCGATAAGATGATACGCTTTGACTTGTTCTTAGGGTCAGGAACAGGAACAGCTGATAGTAATGCCTGTGTGTATGGGTGTTTCTGGCTTGTATAAAGCTCGCTTGTATCGGCGATCTCAACAATTTTGCCGAGGTACATAACGGCAACTCTGTTTGAGATGTACTCTACAACTGATAAGTCATGTGATATGAAAAGATATGTTAGTCCGAACTCCTTCTGCAAATCAAGCAGCAGATTGATTACCTGCGACTGAATGGAAACGTCAAGAGCAGATACGGGTTCATCACAAACAATAAGCTCAGGCTGAACTGAAAGCGCTCTTGCAATACCGATACGCTGTCTTTGTCCGCCGGAGAATTCATGTGGATAGCGTCTTGCATATATCTTGCGCAGGCCGACGCGTTCGAGAAGTTCAGCTACTCTTTTATCGGCAGCTTCGCCTTCGGCGATTTCGTGGAACTTAAGGATTTCAGTAAGCATTCCGCCTACGGTGATTCTCGGATTAAGTGATGAATACGGGTCCTGAAAAATTATCTGCATCTTCTTGCGGTATGCCTTCATTTCATCGAGCGGGATATTGGTAATATCTTTGCCGTCGTAAATGATGCTTCCGCCGGTTGGTTCGATTAATCTTAAGAGTGAGCGGCCCACTGTAGTTTTGCCGCAGCCTGATTCCCCTACTAAGCCGAGTGTTTCGCCTTTTTTGATAACGAGGTCGATATCATCAACAGCTTTAACGTGGCCGACAGTTTTGGAAAATATACCTTTCTTGATGGGAAAGTATTTTTTGAGCCCTTTTATTTCGAGTAAGTTTTCAGACATTCTTCTTAAAGATTAATTTGTATGCAATATATGATTTTTGAAATTGAGTATAAAGTTGAATGTATAGTAGATTGTAAAATATATAACATGAAGCAGCTGCAATTAACAGCTCTTGTTCTTCAGCTTTGATTTATAGCTGGCAGTTATGATGTCCTTTAGAACTTTCATATCTACATCAGCAAGCTTTTTGATGTGAAGACAGCCGCCGCTCATTTTATGTTTGCCGAGTTTTGACATGAGCTCATCAAAACCGTCAAAATCTTTTCCGACATAAAGAGTAAGAGAAGATTTTCGGGGAGAGAAACCGATAATACATGAATCGCCTTCGTGACCGCTATCATATTTGTAATGATAACTTCCATAACCGACTATTGCCGGACCCCACATAACAGGTTTTTCTTTGGTGACTTTATGCATCAGTTCGGCAAGAGTGTAACAGTCAGCGCGTTTAGTTTCATCTTCAATTGAGCTGAAGAATTTATCGAGAGTTACCTCTGTCGGTTTTGTTTTTGCTTCTGCCTTTGCCATAAGATTAGATTTAAGCAATAAAAATAAGTTCACTTTATGCTTTATAATATGTAATTTTTGGGAACTAAATTTTCAGACATTATATGTTAAAATATCTAATTCTGTTCTTTATGATTTCAACTAATATATTTGCAGCTGACTCTGTTAAGGTTGAATCAAAATTTTACACAGCTCCTTTTAAAGATGAATACAGAGAAGATACAGCACTTTACAAATTGCCGTTTATATCAGGTGGAGCGGATGCAGTGTTACTAAGCAAATTAAACTCATATTTGGTTTCCGATAGTATTCTTGGTGATAATATTGACAGCATAATAAGCGATTATAAACAGTTCGGAGCAGGAATAACAGGGTGCGATTATAATATTCTATATAATAAATATGGAGTGCTCAGCATTTCTGTTTACGTGGAAACTATGGGAGCATACCCCGATAGATTCTATACTGATGTTAATCTTAATCTGAATACCGGTTATAGAATTTTAGCTAGAGATATAATAGATGCCGGCGCTTTAAAAAAACTTGCAGAGAAGCTGGATAAGATTGTTCAGAAGAGAATAAAGGATAAAGTAATGCAAGAAGATATGGGAGAAGAAGATGCGCTTCAGTTTTTTGAGGGGAAACACTTTACTGAAGAAAATCTTGGACACTTTGCATTTACAGATAAAGGAATAATGTTCTATTATGATTACGGTTTGCCTCATGCATTACAGGCGCTTTCACCTGATGAAGATATGCTGTTAGAATGGAGTGAGCTTACATATTTTGTAAAGGAAAAAAGTCTGCTGGATAAGATAATGCACAAGTAAACCTTTTTATAGTTTGGTGCATCATAAATGTAAACCTATATTTTCATTTATGAAATTTGTCATACTGGCATTATTTATAGCTCTCTCCCCTCTTTGTTTTTCGCAAACAAATTTGTTCTTAGTTACAATTGAAAACGACATTCCCAAAATTGAAAAAGAAACCATTGCTAAGGATGAAACAAAAGTTTATATCTGCGGCGGAGACTCAGGTATTCTGACTTTAGTTTTCCCATCCGGTAACGGGCTTTCGGGTGACTTTGTAAAACTTGCCGATAAGAAAATTCTTGTTGTTAGAAATGTTAATGACGAGCTGGTATTCAGTCTGAAAAAAGAAGACGGTACTCTTAAACAGTTAATCAATGCTCCTGTAAGCGGTCTCAACAAACTTGATTACCGAATTAATATTGTATCAGATAAACTTAAAAAAGCATTTATGATTTCGGCTTACGATACAGTAACCGAAGATAATAATTCACCTGTATTGAATATGTTTGGAGATAAAATCACACCCCAAGAAAATGAGTTCATCATTACAACTGAAATAAAAGAAACAACAAGCGGATATTTAGAGGACGGTATAACCAAGATTGAGTTTACCGGAAATTACTTTCTAACAGAGATAAAGATTGGTGATAAAATTTGTAACTTTGTAGTAGACTTAGCAGCAACGAATTCGCTTATCACAATGAAGAATTTACCAGAAGGAATTAAGACTGAAGACCTTGTTGCAAAACAATATTCAGTGGAGGGAGTAGAATCAATCGATGCGCCTTCTGCAGGATTTGGTGGTAACATAAGTAATTTGAAAACTTGCACTCTGCCTGAAATTGAATTAGGGACAGTCTCATTTAAACAAAGTCTTTTTTATGTTATTGATACACTCTTCAAAATTAAGGGAAAGAAAATTGATGGTATCATAGGTATAGATTTGTTACAAAAATTTGAAGGGTTAGAGTTCGCAATAGATTCCACTAAGAAAGTTGATTTGCTCCTTGGCAAAAACTATACAAAAAATACTTCCGGCTTTATTAGTTTACCATTCACAACGGCAAACGGGCATATATTTGTCAAAGGTAAAATCGGAAGCAGCGATATTAATTTTATTTTGGATACAGGTTCGCCGTTCTCTTTTATTCAATCAAGTATGGCAGCTAAAGAAAATTTAATTGGAGTACAATCAATTAGTGTACGGGGAGCAGATGGAAATAAAATATCAACTATGAACGCAATGGTAAATAATATCACTTTGGAAGGAAATGTTATTTCAGATTTCGAAACAAAAATTGTAGACTCACCTTTGTTTAATAGTATGGGATTGAAAAATTCAGGCGGCTTACTGGGAAATTCGTTTTTAAAAAAATACAGTAAGATGTGTATAGACTTTAAGGATAAAAAACTGAGATTGTACAGATAACTAATAAAACGTATAAAACAAAGTTATGCGAGGAGTGATAGATGGTTTTATTTTTGTGCCGTCATATAAATCTGCATAAGTTTCTATTGCTACATTTGGAGATATGATAACATTTTTATCAGGTTTGAAATCCAGCCCGGCTAAGAATAAGTTTCTTGTATCCGAGTTATGGCCTTCTGTAATATCATTATCAAAGTAATCATATCTTCCGAAGGCAGAGAGTTGGTCGCTAAAAATCGTACTCGCAAAAAATGATAGCCCAAAACTTCTGTACCAATTCTGTGTGTAGTTATAAAATGATTCTATCCCCGCGCTGAATGTTTTATCATTTTTATAACCTATCATTACTGCCTGTGTATATTCATCGTAGTTTAATTTTATACCGCCTAATTCATAACCACCAGGATGCGCTCTATAATCTGAAAACAATGTGATGTATAGTTCTTTTACAGGGTTAAAACCAAGGTGCGCATATACCCTTTTATACTTGTCGGTCTCAACTGTAACACCTGAGTTATTACCGAGCATTACTCCATACGTCACTTTGTGTTGTTCGTCAAAACTTCCGTTGAGAGAAATACCAAAATCACGTGAGTCCACTATACCGCGCAAATCCATTATTGTTCTTTCAATATAACGATGTCCCCAGATTTGTTCAGTTGCAGTGTAAGCTATAGTCGGCTGTATCCCAACTATAAGATTGCTTCCTTTGAAGATGTTCTTCCATTCAAGATAAGCGTCTTTGATAAATACTCCGACTTTTCCGTTCTTGAATGTTTCATCCTGTGCGCCTTCAAGTCTGAATCGTGTAGTGAATTTTTTTGAGATGTTGTAATCGTAAGTGAAGTAGATACGTCTGAACTGAAATCCGTTTTGTCCTTTCTGTCCGCCATAAGCAACGTTCTTTAATGTGCTAAATGTATCGCGCTCGGCATTATAATAATAATCGCTGAACATATAGCCGGAAATTTTTCCTTTGGAAGTAGAATCCTGCGCGAAGCATACCGAAAGATTTGCAAGAACGAAAAGAACAGTTAATGTAAGTTTCATTCAGATAATGAATTTGATGAGGTGATAATTTCAAAATAGCAAAAAGCAGCAATAAAAAAACCTGTCAAATATTCATCTGACAGGTTCTCTATACTTTATACTTTATACTTTATACTTGCTACTTAATACTTGCTACTCAATAGCAGCTTCTTCTTTTACTTTCTCATCCTTAGGCAAATCGTATTTCGCTTTGCACTTAGGACATTCAAGGAATTCACCGTCGCCTTTTGTAACTTTCTTTACAAGATAGTTACTGTCGCACTCAGTACAATTTTGAATTACAGGCATACCGTTTGAGATAAAGTCGCAGTCAGGATATCTTGTGCATGCATAAAATGCGCGCTTCACTCTTCCTTTACCGCCGCGGCGTTCGACAACTTCGCCTATGTTACACTTAGGACATTTTATTCCGAGTGTAATCGGCTTGATGCCTTTGCATTTTGGATAGTTGCTGCAGCCGTAGAATTTGCCGTAAGGTCCGACTTTCAATACCATCGGTGCGCCGCAAAGATCGCAGTTAATGCCTTCAACCTTTTTATTGGCTTCAGGATCTTCAACAAGCGGTAATGAGCATTTGCACTTTGGATAATTTTCGCATGCATAGAACTGACCGTTACGTCCCCATTTCTTTACCATGTGAGCGCCCGTTTCTGCTCCGCACTCGGGACATATCTTATCTGTTCGTTCTGTTAATCGTTCTTTAATTTCTTTAGCATGGGAGTCAGCTGAAAGCAAATCTTTCTCGAATGGAAGATAGAAGTCATCCAGTACTTGTTTATACGTAGCTTCGCCGTTTGCAATTGTATCAAGCTCCCCTTCCATTCTTGCAGTGAAGTCAACGTTGATTACATCAGGGAAATATTCATCAAGGATTTTGCTTACCGTCATTCCGAGGTTAGTAGCAAAGAGTCTTCTTTCAACAAGGTCAACATATTTTCTATCGAGCACTGTTGAAACAATCATAGCAAATGTAGAAGGTCGCCCTATGCCGAGCTTATCAAGCTGCTTAATCAAACTTGACTCAGTATATCTTGCAGGAGGAGATGTGAAATGCTGGTCTTTTCTTAAGTTAGAGACTTTAACATTGTCGCCAATATTAAGGTCAGCCGGAATTAACGCAATATCCTCATCTGCCGGTGTATCGTCTTCATCTTTTGCATCTTCATAAACTTTAAGGAAGCCGCTGAATGTAATAACGCTTCCTGTAGCTTTGAAGAGATATGTATTCTTATCACCCTTAGGTGAGAGCGCTTTTATTATAACTGTCTTCTGGTCAAGAACTGCCTGCGACATCTGTGATGCAACAAAGCGTTTCCATATTAAATCATACAATGCATGATACTCTTTGCCGAGCTTCATTACCATATCGGGATGAATATTTACATCGGTAGGTCGTATTGCTTCGTGAGCATCCTGCGCATTCTTGCTTTTGTTTGCAAATATCTTCGGCGCTTCAGGCATGTAATCTTTGCCGAAGTTTGTGCTGATATATTCTCTTGCAGCTTCAACAGCTTCAGGACTTAAGCGTGTGGAGTCAGTTCTCATATATGTTATAAGACCTGTATTGCCTTCGCCTTTTTTGATTTCAATACCTTCGTAAAGTTTCTGTGCAACTGCCATCGTGCGTTTGGGTGAAAATCCCATTCGTGTAGAAGCAGTCTGCTGTAAAACTGAAGTTGTAAAAGGAGCCGGAGCGTTTCGCTTAACTTCTTTTACCTGAATATCAATTATCTTATACTTGTTGTTCTTTAATGATTCTATTATAGCGTGCGCTTCATCAAGATTTGCAATGTTCGGTTTCTCGCCGTCAAACTTTAATGTATCATCGTTTATCTTATAGAGCTTTGCGCCGAAAGGTTTTGAGCTTCCGGAGAGCTTTGAGAATAATCCGTCTATTGACCAGTATTCTTTTGCTTTGAATGCCTGAATCTCTTTTTCTTTTTCAGCGATGAGCTTCAATGCAACTGACTGAACTCTTCCTGCAGAGAGGCCGAAGTAAAATGTTTTCCATAGGAAAGGACTTACTTTGTAGCCGAGGATTCTATCCATCACTCTGCGCGCCATCTGAGATTCAACGATAGGCATGTTGATTTCGAGAGGTTCTTTCATTGCCTTCTCAACACCTTTCTTGGTGATTTCATTGAAGAGAACGCGGACTATTTTCTTGTTAACTTTTCTGACTTCATCTGCGATGTCATCTGCAATTGATTCTCCTTCGCGGTCAGGGTCAGTCGCTATATATACTTTATCTGCATTCCTTGCAGCGTTCTTTATCGTTTCGATTACTTTCTCTTTGCCGGGAATAACATCATAGGTTGCCTCGTAATTACCTTTTTCTAAATCGATGCTTATCTTGCTCTTCGGGAGATTTTTTATGTGCCCTACTGTAGCTTCTACTATAAAATCTTTTCCAAGATACTTATTGATAGTTTTTGCTTTTGAAGGTGACTCAACTATAACTAAAGATTTACCTGAGTATTTTACAGAAGGTTTTACCGGTTCATTATCTAAAGTGGATTTAACTGTTGTCTTATCTTTTGTTGCCTTAACTGATTTTTTAGCTGTAGCTTTAACTGATGATTTCGCCATTAAAATATTGGAAACTTTCTTATGATTTGTAAACGGGGTGCTTAATGAATTGTCTCATTATTTTGAAGAATCAATCTTTCAAGTTTATCCGACTTCCCGTCAAAATTAAAAATTAAAGTCGTTAAAACAGTTTTGATTTCAGGAATACCGGCTTTCTGGTATCCTAAAAAGAAAATCCGATCGATGATTAGCTCTTCATCTAAGTCGCTAATTAACCCAAGTTCTTTCATCTGGATTAAATAACCAATAGCGTCGTTAGTAATGATACTTTTTTCAGCGGGATGAAAAAATCTGTGAGATTTATTGGTCTTATTCTTTTCAATGAATAAGCTTTCACCCTGCTCTATTTTAGAATAAATCCACGCGAAGGCGGAATTTATTTCGGCATCGGTATAGCCCTCTTTTGCAAGAGCATCTACATCGATGTCATTGAGATGCTTATCGCTTTTTATCTGCGATAATATGTGTACTATTATTTCTAAAACTTTTTCCTGCATGATTTTCAAATTAAATAGAAATCTTCACGTTTTCTCATTTTAGCTTTAGCGGTCTTAGTCTTATCATCGTATCCGCAGAGGTGTAATACTCCGTGTATGATAACTCTTTTTAGTTCTTTATTAAATGTTGTGCTGTAGTCTTTTGCGTTTAGCTTTACCTGGTCAACCGAGATTAATAACTCGCCGTACATTATATTAGTTTCATCGTAGTCAAAAAACGTAATTATATCGGTATTGTAATCGTGAGATAAAAACTTATTATTGTAATCTCTTATGGTCTTGTTATCGCAGAAAATTAAATTCAGAAATGAGAGCGAATGGTTTTCGGTCTGAAGAACTTTCGTTATGATTGTTCTTACCTCTTTTCTGAACTTAGCTTTCTTCTCTTTATCTTTTAAAAAATCTTTTAAGAAGAAGAAATTAATCTTTAACTTAACCTCGCGATTCAATTAGCAGATTCAGTTATGGAAAGCGCTACTGCTGAAAGCAATTTCTCCGAGTTAAGCTCTGAGAAGTCTGAATTCAAAATAGATTTTTTCACATTTGAATACAACGAACAATCGCCCTGTTTTGAAATAATCATTCCGGAGATGAACTCTTCAGTTTCCGAAGTGAAAATAAATTCTTCAAGCATATTGCTTACAATAATGTTGCTGCAGTTCTGCAATTGAAGATGACAGTTGTTTGTATAGACTGAAACCAGAAAATTATTTTCGGCTTCTAGATGTAGCTCAACGTGAATGTCAGTATGTGTTTTTGAATTTTTAAGATTAACCGAATAGAGATTTCCGTCATTGGAAAATTCTACGCCAAGTAGTTCTTCGATTAACTTTATGCTGTGTGTAAATTGACTGCTCAAATCAAATGTGGTCTTAATTTAAAAAACCCTAATCAATATTTTAAAGTATCGATTAGGGTTAAGTTCAAATTGCAAGAATTTAATAAAAATTAAATAGCTCTTACATTTGCAGCTTTTTTGCCTTTTTGGTCTTCGATTAAATCATACTCAACGCTGACACCTTTGTCCAGTGTTTTGTAGGATTGCTCGGTGCTGATATCTGAGTAGTGAATAAAGACATCAGTCCCATCATCACCTACAAGAAATCCGTAGCCTTTTTTAGCATCGAACCATTTTACTTTACCTTTTGGCATTTGTTACCTCCAAATAAATAATAACTAAGTTCTTGAAACATAAAACATAGACCTACTTCAAAATTGCCTCAAGAACTTAAACTGTCTATGTTTCATACTTTTAAAATATATAAAAAAATTGAAAACTAATATAGTATAATTAATCCGTTATTAATTATTATGATTTGGGGTATTTAGCTCTAATCAGTACTCTTTAGCATATTCTACGTAATTTATAGCGCTTTGTTTAATATCTTCAATTTCTTTGGCTGTCAGGTCGCGGATTATCTTTCCCGGAACTCCTGCAACAAGCACGCCTTCAGGCACAACAAAGTTTTCTTTAACGACTGCGCCGGCTGCTATTAGTGAGTTGTTACCGACTTTACAATTATCAAGAAGTATGGCTCCCATGCCGATTAAAACATTATCACCAATTACGCAGCCATGCAAAATACTATTATGACCGGCTGTAACATACGAGCCGACTTGCAAAAAATAATCTATATGATTAACATGAAGAATAGAACCGTCCTGTATATTTGTGTTCTCCCCTATTCTGATATAATTAACATCACCGCGCACTACGCAGTTGAACCATATACTGGAATTTTTCCCTATGACCACATCTCCTATAATTTGCGCGCCATGCATTATCTTTACACTTCTGTGTATATCCGGACTTTTACCTTTGCACGATTGTATCATTATTATTGTACCTTATACTTTATACTTGTTACTTTCTACTACATACTATTTAAGATCTATTTCAATATCTTTTACTTCCACTTTTACATCGCCTTTGCGGATGTTTGTATCATCAACGGGAAATCGGGCAATATTATTTTTTGCCCATAAAGCAGCGGGACCGTTTAACGGACTATCAACATTGTAATTCTGATACATTATCATTTCACCTATCTGATAAATGATATCAACAAGAGTTTCCCCCGATGCCCAGTAATCGCCTATGCAGATATCGTGCGGTGATGCTGTTCTGAAATTAGGATGAAAAATAGGAGTAAGAATATTAGCCATCGGTTTCATACGCGGATAATCAATGTGAAGATAAATTTCTATCTTATGCTCACGTGAGATTAAAATGACTCTGTTCTCTTTTGTAGATTCAGGGTCAAGCTTCAATCCTTTAACATTAAAATACACTATGTATTTTTCAGGAACTGAATCTCCTTCATCGTACATAACTTTAATGTAAGGATGCTCTTTAAATTCTTCTTTTATTTTTTCGAAGTCGGAATGTAATCGTCTTTGTCTGGGACTCATGTTCTATTATTACCTGCCAGGGTTAAGTTTTTGTTTTGTTGTATCAAATGTATTCATTCTTTCTGTCTCAAATGATTTTATCAGATTATCATACTTCTGGTTCAGTTTCAGATTTTCATTTTTAAGTTCGTTCAGTTGGTTATTAACATTTTCAAATCTTGAAAGTTCCTTCTCATTAGAATTCATCTTTACAAATAACAGAAGACAAAATATAAAATTGATAACAACTAAAGCGATAATAACTATGTTTTTCATTGAACTCTTGTTTGTGTTATCATTTTTTTTTACTTCAATATTCTCTAACGGCTTTGGCATTTCAATTTCAAGTTCTGTTGTTTTAATCAGTTCAGGTCTTTCGCCATAAATATAATATCCTTCAGATTTTTTAATGCCTGATTCATCTTTATAAAAAAATCCTCTGTCATTAATAATAGGATCATAAACAAATGCAGTCATGTAAGGCATATCAAAAAAATTATCCTGTATGAATACATCATATGTTGAAAGAAAAACCGAGTGCCCGGGATGAGAATGATACCAGCCGAGTATTTTCTGGCTGGGAAAATCCTTCTCCAGATTTGAATTTATCTTTTCCCATGTTTCATGGGTAAATGTTAATCTGGATAGTGAAGCGTTAGTGCTTTCAGCAATGATATTATTCTTTATGACAATAAAAAGTTTGTCATTTTTATCTTTATAAACGTTACCAATTAATACTCCGCCGAGCTCGTTATTTGTATCGCTGCGCAGGTATTCTTCTATGCCGAACAGATTATTTCTCTCTATGAAAATCTTTAGCCCGTTATCATCAGTACCTATCAGTTCTGAATTTTTAGGGTATTCGGCTGATGGAAAATTTGTATCGTTGTTAGTTGAATTAAACTCTACCATAAATTATAAAAACAAATTAGAGAGATATAAGAATTTTATCAATTGAATTTTGCTAGTTTCTAATCAGAATTCTGCGGGGTCTTATTCCTGTCTGAAATGCCGATTCCAACTGACCTGTTGAATTAAACTTATATAAAAATCCGTTTAGGAAAAAATCACGGGCATCTGCAATATAGTGCTTTTGTTTTTTCGCATCGTAAGCATAGCCGTTTATATATGCAATTCCATTTGAAACAGAAGGAGTTATCACAGGGGTTAAACTTCTATCGGATAAATTAAGCTGCACAATAGAATTGTTATCACGAATAAAGTAAATATTATCAGAAGTATTATCTACGTTAATATCTTTTATGGTTGCAGAGTTAACAGAGAATGAATCCACCTTAGCGTAATTAGCCGGACTGATTTTATAAATTACTCCCCCTCTTGAAGAGCTGCCTACAAGTAAATAACCATCATTGGTTACTGCAAGAGAAGTGAGTGAAGTACTGACTCTCACCTGAGCGACATTAACATCATTAATAACATCAATGACAGAAATAGTCGAATCAATACCGCCGCCGGTAATGTGAGTATTTACAACAAAAACTTTATTGCCTATAGTCGTGATTTCCTGTGGATATAAACCGACTTTTATTCTTTTGATCTCAGTCAGTGATGACAAATCAATAACACTTACTGACGAGTCAGGTCCGTTTGTACAATAAGCTTTACCGTTAGCCGCAGCTAAGGAGTAAGGATTAACCCCAAAGTTGTTTGACCCGGAAATTATTCCGTTAGTATCTAATTTGTAAATTGTACCTGAGCTGCCGGGACTACCGCGCTCTATGATATACATATAATTTCCATTGTATTGAATTAAACCATCGGGATAAAGACCTAAGACTGAAGGGAATGTAATATTTAAATTGAAGTCACCATTTGCAAAACTCAGAAAAGATAGTTTACTTTGGTTGGCAAGTCCATTGCCCTCGGATAAAACGTAAACGCCTAATTTATTCGGAAGGTTGGAGGGGTTAGGATTAATTATAATTTCATCTCTGAAACATCCTTGAAATAATACGAGGGCAGCTGATAAAAACAGTGTAAGCTTTGATATAAATTTCATTTGGGAAAATAATCACTCTTTTGTTATAATGTAATTAAATTCGGTTTCCCCCGTCTCAATCATTTTTTCAATATAAGGCCGGCAAAGTTTACAGTTTTTAGATACATCAATTTCATTCTGGACTTCTTCAATAGTTGTAAATCCATGTTCAACCATGATCTTTTTAATTTCTTCAAACTTTATATTGTAACAAACGCATCTGTTTATCAGCATAGTTCAATTAAAATTCTATTCCCAGTCTTGCAGGAATTCCTTCATCAAAATAATGTTTAACTTTTTTTAGTTCAGTCACTAAATCAGCTTTTGCCTCAAGTCCTTCCCATAGTTTATGCCCTGTCATTACTAATTCAAATCTTCTTTTTTTATTGTAAAGCTCAATGAGCTTTTCAACATCTTCCTTTGTAAGCAGATGATAAACAACTGCAGCAATAGCTTCATCAAGTATCAGTAAGTCTATCTCTCCTTTTAGTATTAAGTTCTTTGCAATATCCAAGCCTCTTTTGGCTTCATCAAAATCTTCTTCTGTATTTTTAAATCTGAACGTACCGTCTGAATTCATTCTTTCTGCGCCGGTGGGATGTATGTCTATCGGAAAACCAATTTCTTTAAGCTTACGAAGTATCACTCTTTCAGCATAGTGTTCATTTTGTCCGTCGTAGCCTTTATCGAATTGTACAATAGCAACTCGCTTTCCCGCGCCAAGCGCGCGCATTGCCAACCCCATCACGGCAGTAGTTTTCCCTTTTCCATATCCATAATAGATATGAAACATATGCTTATCTTCTTCTGTAAGATTTTTGTAACCTTCAATAGTTTCTTTTATTTTCTCCTTATACTTCGAACCGCCTGCTGATTTTGCTTCTTCTTTGTTCATATGATTTTATTGTGGTGTTCCTATTAATATAAACTGTTAAACCTTGATTAAAGTTAAAAGTTAATTTGCATTATACAAATTTATACCTGACCTTATTTAATTAACGTCATTTTTTTAATCGATGAAAAAGATGAAGTATTTAATTTATAGAAGTATACTCCTGAAGATAAATTTGATGCATTAAAATTTATTTCATAACTTCCTGATGTTTTATTTTCATTAATCAGATTTTCAACTTCTCTTCCGTTGACATCAAAAACTATCAACGATACAAAGTCATTTTTAGGAATAGAAAATCTGATTGTAGTATTTGGATTAAACGGATTTGGGTAATTCTGTTTTAATTCATATCCATTAACAAATTCAGAAATATATTTTATATCAACTGTAGAAGTTAAATCAAAAATAACTCTGCGCGGAGCGACACCGGTTGTAAAAGTTTGCAGCAAACTTCCTGAAGGACCATAAATATTTAGACTCCCTGATACCACAAAATTCTTAGCGTCCAATACAAAATGTCTGTTATTGGTGTAATCATAATTATAACCATAGAAGAAAGATGAGGCAGGAGAATTATTAGTGATGAATGTGATGACTTGTCTTGTCAATAAATTAAGAGACGAAATATTGTTTGCATAATCGATGAAGTAAACGTTGTTAGAGTTTTTATCTACCGATATATCTTTATCAAAACCATTTGAGATTAAATATGTATCAACTATCTGTAGTGTTGCAGGGTCTATCTTGTAAATTTTACCGTCAAACCCGTTGCATCCAACCAATATTTTTCCGTCATTTGAAATTGCAAGTGAGGTAGGCTCCCTTTCAAAATATATTCTTGCTATTACGGAATCCGTTATTGCATTAATTACTGATACACTCGAATCACGATTTCCTCCAAAAGCGCTTGTATTACAGACATAAATTTTATTCTGATATCCCAAAATTTCTTGGGGATAAACTCCTACCGGAATTTCTTTTATAGAGCTAAGCGCAGAAATATTTAAAACTGTAACTTTGCTTGCGGGGCCATTAGTTGCATAAATTTTATTGTTTGCTATAGCTACTGAATAAGGATTTGTTCCGAATGACTGTGAATTCAATACAAGTCCGGTGCTGTCCATTCTGTAAATCTTCCCCTGACCGCCGAATCCGCCTTGCTCGCAAACGAACAAAGTAGAATTATATTTTGCTATACCGTCAGGATACAATCCTAAATTTCCCGGATTTGTAATGCTTAAAGAAAAACTGTTTCCATTGTATGTATAAGTAGATAGCTTTCCTGAACCCGGTGCTCCCCCGCCTTCACTTAAAATATATGCTTTTGTATTTTGAGCATTGGAGTTTGAAATTATTAGAATGAAAAAAGTGATGATTAACAGTAAGATTTTTTTCATGGATATTATAATGAATAGTTTAGATTAATTTTAAAATTGTAATTACGAAGCGGCGCAGGATATCCTGCAATTATCTGATAGTCAGAATTAGTTATATTATTTATTTCAAATTTAAATGAAGCAGTATATTTGGATATTTTGTAATTGAAGAATAAATTCCCATCCAGAGTATTTACCGGATTCATAGTATTCAAATTTTCCGTATCCGAATATCTTTTACCAATGTAAGAATGAAATAGATTAAGACCGATGTTTCCGAAATTCAATTCAAGATTAGACTGAATCTGTTCATCCGGTATATATAAGATTTGCTTATTTACAGAAGGGTCACCGGTGAAATCTTCATTCGTTTTCTTAGTATGGTTATTCGTGTAAGAAACATCTCCTTTTATAAAAATATTTTTACTGAATGAATACTGAAGTTTGAATGATGATATGAATATCTCTGATTTGCTTGTTCCGATATTTTTAGGGCTCCATATAAAATTTCTTCCCGGCAGCCAGACAATTCTGTCTTCTGTTGCAATATTTAAATAAGTAAATTTTAAAGTATAATCCAGAAGTGATTTGAACGATAGAATTAATCCACCTTCATAGTTTTGCGAGTACTCCGGTTTTAAGTCAGGATTTCCGCCGGTCTTCCAGTACAGACCGTTAAAAGTCGGTACTCCGAAATTTCTGCTTACGTTGCCTCTTAAGTGAAAATCAAATTTATTAATCGGTTGATAGTTCAATCCAAGCTGATATGTTACAGCGCCTTTTTTAATATCAGTAATATAATCGTATCTTAAAGAAGGATATATTAGTAAATTATCCAATGAAATTTTGGATGAATTAAACAGCGAATAATGTTTCCTGTCAATATCGTTCTGTAATTCGTTGCTATATAATGTGCCGTATTTTATTTCACTCCCGAATGTGTATGAGTTTTCTTTATGGCTTATCTCAATCCTGTTTGAGTTTGAGAACAGAATATTTTTATAATAACTTTTTATAACAGGATATGTATTGTAGTTTTCTATGTTATTTTGAAAATTAAAATCAGAGTAAAAAGTAAAATTCTTTTTTGCATAATTTAACTTTAGGATATTATTCCAGTTTCTATCTAATTGTTTTGTATCGGGAGGCGTATTTCCTGTTTCAATTCCGGGAATTTCCCTGTCAGCATTTACAAACTGAGTAAAATAATTAAGACTGAAATCAGGTGTGAAATTAAACTGAGACGAAAATGTGTAGTTGGTGATTTCATATGCAGAGTTTAATTTATTTCTTAATTCTTTTTCTAATCCTGTATCAAAGTAAAAATTATAATCGTTGTCAGATTTCTCATCCGATAAAAGAAAATCATATTTAAATTTATTCAGGTTGTTGGAAATTTTAAAAGAAAACTTTCTGGCTTTGTAAGAACCAAACTCATAACTGACTCCGAGCTTAAGTTTATTTTCTTCTAATAAATCATCTGTAATTATATTAACGACTCCTCCCATAGCTTCCGAGCCAAACAAAGAACTATAGCCATTATTCATCACTTCAATTCTTTTGACGTTTTCAACCGGGATTAAAGATAAGTCAATTTGTCCGTTCTGTAGCGAATTCAATTTGGAGCCGTTCAATAATATTACTGTATGCTCTGCGCCAAGACCGTTCATTGAAATTGTCTGCAAGGATGAAGGGTCACCGTATGATTTTATATAAACTCCTGAAACACTTTTCAGAATATCCGATACATTGTTACCGTTACGGTTATTGATTGATTTTTTATTTAAGACAGAAATATTAGATGGTGATGTATAAACATTCGTCTCGGAGAAAAATGAATTTACTTCAATTTCTTCCGTGGAATATTTTGATGAATCCTGCTTTTGTGCAAAAGCAAAATTAAAAAATGCGAGTAATATGGCCAGTAAAAGTATTTTCAAAATGAGTATAAGAAAAAAATCCCGTTTCCTTTATTTATAAATCACGCAGGATAGAAAAACATAAATAAAGAAAACGGGACTTCCGTAAACTCATTTTGCCTTTGTCATTTCCCACGATGACTTTGGTAATACTTGCGGCAGGTCTCCTGACTTAGAAGCACTTTTCAAATCGCCTTCCCGATTGCATTTGCAATAGTGGCTTAGTGATTCAATCTTCTTCTTTACAGTTGCGGGGACAGTTCCGGATTCGCACCGGATTCCCTATTATTCCTTAATTAGGAACCGAAAATATTATATAAAGAACTATACAAATATAGATATAAATTTTTTGATTTCCAATATTTTGCATCATATTAGTTCACGATTGAAATTGTGATTTTTGTATATGAAGGATAATTCACTTAAATAAAAATCACTAATGAAAATCACTAAAAGATCCTGGGCTGAACCGTTTAAAATTAAAGTCATTGAGCATCTTAAAATGACTTCCAAAGAAGACAGGATTAAAGCAATTAAAGAAGCAGGATATAATACTTTCCTTTTAAAATCACAGGATGTGTATATCGATTTGTTAACAGACAGCGGAACCAATGCAATGAGCGATTACCAATGGGCAGGTATGATGCTCGGAGATGAAGCTTATGCAGGAAGTAAAAATTACTACTACTTAGAAGATAATGTCAGAAAATATTACGGGTTCAAATATCTTATACCGACTCACCAGGGAAGAGGCGCAGAGCATCTTGTATCACAAATATTAATTAAGAAGGGCGACTACATTCCCGGCAACATGTACTTTACAACTACACGTCTGCATCAGGAATTAGCGGGCGGTACATTTGTAGATGTTATCTGCGATGAAGCCCATAACCCCGATGATAAAAGTCCGTTTAAAGGAAACATTGACCTGAATAAATTAGAAAGATTAATCAAGGAAGTCGGCCCGAAGAAAATTCCTTATGTATCAGTTGCAGGACCTGTAAACATGGCAGGCGGACAGCCGATATCTATGAAAAATATCAGAGACGTAAAAGCATTATGTGACAGATACGGTGTAAAAGTATGGTTAGATGCTACGCGTGCAGTTGAAAATTGTTACTTCATAAAAATGCGTGAGAAAGGTTATGAAAAGAAAACGATAGCTGAAATACTGAAAGAGATGTGTTCATACTTTGAAGGCATCTGGGTAAGCGCGAAAAAAGATTTGCTTGTTAACATAGGAGGATTTCTTGCAACCAGAAACAAAAAGGTATTTGAAGAAGGAAGAAATTTAGTTGTTGTATATGAAGGTCTGCATACATACGGAGGTTTAGCGGGAAGAGATTTAGAAGCTATGGCAAGAGGTATTGAAGAAATGGTTAACTTCGATTACCTGCACGCACGCATAGGTCAGATTGAGTACTTCGGTAATTTATTGCTTAAGGCAAAAATCCCGATTGTAACACCTATTGGCGGACATGCCGTATTCCTAAACGCAAGAAAATTCTTATCACATATTCCGCAAAGTCAGTTCCCTGCTCAGACGTTATGCTCGGAATTATATATTGATTCAGGTGTAAGAAGCATGGAGCGCGGAGTTGTATCGGCAGGACGTGATAAAATAACAGGAGACCATAAATATCCTAAGCTTGAGCTTGTAAGACTCACCTTCCCGAGAAGAGTATATACACAGGCGCATTTAGATGTTACGTTTGAATCAGTTGCTGAAGTTTATAACAGGAGGAAAGCTATTAAAGGATTGGAAATGATTTACGAACCGAAGTATCTGAGATTCTTCCAGGCAAGATTTAAACCTGTTAAATAGTATAAAATAAAAAGACGAGATAAAAATTGTCAGTGAATATTGAACTTTCTAAAAACCCCATTTTTAGATAATTCGTATCAGTGACAATATTTTATCTCGTTATAATTTTATATCAGATTGTAACTATTGTATCATCTGAATACCAACAATATAACTGCAATAGCGCCAATAACTGCTAATATAATTATAATTGTATACTCATCTAAACCCGATGTTTCGGATAACTCATGAGCAGTTAAAGTCTTTTGGGTTTTAGTAGTTGCGTCATTTGACTTTACAAATCTGAATCCGTCAACTCCGTATTGGTCAACAAGCTTTGATTTCAGTTCTGTAATTTTCTGTGGTACTTCATTTGTTTTAACTTCAGTTTGTATATTGCTGTTGTTTGCAACTCCTGTCTGTCCTTGTGCGCAAAATGGCATAAGAATTATTGCAAAGAGTATTGCATAAATTATTTTACTCATAATATTATTCTCCTTTGAGAAATTTAGATTTTACTTTTGAGCGATAAGGCTTTCGATTGGGTCCGAGAGTTGTTACCGTGGAAGAGTATTTAAGAAGTCTGTTTTAATATAGTGTTTTTAATGACTAATACAAACGCTAATTAAGTATTTCTACATAAGTAGTTAATACAGGAATTATGAAGGTATGATTCTCCTTCCCCCTATTGCAATAACAATAGCGGGAAGGAGGATAAGAAAATTACTTAAAGATGAAAAGTATAACAGCTATCGCACCTATAGCGGCAAGTATTATTATTATTGTATACTCATCAAGCCCTGAAGCTGCGGATAGTTCTTTTGCTCCAAGTTTTTGTTGATTCTTCATTTCTTTTAACTCACCATTCTTTACAAATCTGAAACCGTCCACACCATATTGGTCTGTCAGCTTAGACTGTAAATCCTGCAAGGTTGCAGTTTTGTGAGTCACATCTTTTTTTACTTCAGTTTGTACAGTTTTATTTATACCTGAGCTGCTCTCCTGGGCAAAAACTCCTGTTGGAATTGCAAAAGCTGTAAATAAAACAGAACAAAGAATTGCAAAAATAAATTTACTCATAATAATTTTCCTTTCAAGAAATTAATTTTAATTGTGAGAAGAATCAAAATACTGAAGAGAAAGGGCTGAACGATTTAATTAATTTTTTTCAAATCATTCAATCAAGAAGAGAGTATTTTTAAAAGAACTTCTGCAATATACAATTTAATTTATTTTTTCAAACTGCAAATTTAATGTTATTTATTTCTTTAAAAATGAGAAAGAATATCTCTGGAGAAAGGTATAAAAATTAACAAGAAAGAAAGGAAAAAAGTTTAAAAGAAATCTCCTTTCCATTTCGATGTTGGAAAGGAGATTATAACTTTCTATTTGATAAGTATAAATTTTTTCTGTTCAACAAATTTTTGCCCGTTAAAGCCTGTAAACTCCAGCTTGTAGAAATATATTCCTGATGCCAGATTTGCGCCGTCAAAGTTCTTATCATAAACACCATTTGTGAGATTTTCATTTACCAATGTACTTACTTCTCTGCCGTTAATATCATATACAATAAGCTTTGCAAATCCTTCAGAAGGCAATGAAAACCTTATTGTCGTTTTAGGATTAAAAGGATTAGGATAATTCTGGCTTAAAGAGAACTTATCCGCCGTTTCAGTTCCTGATGATATATTGGTAACAATTACATTACCTGAAAATGAGTTTATTCTCACATCGCTTCCTCTGTTAATTCTGTTAACATTGGAAGTGCTGAATACTTTTTTATTGTTTCCTGCTAAATCAGCCACATATGCTCCCACAAAATCTGTTGCAAAACTTAGTGTAAGCGTATCGTGAGGATTATAACCAATAGCATTCTTTAAATTGCCTAACGGGTCATACTGCAGAAACATTATTTTTTCCTGATTAGCTGCATCAACATTTTTACCGAATAAATACCTGTAGGACATATCATCAGAGAAAATATTTTTAACTATAAACTTATTGCTTGCATTATAATTTTTGTTCCAGACTCTTTCGCCCGTAATGCTGAGTTTCATTAAAAATGCATCTAGGCGGAGATTAGAATTTACTGTATTGCTTGCAATGGTAATACTGTTATCTTTTCCAATTGCAAAATCTGCGGCTAAGTCATCAGTGTTAAGATTATTAGCGTAACTATCTGACCAAATAATTGTTCCGCCTGTATCAAGTTTTTGTGTAAGCAAATCATAATTTCCGTTAACTTTTACCGAAGCTAAAGTGTAAACATATCCAGCCTTATCGCTTTCTGATTTTTTTAGAAAAACACCTGCAGCATTTTGGTATACCTTGCTATAACCCATATCTCCATCTGCGTCAAACTTCACGATTGTATATCCTGACTTTACAATTCCGGTAAAACTATTATAAGAGAGATAAACATTATTTAAAGTGTCAACCGATAAACTAACAAGTGAATCTGATTCGTTACTTGCACTGAGCTTTTTTATCCATATATTTTCATTGCCAATATTTTTAGATAAGAATACCTTTATACGATTCAGGCTATCTTTGAACTGACCGGCAACATAAATATTATTGACTGATTTTTTTACAATCTTCCCTGAGCTACGCTCACCCAGAAGATTTTTAAAGAAGAAATTATAATTTGTATTGCCGTTTTGGTCAAGACTTACTAATGCAGCATTTTCCCTTAAAGAAGCATCATCCTGTAATTCACCTGTTCCTAAAATTTCAATATTATCAGGATAAATATTAGTAAGAGTTCCGGAATAATCGGTATTGTTAAAAATATTTTTTGACCAGAGTAATGCACCTGAAGAGGAAAATTTGTTAATAAAAGCTGTAGAAAAGTTTTCTCTGAATTTTGTATAACCGCAGGTATATAAAAAATTATTATAGTACTTAAAGTCTAATGCGAAGTCATTATTATAACCTTCTAACAACGAATACTGGAACAAGCCCTCTTTACTGAACTGATTTGTATATGCATGCTTTATCAGATTCGGTTCAGTTGCAATTCCGGAAAATGAAAAAGAAGGTGTTCCTGCTGAGTTTGAAAACCAGTATTGAAATTGCGGTGTATTATTGAAGGGATTATATTTTTCAGAAGACAAAATATAATTTCCATTTAAATCCAGCTGAGAGAAAACAGGTTTATTGCCATCATACCCGTAAAGAAAAAAATTATTGTTTTCCAATAAAGATGTAACACCCCAATAAGGACTTGACCATCTTAAAACACCATCTTTTGTAAAACTTTTTGTAGCCAGGTTACCGCTTAAATAAATATTTTCATTGTTGTCAATCTCCATGCACGATAGATAAGAAGTGCCTGAAGGTAACCGGGTCCAGACCGTATCAAGATTAGAATTAAACTTGCGGATTATGTAAGAAGTAGGAGAATTATTATTTATATATGCTGAATAAGCTAAATAAGTATTTCCATTAAAAGTCTTTACTGCATATCTGTAATCTTGAAAACTCGGGACATCAACCAATAAAGTAAATTTTATTACATCACCTGTAGCTTTGCTGATTTCATAAGGTGTAAAAAAATTATTCAATGAAGATGCCCGTGTAACAATCATTGAAAACGAATTTTCATCCATCTTATAGATAGAATTTCTCGTTATCCCTGCGGTTGATGTATTTATAATTTTCTTCCACATAAACTGTCCGGAAGAACTATATTTGAATAAGCAGCAATGATAATAAGATAATCCCACCTGAGTCATATCTGAAACAATATAAATATTATTATCCGAATCAAATTTGAAATCAGTTAAAGTAAAGCTTTCACCTGAATTCAAAGGCGTAGAAACATCAACTAATTTATTCCAGTTTTCATCATAGCAAAGAATTCTTACCGCAAATGTGTTAGAAGAAATGACTTTATGAGATACGATTACAAATTGATTTTGGGAATTAATTCTGAACTGACTATTGGAATTTATATGAATCTGCTCGTTGAAATTGTGAGTATAAACTTCTTCACCTTTAGCATTAAATTTTTTAACATAAGATAATCCTGTAGAGTCATAATTGCCTGAATAATATACATTATTCAACGCATCTGCTACCGATGTGATATAGGATTTTTTTAGATATGATTGTGTAGTTCCCCAAGTAATTTGGGGATTCTGTGAAAAATTTAATGTAATGGTTTGAGGTAAAACCGGGGAAAAAGCAACAATGCATATTAAAACAATAAGCAGCTTTCTCATAGCGCACTTCCTTTCAAGTTTATTGTTTTAATAAGGTAAAAAATTAAGAATTTATTAGCAATACTAATTGATTTAATGATTACTATTTCACATTTGTTAAATTTTATGTTATGAGTTTCTAATGTTTAATTCGAACCCGGTTCCAATTGAAGGGCATCTATAATTAATTTTAACTCGTCGGGAGTAACAGGTTTTATCAGGTAATCAGAAATTTCGCTTATACGTTTGGCATGCTCCATATCTTCTTCATTTTTGGAGGAAGAGACCATGTAGATAGTTATTTTCTTTCCTATCCTGGGTTTTAGCAGTACATATTCATCCATAAATTGCCATCCATCCATTATCGGCATATTTATATCTAACAGAATTATGTTCGGGAGCTCGGAGTGGTTTGAAACATTTCCCGTAATAAATTCTAAAGCTTCTTCACCGTCTGAAAAAGTAAGTATTTTTCTGATAATATTTACTTCAAGTCCTTCAATTATTTTTCTCATTACAAACTTATATACTTCATCATCATCGATTAAACAAATTGTAATTCCTGAATTCATTCTCTAGAGTTAAAATTAATATAAAATATAGAGCCCTGGTTTACCTGGCTTATTACACCTATACTTCCTCCCATTGCTTCTACCTGAGTTTTAGTAATAAAGAGCCCCACTCCCCTGGCCTCCTTATTGCGGTGAAAAGTTTTTCTAAGTCCGAAAAGTTTACTTCCGTGACGATGCAGATCGATCCCAAGTCCGTTATCTCTTACATTCAATATCACATTACCTTTTTCAATTTCGGTATGGATATGAACTTCAGGTTTTCTATCGGGACTTCTGTATTTTATTGCGTTTGAAACTAAGTTAAGAATTATACTTTCAAGATACTGTTTATTGTAATGAATTTTAGGCGCTTTGGAAAAATCATAAGTTATTACAAAACCGGTTTCAATTATCTGCCCGCTTAAAATTTCTTTTATCTTTTTAAGAGTGGCTTCAAAATCGAGTTCTTCAATATTTTTTACGCCTTCTTCCTTTATTTGTATTGCATTCATCAAATCATTAAGCGTTTCCGATAGATGAGTTACAACAGTTTCTATTCTTTCAAAAAATGATTCTTTTTCTTCTACACTTTTAGATTGTTTATATAAGTAAAGCAGTGAAAAGAGATTGCTTGCAGGAGCGCGTAAATTATGTGAAGTAATATGTGCAAAGTCTATAAGCTGTTGATTCTGTTTAGTAAGTCTCATCGCAAGCTCTTCCAGATCTTCCTTTCCTTCGGAGATTTTCAGGTTCGATTCAACAAGCTGCTTAGTCATTTCATTTATAGATTGGGCAACCGAACCGATTTCATCCATGGAAAATATTTTTGCCCGCTCTTTTAAGTTACCGAGTTTTATTTCATCTGATGCTCTTATTATCTCGTTTAAACCTTTTGATATTCCCCTGCTTACAGTAATGCTTAGTATTAAGCCGGTGGATTCTACTGTCAGCACAACTGAAAATAGTATTGTAAGTATTAAGTTTTCGAGCCAGCGTGAACCTTCTCCCAAGGTATACGAAAAATCATCTTCTATTGCGGTAAGCCTATGATTTATCGGGTCAATTTGATTTGTAATTGTCTCTATTTCTTTTAGAGAAGGCTTTGTTGAATTAATTTCAGAATGAAGTTTTTCACCAATTGGAATAAATTCAGCTATTATGGAGTCAGCCTCAGTCCAGATATCAATCGCGCGGTGTATATAGGAAATGTTATGGAATCTCCTGAACAGATTAATCATTCCCTCAATATCATCAGGATGAACCCTCCCCTCTATAAAACCCTGACGGGCTATATTCATATCGGGATTTGGTTTCAGCAGTTCTATGCGTGTCTTATGGTCACCTAAAGGAACAGCCATAAACCTTTGAAACTCTTTATAATCTTCTTCAGCATGAGTCTGCGCGTATTTCCTTAGATAATATGCCGCATCTTTTTGTGATTTTGACCATAAGCCTTCAGCACCTACAAATGCACGTACAGATGAAAGAGTATGAATTGCAAAAGTCAAAGTTACCAATTCAACTACAATCAGTACTGCCATTGTACCAACAATAAAGTAAAGCTTTTTTGATATCGAAATATCTTTTAACAAGGCTGCCAGGTTTAGTTTTAGAATAAGGAAGAAGCCCAAGATTATTCCGGGGTCTGGAATCTTACCAAAACAACGATTAAAAGAACGAATAGAAAAACGATTAATAACGAGCTAAATTAAAAAAAACTTTTCTTAAAATCTACATAGTTTTCAGATTAAAGTAATTATACGTACTAAATTTTCCCATATACATTGATGGTAAATCTTCTTATCTTATAAAAATCAGATATTCTGCATAAAAGTAATTAAACAATTCAGAAATATCTGCTTTCCCCCGTCATCCGGTAAAATTAAAAATCTAATCTACTATATATGAAATTAGAAATTTCGGCGTTAAACGATAAAGGATATTTATTTAAAGAAAACATCTGCATAAAGGTAATTAAAGACTGTAATCTCAGCGAATATAAGGTTCATATAAAAAATGCCACCGGCGATGAAACAGTTTACCGTTCACAAAAAAATTATAAATTCGAATCTGTTAAAGTAAAAAAAGGCGACATAATTTATCTTCATACAGATGAAGGAACGAACACCAAGAAAGTAAACAAAGTAACTGCAAGCGAGTATAATTTTTATTGGGGTTTGCAGGATGCAATCTGGGGTCACAAAGCCAACTCCCCTGCTCTTTCCGAAGTATAAATAATTACAATTATTATTGAAGTTTATAAAAGTCCTTACATTCTTAATGAATGTAAGGACTTTTTATTCTATGAAGTTATTTACCTACTGTAGCGCGCGGGAATATAAAATACACCGGTATAAAGAAATATATTGCGAATGCAATCCAGGGATTAAATAGACTTACAATAGCTCCGGCAAGATAGAGTAAAAATCCATACCGAAAAGTATCCCAGGTTCCTCTTTTAAACGCCTTCAAATCCACATCTTCCTTCATCAAATCAGGCTTCTTTACAACGTAAAGTCTTATCACAATAAAACTAATTGCCATCAATAATGAACATGCCCCATAGAAAAAAACTGCATACTCAAGGTTCATGTATTCACCGAGTAATGCCGTAGGAAAAGGAATCAGCGATGTTGACATAAGCAGAAAATTATTGAACCAGAAAAGTCCGACATCAATTCTCTTAAACATTTCCATCAGCCGGTGATGGTTCATCCATATCACACAGACAACTAAAAAGCTGTTCATCCATGCAAGTATTTTCGGAAGCAGCTCAATCATTGAATGAAGAAACTCTGCGTTTGTATTATGTTCAAGATGCGGAATTTTTATTTCCAGCACAAGCAGTGTTACAATGATTGCGAACACCCCGTCGCTGAATGCTTCAATCCTACTCTTTGAAAAACTACCGAAATTGATATTTGTCATTTCTGTATTAAAATAAAAAAGATGCGTAAAATTAGTTCACGCATCTTTAATTTGAAATACCAATCTTGAAAATTCTTGGTTAAATTACTTCTTCTTTTCTGTTAAGCTTGCCCAGTTGCCGGAGTCATCCACAAATACTGCAGCTACTCCGTAAAATTCTTTAGTTGGTACCTTAGAAAACACAACTCCCTTTGCCTTCATTTCTTCATAGGTAGCGTAGATGTCATCGCACTCATAAGATGCTCCGCCCATCTTGCCTGATTTAAGTAATCCCTGCATTGCTTCAGCGGAAGCTTTATCAAACATCATACCTTCATTTGCTTCCATTAAAACTATCTCAAATCCATCCATTCCCTTGGGACAGACTGTAAGCCATCTGCCTTTATCAAATTTTGCATCGGTAACAACTTTAAAGCCGAGCTTGTTAACATAAAAATCGTAGGCGTTGTCCTGATTCAAGACAAAAATACACTGATGTGACATTTTTGATATCATAGTTATAAATAATCTGATTAATTAATGTACAAAGATAGGAGTAGTATTACGATTTTACTTCTTGAGAATTGCTATTTTTCAACTGCGAGTATTTTGAAGCGAAACATCCGGGAATGTATTTCATAGGGCGTTTCTTGGTATCAAGCTGAAGTGCAAGCTGCTGCGATTTGTATTCAGAAGGAGTTAATCCGACTTCCCTCTTAAATAATCCTGTAAAAGAACTTAAACTGTCAAAACTTACGGCAAAGCAAACATCAGTTACGTTTGAATCTTTTTTCAAAAGCTCTTTTGCATTTTCAATTCGTACATAGGTAAGATATTGGTGAGGAGTTCTTCCGTATGTTTTTTTGAAGAGCCTTATAAAATGAAATTTTGAAAAACATGCTTCATCGGCGATGTTATCTACATCAATCTGCTCGGCAAAGTGTTCATCAATGAACATCTTCGCCTGTACAATTCTTTTGTAAAGATACATTTTAGGATAAGCGTCTTTCATTATTATTTTCTTGTTGGTCCCATTGTTACTGCCTGAATATAAACTCCCTGATATATAATACTCATTTCAGAACCGGGAATAAGAGGCTTAGGAACAGATTCAGTTCTCAATACTTTTAAACTATCACTTTTAAGTAACTCTTCATATTCCATTAGATAAGCATCTTTATCTACATAGTATTTTATGAAGCAAACTGAATTTATTGTATCTGCTTTTGAAGTATTATCATACATTAATCTGACTTCAATAATTTTCCCGGGTTCGTACTTCATAATATTAGGATCCATGTAAACTTTATAATCCGGATTTGATACTCCTTCGAGTAAAAACCATTTTGACTTATCTACATCCTGTGCATGAAGTGATAATGCCAGAAAGAAAATTACTAAACTTAAGCAGACTTTCATGTTTTATTTTACAAATTGTTTAACAGCATTTGTAGTGGTCTCAGTTTTATCGAATACCATTTCATCTTTTGCAGGAGAATAATATTCCTGTATTAATAAGTTTTTCATTGTACCATTATCATCGTAGCTTAATAAATAAACCGATCCTGATATTTTCTCAAGAGTTACTTTATTCGATTTCGATACCATAGGGTAAATTACCTCTTCCAGATACATTTCCAGGTCTTCGTTTTCATCCCCGGCAATATCCTGAACAAGTGTTGAGCTGAATATTTCTTCCTTACTCATATTGGTATCTGCATCGTCGTTCGCAACTGTTTGTGTAGATGTTGTTGAGCTGTTTTGTTTTGTTTCATTTTTTGGTTTATCGTCCTTTGAGCATGATGTGAAAATAAGAGCAATAAATAAAATTGGAATTAGTTTAAGCATATTTTGGATTATGAGTTTTTAGTTATAATTTTACTTGTAAAGTTTTGGTTCGTATTGAAGTTCCTTATCAAAATTATTTAGCCTCTTGACAAAAATTATTTCAGCTGCTTTTTGAATATTATGAATTACACCTGACTTCTGCCATCCGTTTCTTTCAAAAAATCCAAGCATTATATTATTATAATCTTCAGTGGAAGAAAATATCAATTCATCACCTGACTCTGAATAAATTTTTTCAACATAATCAAACAAAGATTTCGCAACTCCCCTTTTCAAAAATTCTGGTTTAGTGTTTACAAACTGAACAAATGCTCTGCCGTAAAAACTTCTGTTATGTGTAATATACCCTGCAATCTTCTCATCGATAATAACAACAAGAATTTCTTCTCTTTCAATTTCTGTTCTTCGGTCTCCGCCAAAGACATCAAATGAATCTATCTCAGCAAAATCTTCTAATGTTGCTTTTCTTATAATCATATCACGAGTGATTCTATCCCCTCCTTTATAAGGAGGGAGATTGGGGGAGGTCTATATTTAACTTTAAACCCCCTCTAACTCCCCCTTGTTAAGGGGGAGAACAGTTAATGTCACAAAAAATGCCAACACAAATTACTGCATTGGCATTATATAAATTTAAAATGAACGAACTCTTTTGATTACTTTATCACACCTAATTCTTTTCCGATATCACCGAATATCTCAAGTATTCTGTTGAGATGTTCTTCTTTATGTGAAGCCATGAATGATGTTCTGAGCATTGCCATTCCGACCGGAACTCCCGGTGAAATGAATGCATTTACAAACACACCGGCATCAAATAATTTTCTCCAGAACATAAAGGTAATATCATCCTGTCCTAACACGACCGGTACAATTGCTGTTTCGCTTTCGATAACATTAAAGCCCATTGCTTTAAATCCGTTTCTCATCTTTGCAGCATTAGCAATAAGATTATCAATTCTTTCCGGCTCTGCAATTAAAATATCCAATGCTGCGCTTGCTGCTGCAACTGCTGCAGGAGTAGGTGAAGCCGAGAAAATCAATGCAGGTGAGTGATGCTTAATATAATTTATAACGGCTCTTTCCCCTGCTACAAATCCACCGAGTGAAGCAAATGTTTTTGAGAACGTTCCCATTATCATATCGACTTCATTATCAAGACCAAACTTAGATGCAGTTCCTCTTCCGCCTTTTCCGATTACACCTGTTGAGTGCGCATCGTCAACTAAAATCCTTGCATTATACTTTTTACAGAGCTCTACCAGTTTAGGAAGGTCAACTATTTCTCCTGTAGTAGAAAAAACACCGTCAGTTGTAACTAGTTTAGCGGCATCAATCGGAATTCTTGAAAGAACTTTTTCAAGGTCAGCCATATCGTTATGCTGATAACGTTTGAACTCAGCAAAACCGCCTTTAGCCATCATGTTTGCTGCAACTATACAGGCATGGTCATCTTTATCTGCTATTGTGTAATCACCTTTTGATACAAGTGTCGGGATAATTCCCTGTGCAGTCTGATATCCTGTTGAGAAAAGCAAGCAGTCTTCTTTGCCGAAGAATTCAGCGAATTTCTTCTCAAGGTTTATGTGTAAATCTAATGTTCCTGTTAAATATCGTGAGCCTGAGCAGCCTGTTCCGTATTTTCTGATTGCTTCTAAAGCTGCTTCTTTTACTTTTGGGTGAGCGGTAAGTCCAAGGTAATTATTGGAGCCTGCCATAATGATTTTACGTCCTTCTATTTGTACAACGGGTCCTTCATTTTCTTCGATAGCGCGGAAATACGGGTACATTCCGCTTGCTTTTACTTCGTCTGCGCGTGTGAAATTATAACATTTTTGAAATAAATCCATTGAATTCTGTTGTTTTTTACGTTTTAGGGTAAATATTTTAAAATAGAAAATACTAATTATTCTGTATAACTTCTATGTTAAAATTTAATAGGAAATTAACCAATATAATATACTTGAAAGCATTTATAACAGGCGCTACAGGATTTGTCGGCAGCCACTTAGTCGATAAGCTCTTAGCAAAAGGATACGAAGTTTACTGTCTCAAACGTTCAACCTCATCCACAAAATGGCTCGATGGCAAAGATATCAAATACGTCGATGGCGACCTTTTCTCCAATGAAGTCCTTGAAAAGACGATTGCTGAAATGGACTACGTTTACCACGTTGCGGGAGTTGTAAAATCCAAAGACAAAGCAGGATTTATTAAAGGCAATCAGCTTGCAACCCGTAACCTTATTGAAATCACGTACAAAGTTAATCCCAATATAAAGAAGTTTGTTCACGTTTCCTCACTTGCTGCAGTCGGACCCAACTTAGACGAAAAGCCAATTACTGAAGAAACGCCTTATCACCCTATTACAACTTACGGTGTTACCAAACGCGATGCCGAGCTGGAAGTGATGAAGTATAAAGATAAAATGAACGTTACTATTGTCCGCCCGCCGGCTGTTTTCGGTCCGCGTGATACGGAAGTATTCGTTTATTTCCAGACGTTTGCTAAAGGACTTAATTCCGTAATCGGACTTCGTGAAAAATACCTGACTTTAGTTTACGTCGAAGATCTTGCCGATGCAATCGTTCTCGCAGGAGAAAAAGACGAAGCCAAAGGCCAGAAGTACTTTGCAGGATTTCAGGAAGCATATAACTGGAAGCAAATCGGTGAAATAACCGGAAAGCTCCTCGGCAAAAAGGCATTCAAGCTGGCACTTCCTCATTTTATAGTATATACAGTCGGAGCCTTTGCTCAGTTCTTTGCGGGATTTTCAAGCAAGCCGGCAACGCTCAATCTCGAGAAATGCAGAGATATCACTCAGGTTCGCTGGGTATGCTCAACTGATAAAATCCGCAAAGAGCTTGGATTCAAAGACAAATACACACTTGAATCATCATTTAAAAAGACTATTGACTGGTACAAAGAACAAGGGTGGATAAAGTAACCAATTAACAATTAACAGTTAGCAATTAACACCTATATAGAAATACATATTAAGACCTTTAACATTACTCAAAATCTGTGATTAAAACATACTTACAATCGATACTAAATAACTCGCTTAAGAAGCTGGGAGTAGCTGAGCAGAACGTTCAGCTTGATACTCCAAAGGACGAAAAGCATGGTGACGTAACTACCAATATTGCCTTGCCGCTTGCAAAGGAGCTGAAGCAAAAGCCGCGTGATATTGCTCAGAACATCGTCGATAACCTTGAATACAACCACGATATCATATCCAAAATTGAGCTTGCCGGACCCGGATTTATCAACTTCTTCATATCAGATAAGTACTATATAACTGAGCTGCTTAACATATTAACAGCTGCCGATAAATACGGCAAATCCGATGAATTTATAGGCAAAACAGCCAATCTTGAATGGGTTTCTGCAAATCCTACAGGACCGCTTCATCTCGGTCACGGCCGCCAGGTCTGCCTTGGAAAAGCCATTGCAAATCTGCTTGAAGCCGTCGGCTACGATGTTACCCGCGAGTACTATTACAACGATGCCGGGAACCAGATGGAGAATCTCGGAAAGTCCGTTTATGCGCGTTATATGCAGATTATCGACCCAAACTACCCTTTTCCTGAGGACGGATACGTAGGCGATTATATAAAGCAAATCGCTCAGCTCATTTATGATGAACGCAAGGACTCGCTTAAGAACTCAACTGACCTCGCTTTCTTTACAAAAGCGGGTGAAAACTACAATTTTAAGGGCATTCGGCAGACTTTAAACAAGCTCGGAATTCATCACGATGTCTTTTCAAACGAGTCGCAGCTATATACAGACGGCTTGATTGAACAGGTCATTGACGAGTTTGTTCGCAGAGGTATGGCATACGAAAAAGACGGCGCATTATGGCTGAAAATGGACGAAAAAGCAGGTTTTGATAAGGATAAAGTCATTCGCAAAAGCACAGGCGAGCCGACTTACCGCCTGCCCGATATGGCTTACCATGTTCAGAAAATCCAGCGAGGATACGACCTTATAATTGACATTTTCGGCTCAGACCACGGAGATAC
Source organism: Bacteroidota bacterium (assembly GCA_018266835.1). Lineage (NCBI taxonomy): Bacteria > Pseudomonadati > Bacteroidota > Bacteroidota bacterium. The sequence goes on along the minus strand of JAFDZP010000001.1, from coordinate 319,018 downwards.
TTATAAAGAAGTGCTTTTCGGAGTCAAGTCGCTTGGCTACGATACCTCCAAAATTAAGGTCATTATACACCAGATGGTTACCTTTAAAGAAGGCACGGAAAGCGTGAAAATGAGCAAAAGGAGCGATAAATCGTACCCTCTTGACGGACTTATTGAAGAAGTCGGCGCCGATGCAGTGCAGTTCTTTTTTGTTATGCGCGGAGCTAACACGCATCTTGATTTCGATATCGAGCTTGCCAAGGAGCACTCCGATAAGAACCCCGTTTACTACCTTCAATACGCTCATGCGCGGATTTGCGGCATCCTCAGAAATGCTGAGGACAACTTCCCGGGCTTTGACTTTAATTCAGAGGCGGAGTTTAATACTGACCTGATTAGGTCAGAGGAAGAGCTTGGATTGCTTAAGATATTAGCTAAATTCCCTGAAGAAGTTAGTTCAAGTGCTGCTTCATATGAGCCTCATAAGATTATTACATATCTGAATGTTGTGGCTGAACGATTTCATAAATTCTATCATAATAACCGTGTGCTTGATGCGGAAAACCGCGAGCTTTCAATCGCCCGTCTGAAAATCTGTCTTGCAGCTAAGCAGATTCTGAAGAACGGTTTTGATATCATTGGCATCAGCGCTCCGGAGAGAATGTAGTTGTCAGTTGCCGGTTTTTAGTTGTCAGAAAGTAGGAAAATAGTCGGGTTTTATCTTCACTATTTCACTTCTCGATATTTCACTAATTGCAAAGTCTGGATTCTGAGTTTCAAAGTTTTGTATTCGATCAGAATTTAACTATTGTAAAAACATATAGCGAAACTATCGCCCCCTCGTAAGTTATGGGTTAAATTACTGTTATTTCAAATTTGAACTTCATACTTTTCTCTAATCAAAAATACCTCTTTACAAACAAATATATAATGGCCAGTCCGATTACTGCCACGATTATATCTCCCCACTTAAGGAATTTTGCAAATGGCATTTCGCTTCTGTTCTTCAGCAGATTGTCACGATTTTTAAGCCTATACTGCCAAAGCAGCGAGTATTTTATTACGTAGTATATTACAACCAGAACAACGAGCGCAGGAAGGAAGAAATTTCCTATGGCTAAAATTACAGCCGGGGTTAGTGCTGCCATTTTTTATTTGTTTAGTTAAAAAATATTTTTTTTTGACGGATTTTTGACGGATTTCTGAACACTGATAACTATGAAAATTATGATTTCACAGATAGTCGCAAAAAAGTCACATTTTATTTTTTCGCTATTTCACTACTCACCATTTCACTATTTGCAAATAGTCGGAAAATAGTCGGGTTCTTATTTCAGTTAAGAATTACGAGTTTCAAATTACGAATTACAAGTTATTTAACATCAACTCGTTCCAATGCTCCAGCGTTGGAACGTTATACATAAATCGGAAATAGTCGGGTTATTCTTCCCACTTTCCTCATGTGTAAATTCCGAAAAAACGTGTGTGTGCTACACACTGCTTTTCTTTTCTTTACTTTTATTTACTTTACTTTATGTACTTTCCGGAGAGATTACGGGAATTATTTCTTCGCAAACTCAGGTTAAAGTAACTTTAATATTATTTTATTCAGATTTTTACATAAGATATATTTTTGTTAACCACTCTCCTTAGTAAAGTCGGCGGGACTTTGCCGCTCACTTCAAAAATAAATAAATTAATTTTAAATAGGAAAGGGTTCTCCCCTATTAGTAGGTATAGGTGTGTTGTGGTATTGACAGGTAGGATGAATGATGTAATAGTAAAAAAATTAAATGGATATTAAAATATTTATCAGTATAGAAAAGTTACTTTATTAAAACTAGTTTCTTTTCATCAGAATAAACCTTACCACTTATTCCTTTAAATTCCAATTTATAAAAATAAATTCCTGAAGCTAAATTTGTTCCGTCAAAAGTTCTTTCATACTCACCTTTTGATAAATAAGAACCAATCAGATTGAAAATTTCTTTCCCGCTTATGTCCAATATTTTTAACATCACGTCTCCATTTTCAGGTATTGAAAAGTTAATATGTGTTGAAGGATTAAAAGGATTGGGGTAATTTTGATTTAACTTAAAAAAACTGAGTTTTTCATTGTTAATATTGTGAATTCCTATAGGAGACCCGCCTCCATCTGTTGTTTTCAGAATAGTGCTGTTATAGCCGACAGCAATGCCAAGATTGTACCCCCAAAATTTAATACCGGAAAGAAAATGAGTAGTTTGTGAAGTTTGCTGAGTCCAGTTAATACCTCCGTTAGTCGTTCTCATAATGAACCCTGTATTTCCGCATGCGTAACCGGTTAAGGTATTCTTAAAATCAACACTTCTAAGCTCTGCTTTTATCGATGGCGATGAAGTTCCAATCCAGGTAATTCCTCCGTCTGTAGTTTTTGCCATTATCGCTCCCTCTCCTACGCCATAAGCATTCAAAATATCTGTTGTTGAAATTGAATAAAAAGCGTATGATACGCCGACTGAATGAGTTTCCCAATTGTTTCCGCCATTTGTAGTCTTAATAAAAATTCCGTCAGATCCCGCAACAAATCCGACAGAGTCATTTGCGAAGGAAACTGAAAAGACTGCGAACTTATTAATTGATGGCGTGGGAGTATAAATCCAGTTCACGCCAGCATTAGTAGTCTTTAAGATATTCCCGCTTCCACACGCTGCATATCCTGTATTTAAAGAGGGAAAATTAATGGAATTTATGTTGACATCGGACGATATTAGTGAAGTTGTAAAGGTCAGTCCTCCGTCCGTAGTTTTGTAAATAGCGGTTGTACCGGATAAAGTGCAGCCGAAGTATCCCGTAAGAGCATTTGTAAAAAAAATTGAATTGCACACAGTTCCTGCTACTGGCGCAGGAAGAACTGACCAATTATCTCCGGCATTAGTTGATTTGATGCTATTAAGGTTTCCTCCCACAAATACATTAGTCGCACTACTGAAAGCAACGCATTTAAAGAAAACATTTCCGAGACCTGAACTTCTTGATTCCCAGCCCTCCGCAAAAATTGAAGAGACCGCTGCAAAAGCAATTATAATAACTAGTAAAAATTTTATCTTCAAATCTGTGTAATTTAATATTTTTAAAGTTAAAAAAATAATTATTTAATTTTAAATTCACAATGGTTTTCACTGAAACCGCTTATAAATATTTCTTCGGAAACACTTAAATTCCAAGGATCAAGAACTGTGTTTGAGTGAATTTTTCAAAATTGTGTGTGTGCAATACACACTGCTTTTCTTTACTTTCCTTTACTTTACTTTACTTTGTGTACTTTCCGGAGAATTTACGGGAGTTAATTCTCCGGAAACTCAGGTTAAAGTAACTTTAATAATATTTTGTCCGGATTTTTTACATAAGATATATTTTTGTTACCGCTCTCCTTAGTAAAGTCAGCGGAACTTTGCGGCTCACTTCAAAAATAAATAAATTATTTTTAAATAGGAAAGGTTTCTCCCCTATTAGTAGGAATAGGTGGGTTGTGGTATTGACAGGAAGGGGGAAAGTTTGATAGAGAATTTTGATTACATTCGATTCCCAACGAGGACGTTGAGAATTAGGAAAGTTGGAATAGAGAATTTTGATTACATTCAATTCCCAACGAGGACGTTGGGAATTAGGAGGCAGACTTAACGATTAAAATACCATTTAACTTTCCTTCCATAATTTTATATTGCAATAATAGTAAACTGAACTTTAGCTGTGAGAAATAACATATTCTGCACCCGTTCCCCTCCTTCCCAACGTCCTCGTTGGGAAGGTTAAATAATTCTTTCAATAGGAATTAAAGAATGAATTCCGGTCTCATAAAATCCTGCTGAAGAATATTTCCAATCTTGCGGATATTTACAATAATTTTCATTAACAGGATTACTATGAATATATTCTATCTTTTGTTTCATAACATCATTATTTATCATTTCCTGTGGATGAAAACCTTCCTGCCAGATCTGATATGTTCTTCCGATTTTATAGTTTTTTTTATTTTCAGCAAAATGTGCCAACAATTCTTCTTCGCCATCTTTATTTAATTCGCTTATAATTTTCTTTGCAGTATAACTTTTTATTAATCGAATAGTCTCTGTAAGATTATCAGATTTACAAATCAGGTGAAAATGATTTTTCATAATTACATAAGAGTAAACTGTAAGGTTTTGATTTTTTATGTAAAAATTTACTGCGTCAATTAGAATATTAAAATATTTTTCTGAAGCGAATACATCAATCCAGTTTACAATTGTAGAAGTAATAAAATAAACTGCATCGGGATTATGGACTTTATATGTGCTTCTCATAAAATATGAATATTCTAATAGCTGAAAAATTTTTAAAGATTACAAACCTTCCCAACGAGGATCCCGCTAAAAGCGGGACAGGTAGTTGGGAAGGAGGAGTTGAAATATATCTACTTGAAAATTATAAAGAAACCGATTGGTTATTTTGAACTTTGTAAGTGCTACGTATGAATGGAATTTTATTTTTTCATACGAATTTTCCATGCTTGATACCTTCCCAACGAGGACGTTGGGAAGGAGAGAACTTTTGAATTTTAAAAACTTACCCTGTAAAATGCAGAAAATATTTACCCAAACAACTTAAATGCTAACCATCCGATAAAAAATCCTCCTACGAAAATAAAAATCACAACTGCAATTCCCTTCCAGAATGATTTTACTTTTCGGCGGTGTTCCTTTTCATTTTCATTATTATCTTTTCTGAAAAGAATAGACCAGTCAGCTAATATAATCAAATTTCCAAGTATATCTAACAGTGTGTTCATAAAATATGTTACGATTAATCCCTGCTGTAAGTTATATCCATTGCAGTTCTTCCGTTGCCTGAGAAGTAGTTAAGCTCAACATGAACGACTGAGCCTTCCCATGCGCGTTCGTTTTGTGTTCTTCCGTAGCCGGAGAAGTCGTTTTCGTGAACATTGTTTCCGAATTTGCTGTTAAAAGTTTTCTTCCAGCCTTCGTAAATATCTAATGCCTTATCATTTTTATTCAGCGTGAATCTTATTTCCTTCAGCTTGTTGTGGTTCATCGAAAATCTTACGGAGTAGCTGTTCCCGTCGATTGAATAATTGGAAATCCTGTAGCCGCTTCTGTTATTGTTATCGTCGTTATCGTTATCATTATCGCTGTTGTTGTTGTCATCGTTATCGGAATAGGTGTAATTGGCAATACCCTTATCTTTGAAGGCAGAGATAAGCTCATCTCCGCTCATTCCCCATTTAGTTTTTGATAGAATATCATCCTGGCTGAAGGCAGCGCCGGAAAGTAGAAATAAAAAAATTGCAGCAAGAATAAATTTCATACGAGTTTTATTTAGATTGTTTTAAAAAATTGTTTTGGAAATTTATATGGTATGCTGCGCGGAAGCTATAGTCCCCTGTTTGAACTTAAGCGGGACGGGATATGGATTTTAATATAGTGATTTAAAAAAATAAATACGTTATCAAAACAAATAATCCGCAGAATGCTATGATATTTATAATCCAGAAAGCATACATAGCAAGCTTGCTTTGAGGTCTGGAAACTTGCCCCGGAGCGTGGTCAGCTTCGCTTGGTTTCGGTTTGAATTTAATGCGGTTTGCAATAAGGCGGTTTAAAATCCATAGAATAACGAATGCAATTCCTCCGATTAACATTAAATCGGAATTGTGAATTTTAACGCTTGCAATAAAAATTTGATACATTTGTTTGGGGTTGGGGTTAAAAAGTGAAATAAATTCCTATGATGGCTATCAAAATAAAAATCAAAAGTTTTCTCAGCGAAAGTTTTTAGACATAAAATATCAGAAATAAAAAACAAATGATGATTGCAGTAAACACTATTATAAAGATTTTTTTAACCGGTGTAAGCCGCGGTACATATTCAGCTTCATCGGTTTCAGTTTTGTACATTTCCTTTCCATGTATCAGATATTCATAAATTTTTCTCATTTTAGTAAGTTCAGAAGAACCGCTAAAATCGGTTAAGAGAAATTCAAATACTTTACCTAATTTATGAAACACAGAATCTTTTTTTTCAATATAAGAAAAAGCTTTTAAATTTTTGAGGTGAAACTATTTATTTTACAACTAAGTTGCGGCTATTGAGTGAAATGTTAATAAATTGTATCGCTAAATTTTTAACTCAAATTTAGTCTTAATTTTACGTAGTTTAAGTTTACGTGGGGTGGCACTCACATCTTATAAGGACAATTAACCTTGGCGTTGTCCTATGCGCTCCCATGTAGAAAAAGTGTACTACTATTATGAAAGAGTTAAATATCCCAACTAACAGAGAGTCGGGCAATAATTCTTCTGTGGATAGTCTTCAGAAAATATCTGAGGATTTGAACCATGCAGAAAAATTACGCCGCAGCGATTTTGTTGGTACTATCTTACGACTTGAAAATCTGCTTGAACGGCTTGAAAAATTGAATTCCGACAGGAACTCAAAAGAGTATAAGCACGCTTATACTACAATTCTTACACATCTTTCAAATGTTCATTTTTATTCTTCAAAATATGAAAAGGCTCTGCACTACACAGCACTGCTTGAAACCGCTTCAGTATATTACAGTGATAATCTGATGAAGGCTAACGCACTGCTGCAGCTGGGTAATATACATTCCGACCTTGGTGATTATACTGAATCTATGAAGTGCTCTACTTCTGCGCTGGAAATTTTTAAGGAGTTAGATAATCTGGAAGGAATGGGAAGCACAAATAATAATATCGGCAACGTATTTTTATTTCAGAAAAATTTTGATGAGGCAATCCCCCATTATGAAAAGGCTTTGTTTTATTTTAATCAGGTTGACCAGAAGATGAACAAATCCAATGTACTTCAGAACATGGCATCGATATATATTCACAGAGAAGATTATCCGAATGCACTAAATTGCCTTGCCGAAGCTGAGAAACTGAAAGTGGAAATAAATGACCAGTTCGGAGTTGCAGTCTGCAAATTTTTAACGGGTGATATACATCTGGATGCAAAGGAATTTGATATAGCACTAAAATATTATAGGGAATCGCTTGAGATACAAACGAAGCTTGACGATAAGAACGGGATATTTTATTCCAATATGCATCTCGGGAAAACGTATGTTGATAAATATTTAACAGAAGGACAGAAAGAAAAAGCGTTGCTGACTAAGGCAGAAAAATATTTTCTGGAATCTCTTTTTACGGCGCAAAGAGTGAATTCAAAGTACACTTTGTCTCTGATATATAAAAATCTTTCTTCTCTTTATGAGATTCTCGGTAACTTAGAAAAAGCGCTTGACTTCCACAAGAAACTTTATGAGATAGAAAAAGATATTTATAATGAAAAAGTAACTGAGGATATTTTAAAGCTTGAAAAAGAACTTCAGGTAAAGGAAGCGAAACACACTGCCGAGATAAATCAGTTACGAAACGTAGAGCTTGCCGAGACGATAAAGAAACTTGAAGAGATTGTAAAGCAGAAGAATGAATTTTTCGGAGTAGTTGTTCACGATTTAAAAAATCCTATCGGCAATATAAAACTGTTAGCGGAATTTCTGATTGACGAAGGAAATTACTCACATGCTGAAGTGAATGAATTTAAAAAATTCATTGTTGAATCGGCTGATACTTCTCTTGAACTCATTACGCAACTTCTGGACTATGCTGCAATCGAGCAGGGAAAAATAACTCTTAATGTGAATGATTTTGATATAATTTCCGAAACCGAGCGAATAATACGTCTGTATAAATTGAAAACTATGCAGAAAGAAATAGAAGTAAAGTTGAAGAACGAACTGAAAAATAATATAATACACTCGGATAAAAATGCCCTGGTACAGATAATAGATAATTTATTTTCTAACGCGATTAAGTTTTCACCCGTGCAAAAAAATGTTATGATAAGATTATTGAAAGAGGATGACTTTTTGAAAATTGAGATTAAAGATGAAGGTCCGGGATTTTCCAATGAAGACAGAAAAAAATTATTTAACCAATTTTCAAAATTAAGCGCAAGGCCTACAGCCGGAGAACATTCTTCCGGATTAGGATTATCGATAGTAAAGAAGCTTGTAGATTCCTTAAAAGGAAAAATTGAGTGCGATAGTGAAGTAGGTAACGGAGCAAGTATGATAGTAAGAATTCCCATTTAAAATTTAAAAGTGTACCTTCTCATACACTAAATTATAAAAATATAACCCCCTAATTTTTTCGGCCAACGGTTTGAGCTAAATAATATGATTTTAAGTACTGAGTCACAATCTGATATCTTAGAACATATCAGAGGGTTATGTAAAAAAATACAGTCAGTTCAGGCTGATAACTACGAAGAGACTAAAAAGATTTTTGAAAGCACTCTTAAAAAATTAGAAAGCCCTGAATTTCAAAATCAGAGTGATATTCAAAGTTATTCTTATTACTTAAGAAAACTCGCTCTGGAGCACTTCAAAACAATTAACTACAAAGAAGCTGAGTATTATACTGAGCTGCTTTTTAACTCCTCCCCTGCTGAAAAAGAAACAGACACTGACCTGTATATTTTAAAAGCAAATCTTCAATCTATAAAGGAAGCGTATGAGTACAGCAGCCGACCGCATAAATACAACTCCGACATTAAAAATTCAGATGCATCAGCAATTACTTATAACAACTTAGGAAATATATTTTTATTTAAAAAAGATTATGATGAAGCTTTAATATATTTTCAAAGAGCTGCAGCAATCTTCAACAATAAAAATCTTAACCGCCTTAAATCAACCGTCTATCAGAATATTGCCGCCATCAATTTCCATTTAAAGAATTATTCCCAAGCCATCAGCTATCTTAAAAATTCCATCGAAATAAAAAAACTTTTCGATGACTTGCAGGGAATTGCATTCTGCAATTATTTAGAGGGAAAAATATATTTTGAGCAGTGTGATTATGAAAATGCAATTGCTAGACTGAGCAAATCGTCAGACATTCTCAACCATACGGAACAAAAAGAGGAATTAGTTTACTGCAGCATTTTACTTGCAAGAACATATCTGAAAATTTACAAAACAGAGAAACGTAAAAAAATATTAAAGGAAGCGAAAAACTATTTAAAGTCAGCTGAAGAATTAACGGGAAATATAGAATCTAAAACAAACCTGTTATTACATCTAAATAAAGCTTACTTAGAATTTTACGAAGCGAAAGAAAATTTTGAAAAAGCCAATAAAATTCTTTACAAGTTAACCGAAGCAGAGAAAAAAATTCAGAGGGAAAACGTTTCAAATGAAATTGCTGAATATAAAAAAGCAGAAAGCAGAGTTACCGGCAAATTTAATTCAGAAATTGAAATTTTATATAAGCAGGCATTATCTGAGATTGAAAAAATAATCCTGAAGAATGAAAAGCAAAAGAATGATGCTCTCGGCAATATAGTTCATGACCTTAAAAATCCCATAGGAAATATTAAACAGCTTGTTGAGTATTTAATAAACGAAACTGAACTTTCAGAGGAAGAAAAAAACGATTTCAAACTTCTTATACTTGAATCTGCAGAAACATCACTTGGCTTTGTAACCAAACTGCTTGATACTACAGCTATGGAGCAAAGCAGAGCGCAGCCTAAGATAGAAAATATTGATATCAATCAGGAAATCATTAAGCTTATAAAATTTTATAAAGTACAGACGGGTAATAAATCAATAGATGTAATTTTTGAAAATAAGGTAAGTAATAAATACGTAAATACGGATAAAGATGCATTGTTAAATATTCTTGATAATCTTTTCTCTAATGCGATCAAATTTTCCCCGAAAGGTAAAAATATTTTTATAACTATATCTGAAGAGGGTAAGTTTATGAAAATAGAAGTGAAAGATGAAGGACCGGGATTCAACGAAGGAGATAAAAAGAAGCTCTTCAGACAATTCTCAAAACTTAGCGCAAGACCAACGGGCGGAGAACATTCTTCAGGACTTGGACTCTCAATTGTGAAAAAACTTGTAGATTCACTTCACGGTACTATAGAAGCAGAAAGCGAGCCCGGTAAAGGAGCTAATATGATTGTAAGGATTCCAATCGAAGGTCGTTAGTCGTTATTGGTTAATCGTTGTCCGTTTTAAAGAAAATTACGAACAACGATTAACGAAAAACAATAAACGAAAAACTATTTAAGTAGCACCATTTTTCTCACTGCAGTAAAATCCCCTGCCGATATACGATAGAAATATGTTCCTGAAGGCAATGCAGAGGCATTTATATTTACTGAGTAATATCCTGCAGTTTTATTTTCCTGTAGTACGTTCATAACTTCTTTACCGCTTAAATCATATATAGCAAGGCTTACAAATCCGTCAGCAGGAATATTAAAATTAATTGAAGTCGATGGATTGAATGGATTCGGATAATTCTGTAATAACGAAAATTTATCAGGAGTACCTATGTGTACTTCAGAGTTCAGATTAAAATATTCATAGTTACCGTTGTAGTCAATTTGTTTTAATCTGTATTGATAGCTTCCGCTTTGCAAAGCTTTATCTGTAAATGCGTAAGTGTTAGATATATTTGATGTTCCATTACCTGCAACGAAAGCAATTTTTTGCCATTCCGAAACCGATTTTCTTTCAATTTCAAATCCTGAATTATTTAATTCAGAGACAGTGCTCCATTTAAGCTCAACATTATTTGCATTAACAATTGAGACAAAAGATGAAAGCTCAACAGGCGCAATCTGATTGTTTAAAACAAACCTGGATATTACCGGAATATGGTCAGAAGCATAATGAATTCCGTCAGCAACCGATGCTGAAACTGCTGTGTTTGGCATTTTATTAATCGAGTCATTAAGATGATTGCCGTCATTTCCGTATGCTATATGTGAGTTTGGTACATAGTAAAATTTATTTGCGCTATTGAGACATGCATTGGAGTGCAGTATTAAATCAAACCTGTCATCCATACCTCCTGTTGCGCCGCCGCCGAATGAACGCACACGCGGAGACTGTGTATAATATTGTGAGTATGCTGCAACCGAATTCCAGTTACCCGTCATACCTGTAATGGGGTCGTTAAACTTACCGTCAATTCCTCCTGCTGCAAGTAATCTGATATATGCAGGTTCAGAAGCTTTATAAAAATTAAAATCACCCATAAGCATAAAATATTTTCCGGCAGGCAGCTGATTTGTGAAATATCTTAGCGTATCTGCTTCCCTTCCACGCTGGTCTTCATTGCTGGTTCCTGTGCTTGCCTTTAAGTGACAGCTGAAAAACCTCACAGTATCAAGTATATACGGAATATACATCTTAAACTCAGATATATCTCTAAGTTCAGTATGATGAGCAGTATTTGAAATAAATGAAGCTTTGGATTTTTTGAAGAAGAGAAGATTATCTGAGTCAGGTCCGTCAACGAATGTAACTGTATCGTAAATTCCCGGAGCAAATGCTTCAAACACCTGTCTGAATAGTACTCTGTTTGCGGCTGTACCGTTAATTTCCTGACAAACAAAAATATCAGGTGATACGGAGCTGATAACTGTTCTGTAATACTGTACGCGGGAAGTATCGGTTCCTGCAAAATTCAATATATTCCAATCCATTACTTTTAAGGTATCAGTTGCTGCGAAGTTCGATTGTAGAGCAAATGAGGTCAAAATGAAAAGAAATAAGTACTTTAGTTTTTTCATTATTAATTTCTTTCTGTTCGTTTTTTGGTGAAATCAGTTAAAAATAGCGATTTTTGAGGACTTTATCAGTATAATTTTTCGTTATTCAGTTGTTTGTAATTATAAACTTTATTTTTCAAATACCGTTCCCAAGTTTTAAATAAAAAAGCAGTCAGTATTTCTACCGGCTGCGTTTATCGTTACTCGTTGTTCGTTGTCCGTTATTCGTTGCTCGTTATTCGATTAGTCGTATAATAATTTTAAAAATCCGACTAGCGAATAACCAAAAACTAATAACTATAATTATTTAAGCAGAATCATCTTCTTCATTGATACAAAATTGCCTGCGCTTAGCTTGTAGAAATAAGTTCCTGATGGAAGCGCTGAAGCATCAATGCTCACGGAAAATTTACCCGCCGTCTTATTTTCATTAACAGGATTCATAACTTCTCGGCCGTTAACATCAAACACAGTTAAGCTTACATAAGATGAAACAGGCAAATCAAAATTAATAGTTGTTGTCGGGTTAAAAGGATTCGGATAATTCTGTCCCAAACCAAATTCGCTTGCAACATTCGAAGTCTGTGTTACAACTCCGCTTGCGCCATTCATAAGGTATATTCCCATAATCGGGCAGTGGTCTGAAGCGTAGTGTATTCCGTTCAATACTGCTACAGGTGCAGATGCGTTTGGAAGTTTATTAATCGAGTCATTATAATGCGCACCGTCATTTCCTATTGTATAAAATCTTGAACGTGTGTAAGCCATATAGAATTTATTGGCGGGAAGAGTACATGCTTTTGAGTTCAGCATAAGGTCAAATCTGTCATCCATGCCGCCCGTAGCTCCGCCGCCGAACGAACGAACACGCGGTGACTGAGTATGGTAAAAAGCGTATGAGCCGTTATTCCAAGTACCCGTCATTCCCTGAATAGGATCGTAAAATTGCCCTTCACCCGTTGTAATTGCCTGAAGCTTGCTATAGGCAGGTTCATTGGAAGTATAAATATTAAAGTCACCGGTGAGCACAAAATATTTTCCGGCAGGAAGTCTGTTTGTGTAATATCGGAGCGTATCTACTTCTCTTCCGCGCTGGTCTTCATTTGCAGTTCCTGAGCTTGCTTTTAAGTGGCAGCTGAAAAATCTTACTGTATCTGCAATGTAAGGAATATACATTTTGAACTCCGATATGTAACGCAGTTCAGTCCTTATAGGAGTATTGGAAATAAATTTCGCGCGTGATTTTTTGAAGAATAAAAGATTTCCGGTATCTGGTCCCATATCGAATGAAACCGTATCATATACTCCCGGAGCGAATGACTGAAATACCTGATTGAATAAAACCTGGTTTGCAGCAGGTCCGCTTATTTCCTGACAGATAAAAATATCGGGATTAGCATAAGAAATAACGTCTCTGTAATAATGAACGCGTGAAGTATCTGTTCCTGCGAAGTTGAGGATGTTCCAGTCCATAACGCGGAGTGAATCAAGCCCCGCAAATGACTGTGATACAAAAATTAATAAAAAAAGAATTGTAAGGTTTAGTTTTTTCATTTTATCGTACCGAAATCTCATCGGTCTTTTAGTTGTACAATAAATAATAATGGACTTGGAATATAATGTATTAGATTAATAAAATCAGTGGGAATAATTGTAGAAAAGGGTTATATGTTAAAGGGTTTGTGGGGGAGAAAAAATTTTAATAAATGCGCAACATTCTTCCTCCTATTTATAAAGGAGGGGAAGAATCTCGAGAAAAACTGTATACATATCTTCTTCATTTATTTTTAATCCTTATTTTACCAATTTATATATGAGTGCTGAAAATAAAATTGGTATGCCCTTTGCATATTAACTTAAGACGAAAAATTCACTTAATCAAACAAAGTAATTAATTTTGCTTGTTTTCAGCGCTCACGGCTTCTACTCCAAAAAATTCTAAGAGAATTTTATAGCCGTGAGACTACATAAAATAGTAAGTTAATTACTTAAAACTTAATTTCCCCTATGAAAAAATTAATAACTGCTCTGTTATTTTTTTCTTTATCCTTTTCTTTGGTATTCCCTGTTTACGCTCAATGGGAGCGTCCCTATTATGATATTTTTGCAGTCTGCCTTTTGATAAAAGACGGCAACATTTATGCAGGCAAGAACGGAGTATCGCGCACTACAGACGGCGGGTTATCGTGGAATCTTTTCACGAACGGACTGCCTAATGTCACATATCACTATCAGGTGAACCGCATGTATAATTTTAACGGTACTGTTTACGCAGGACTGGATACAATGGGTGTTTATACTCTTCCAGATGACGGAAGTACATGGACACAGAGAAACACAGGTTTCCCTGCCAATATAGTCGTCAAAACTTTTGCAGGATACGGAACAACAATTTTTGCCGGTACGGATAAAGGAGTGTTCAAATCAACCAATGCAGGAACAGTATGGAATTTAGCAGGAATGGCAGATACTATGGTTGTTGATTTAATTTTCCGCGATAATGTTTTATTCGCTTCCAATTATTCTGCAGGTGTAAAAGTCTCTTATAATTTTGGGCAGACATGGCAGAGTGTTTCAAGCGGAATTACAGGAACAAAGTGGGCATTCACTTTCACTAACTCGCCAACATATTTATTCGCGGGAACATCAGATGCTAAAATTTTCAGAACATCGAATAACGGAGCTAACTGGGAACAATGCTACTCGCAGAGCCCTTCAAGCAATGCAATTTATTCTTTAAAATATTACGCAAACCGGGTAATTGCAGGTACTGCGCAGGGAATATTTTATTCATACAATCAGGGAAATAACTGGCTGCCTATGAACGACGGCTTCCCTCCGAATACAGAAATCCGTTCAGATGGAATTGTTTATTCTACACTGAATGTTTATGTCGCACCGACAAATGGAGTTTACCGCAGACCGCTCTCGCAGTTAGTGGGAATTACTCCAACACAAAGCGCTGTAAAAGATTTTAAGCTGAAGCAGAATTATCCGAATCCCTTTAATCCTTCGACGATTATTTATTACAAATTACAAAATGCGGATTTCATAACATTGAAAGTTTATGATTTGATTGGAAATGAAATTGCAGAACTAGTAAATGGAAAGCAGAACGCAGGAAGTTATTCGGTAACTTTCGATGCAGGAAAATATAATCTTTCCAGCGGAATGTATTTTTATAAATTAAGCGCGAACGGATTTGAAGATACTAAGAGAATGGTGCTTATAAAATAGTATTGAGTATTGTGTAGTGAGTATTGAGACAACCCGTTAGCATAAAAGAGCTGACGGGTTTTTTGTTGGAATAAATCCTGCGATTGGTATTTTTCACTATGAAATTTCTATTTACATTTATGTAAATAAATAACCCCCTGCCTATGAAAAAGTCCATTTTACCTTTGGGTGTTTTTTTAATTTTGTGCTCTGCTGCTCTCTCCCTTGCGCAGTGGACACCAATAGGTCCCAATGCAGCGCCATCGGGAACACCCGGGATCAATTCATTATTTATTTCAGGTGATACTCTCTGGAGCTCAAACAATATTTTCGGAGCACATTACTCAACTGATTTTGGTCAGACCTGGTGCGAAACAGGAATGACTTCCGGAGATATAAGAGGTATTGCAAAAACAAATAACATAGTTGTTACAGCTTCTACAACAAACATTATGTACTCCTCTAATAGCGGTATTGATTTCGGCGGCACTGCGCAATTAAACACAATGCTTGATTTAGATATGGGAACAAATCTTGCAATTGTTGGCAGCGCATCCGGATTATATACTTCAATAAATTTAGGTTATGGATGGTCAAGACCAATTACCACAGGAAGATTTTCTTCTGTCGCCATTTCGGGCAATGTAATGTTTGCAGGTGATTCAACAAAAGTAATTCGTTCTACAAATAACGGAGCAAATTTCACCAATTCACTTACCTCCAGAGTTGTAACTTCCATCACAACAATCGGCACAGTTGTATATGCATGTTCAGGCAGCGGAATAGATTATACGACTGATAACGGAGTTACCTGGAATGCGATGACAACAGAGTTTGGCTTTTATAAAATTACGAAGAAAGGAAGTGATTTTTACGCCACTTCTGGAAGCAACATATATAAATCTACAAACAATGGTGTAAACTGGAGTGTAACTTATGCCGGTAATGTGGCAGCTACTGAAATCGTATCAGATAATAATAATATTTATGCAATAGTGAACTCGCAGTTTTATCGCAGTTCAAATAACGGAGCAAGCTGGGTGAATTATCCATATCATTTTATGCAGGCATATACAGCTTATAAAACTCCGACAAGTTTGTTAACTTCAACAAACACTCCCGGTATATACCGTTCAACGAACGAAGGAGCAAACTGGAATATTCATTTCGGCGGCGTAACAAACGTAAGATGTTTTTCCACTCGTGGTTCAACAATTTATGCAGGCAACAGCCCGTATGACGGCGGAGTAGCAATGACAACTAATGACGGAATAAACTGGTCAGGCTTTGGTCTCGGAGGTTATGCAGTGTATGCAATACTTGCGGAAACACCGAATTTAGTTGTATCAACTTATCAGCATGATATCTGGTTCAAAGAAAGTCTTGCCGGAAACTGGTGGCAGGCAAATATCAATAACGGATTTAATATTTATGCCCTTGCAGGAAAAGACAGTATAGTACTTGCGGGAGTTGCAACATCCGGAATTTATTTTTCAGTTAATGCAGGTCTTACATTTGGCAGAACGTTTGCATTTACCGGAAGCGTTGGTTCAATCGCATTTATGGGAAATTATGCTTTTGCAGGATTATCTAACGGAATTATCATATCATCTGATAAAGGATACTCATGGAGCAGCGTAGTATTTCCGTATGGAAATGTTAATGCAATCGCCGTAAGCGGAAACATAGTTTTTGCAGGAACTGAAAAGAATGGAATTTTTATCAGTCAGAATTTAGGACAGACATGGAGAAATATAAACGGAAACCTCGGAAAAAGAATTTCTGTCAATAAGTTATTTGTATCGGGAAATGATCTGTATGCAGCTACATATACATCATCTGTTTTGAAGGCTCCCATAAGTACATTGGTTGGAATATCAAATACAACAAATTCAGATATCCCTGATGAGTACACCTTAAGCCAAAATTATCCGAATCCGTTTAACCCGGCAACTAAAATAAATTATCAAATCCGCAATACAGGTTTTGTAACATTGAAAATTTATGATATGAACGGAAGTGAAGTTGCAGAATTAGTCAATGAATTGAAAACCGCAGGAAGTTATTCAATAACTTTTGATGCCGGAAAATATAATCTTGCCAGCGGAGTATATTTTTATAAACTGAACACAGGAGAATTTGAAGATACTAAGAGAATGGTGCTTATTAAATAGTGTCAAGTTTCAAATTTCAAGTTTCAAAATAAAACCCGTTTGAACTCAGTTTCTGACGGGTTTTTTAGTAGAATTAACCCGCGATTTGGATTTTTACCTATGAAAATTCTTTATACATTTATACAAATAAAATAACCCCCTGCCTATGAAAAAGTACATTTTACCTTTGGGTGTTTTTTTAATTTTCTGCTCTGCTGCACTCTCCCTCGCGCAGTGGACTCAGATTGGCCCTAACTACGGCTCATCAAATGACCCGGTCCCCATTATCAATGATTTATATATTTCAGGTGATACCATATATGCAGTAGATAATGTATTTGGTTTGCATTTCTCAACTGATTTGGGAGTAACGTGGTGCGAAACAGGATACACCAGCGGAAACAACAATGCATGCGCTGCTTCTAACGGAGTGATAATGGTTGGTAATTCTTCTATCGCATCCCGCTCAACAAATTTCGGAGCTAACTTCGCTAACGTAATCGCTCCCGGCAATGTTACAGACCTGTGCATGAACAATAATCTTGCAATGGTTTCGGGTTCTATTGGTGCATACTTTTCTAAAAATGCCGGTGTAACCTGGAATCCCGGAACGGGAGGTTCAATAAATACAATAATTATTACTCCGGGAGTATTTTTTGCCGGCAGCAATACTGCCGTTTACAGATGTGTTGATACAGTAAATTTTGTGGTTTCGTTATTGAGGTCAGTTAATGCATTCGCCTACGATGCCGGTAAAGTTTATGTTGGTTCAACAACAGGCGTAGATTATTCAAGTGACGGAGGCCTATCGTGGAATACAACTACCTTAACTTCCAATATAAAAGATATCGCTGCAAAGGGTTCAAATATATATGCGATCTCCGGTACGACAATTTACAAATCAACTAACAACGGACAGAACTGGACATCAGTATTTAATTCAGGCACCGGACTAAAGCAGATAAGAACAACATCAACCGGTGTTATTGCGATGGATAACACTTCCATTTACTATAGCACCAATAACGGCACAAGCTGGACACAAAAGAAGTTCGGTTTGATGCAGACATACACTGTGTTCAAAACTCCTACAACCCTTTTCAGCTCCACCAATAATTTTGGAATATACCGTTCCACAAACGACGGAAATGAATGGACTAATTTTACTTTGAACATCGACTTCTGGAGCATCCGTTCATTTGCTTCAATAGGTTCAACAATTTTCTGCGGTATGAATAATACTGTTATTCATAAATCTACTAATGACGGAATTACGTGGGCACCTGTAGCCGGCGCACCTAGTGCAGTATTTTCAATGTTAGTCTCTTCTAATTCCACATTATTTGCGGGCACATTCAGCTCCGGGATAAAATATTCTACAAACGCAGGAGCAAACTGGACTACCACCAACTTAGGAGTTCAGACCATTTACAATATCCATGAAAATCAGGGAAGACTATTTGCAGGAGGTTCAGGTTCGGGAATATATATGTCAACTGACGGAGGAAATATCTGGAATCAGTTTGCAATTGCCGGTTCCCCATTGAGCTCATTTGCCTCGATAAACAATTATGTTTTTGCAGGAGGAGGAATCGGAGTATATGTTTCATCCAACAACGGCACAACATGGGCACCTACACCGTTTACCGAATATACACTATGCATGGCATCCAGCGGAAATGCAGTTTTTGCAGGCACGGATAAAAAAGGATTTTATGTAAGCCAGGATTACGGCCTTACATGGAGAAATGTAAATGGAAATCTGGGAAGCAAACTTAGAGTATCGAAAATGTATGTAAGCGGAAATAGTTTATACGGAGCAACTTCAACTACTTCTGTAGTGAGAGCGCCAATCAGCGGTCTGGTTGATGTGAAATCAAATCCTGAAACAGAAATGCCAAAGGATTATTCACTTGAGCAGAATTATCCTAATCCTTTTAATCCGTCAACAAACATTAATTTTAAAATAAAAAACTCAGGATTTGTTTCATTGAAAATTTACGATATCTTAGGAAATGAAATTGCGGAGATTCTTAACGAAAATAAAAGTGCAGGAAGTTACTCAATAACTTTTGATGCAGGGAAGTATAATCTTTCAAGCGGAATGTACTTTTATAAATTAAGTGCAAACGGATTTGAAGATACGAAGAGAATGGTGATGGTGAAATAGTAGTGTGTATTGGGTAATGAGTATTGAAACAACCCGTTGGTATGAAATGCTGACGGGTTTTTTGTTTTGATTTATTTACTCATTTGTATTTTTCCTTAAAAATATAATTCTCATTTTTGTAAATGCTGAAATCAAAACGCCTCACCTACTCCCTCTACACCGACTCTGACTTTGAAGAATACAAACGTCAGGCAATGGACTATGAAGTAATGAAATATATAAACGGAAAAGCAGCAACTGCAGAAGAAGCAAAAGAGAAATGGAAGAAAATAATGACTGCAAACTCAATGCATGATAAGCTTGGCTATTTTTCAGTAAAAGGAATCGAAGATAACCAAGTTCTCGGTCTTGCAAAACTTCTTTTCTATGGAGCAGAAAAAGGAAGCACTGAAGGAAAGGAGAACGGGATAGCAGAAGTTGGATACTCACTTTTCTCTGAGTTCTGGGGCAAAGGTTACGCAACTGAAATAACTGAGTATTTAACAGAGTTTGCAAAAACATTTGATGATATAAAAGAAGTGATTGGAATAATAAATCCTGAAAACGATGCATCAAGAAAAGTACTTACTAAGAATGGATATATTTTATATTCGAATGAAAGTTTTAATGGCTCTCTGCCTTCGGAATGGTATAAGATAAAACTGAAATAACATGAAACTAAAAATTGTAATACCGGGTGGTTCAGGTTTTTTAGGTAAAAGCGCCGCTGAATATTTTTTTAACCTGGGTTACGAAGTAATAATTCTAACTCGCGGAAAATCACAAACAATAAATAATATTCAATACTTGAACTGGGATGGAAAAACTTTTGGTGAGTGGACTAAACACATTGATAGTGCTGCAGCAGTGATAAACTTTACAGGCAAAAGCGTTAACTGCATTTACACTCCTGAAAATAAAAAAGAGATAATTGACAGCAGAATAGATTCAGTAAAAATAATTGCCGAAGCAATTTTGCAGGCAAAGAATCCACCTAAGATACTAATCCAGGCAGCATCTCTTGCAATTTACGGTGATACGAAAAAAATCTGCGATGAAAATGCCCCGAACGGAACAGGTTTCTCTGTTGAAGTATGCAAACAATGGGAAGAAGAATTCTTCAGAACAAATCTGCCAAATACCAGAAAAGTTTTACTACGTATTGGATTTGTTTTAGGAAAAAACGGCGGCGCTCTTGAAACGCTATCAAAACTAACAAAAAGATTTTTAGGCGGAGCAATTGCATCAGGTGAACAATACTTAAGCTGGCTTCACATAGATGATTTGAACAGAATGTTTGAATTTGTTTTGAATAATGAAAACGCTGAAGGAATATATAATGCAACAGGAACTTCTCCAACCAAAAATAAGGATTTTATGAAGGCATTAAGAAAAGCGCTTCACAAACCCTGGTCTCCACCGGTGCCGGTTTTTGCTGTAAAAATAGGAGCGAGGTTGTTTATGAAAACAGACTCCAGTCTTGCGCTTACTGGAAGAAATTGTATACCATCTAAATTGATAAGCGAAGGATTTAAATTTAATTATAATGATTTAGAAACTGCTCTGAAGAACGCTATATAATAAATACAATTTTTCAAATAAAATAAAAATTTTATTATTCTCCTCACCTTCTCAATTGCAAAGCAAACTGTATTTATATATTTTGCAATGCCCCTGAAATAAAAATTCAATTGGAATCAGCTAACAAAAATAACAAAGAATACTGCCGCGCATGCGGAGCGTTACTGCACGGAAAATTCTGCTCGGAATGCGGCGAGAAAAGATTTGATAAGAAAGATCTTTCAATGCAGAAAATTTTCTTGCAGGGTGTAGATGTTTTCACACATTTAGATTCCAAAATTTTTAAGAGTGTAAAACTGCTCATTACAAAACCGGGCTTACTTGCAAAAGAATATTGCTCGGGCATAAAAGTAAAGTATGCGAAACCACTTCAGTTATTCTTTCTCATTAACGTCGTTTATTTCCTGCTTCTATCACTGGGAGGATTTAATACTTTTACCACTCCTTTAAATGTTCACATGAACAGCTCATGGCATAAAGCACTTGCGAAATCAATGGTAGAGCATAAAATGGAAGCAAAAAAAATTACCCTTGATGATTATCGGATAAAATTCGATTCTAAGGTGAATGTACTGTCAAAATCACTTGTCTTAATTATTGCTCCTTTACTTTCGCTGATGTTTGGTTTATTATTCATAACCAAGAAAAAAACTTATCCTGAAAACTTTATATTCGCTCTTAGCTTTCTTTCATGGATATTAATTTTAAACATAGCTTTTCAATCTGTATTTCTCCTATCAACATATACCTTTGATAAATTATTGAATATTGACCTGCGGTCATTTTTCACAGATGATTTAGTTTCAATAATTCTTTTTGTTCTTATAGGTGTATATTCATTTTATGCTATAAAAAAATTTTATGATGAAAAACGCGGGATTGCATTCATTAAAGCTTTAATAACTCCGTTTGGATTTCTGCTTGTCCTATTCGTTTACAGATTTATTTTATTTTTACTTACATACTACACAACATAAAAAAAGCCCTGTGACTTTCATCACAGAGCTTTTACTTACCTCTCACATTACATCAAAACTTATTTGTCTTCGATTCTTAATTTAAATCCCGGGGCGTTACCGTTTACATCTGTATAATACATCAATGAACCCCTCGATGGATTTACAGTGTATTCGCCGGGAATCTGCGCGCGCATTATATATGAGTATTCATTTTCCTTTCCATACATGTATGTATTAAAAAATGTAACTCTGTTATCTCTGATATCTTTATCAGCGTAAGACCATCTCCACCAGTAATAATCGTACCCGACGTAATCTTTTTCATCCTCAATCTTGTATGCCCAGTCATCTTTAATAACTTCACATCCTGCAGGAATAGGATCTTCAAGCATAAAGTACTGCAGGTTTTCGTCCTTTGAATAAACTTTCAGTTTAACTAAAACTTCATCTCCTGATTTCAGCAGTCCGTCAAAATATTTTTTTCTGTAAGTTATCTTCTCTTCATTGTATGCTGAGTATTTTTCAAGCTTGAAATATTCACGTTCGACTCTGAAACCGTTCTCTCTTGCATCCATATCATTTGTGTAATAGAAAGTATTGGATGAGAAGTAAACTTTTCCGTTACCTGATTTTTCAATCTTGATTTCATTATTTCCCTGCTGCAATGCACTGCCGTCAATTTTTATCAGCTCATCTTTTTTGAAAACATCATCGCGAGTCATCTGCTTTGTAAAATACTGCTTTCCGTTAACGAATACATTTACTGAGTAATCAGGATTTAATTCATTCGATGTCTTCAGATAATCAACCATTGCGTAAATTATCCATGCAGTTTCCTGAGTATTTCTCCAGCTAGTTCCCTGTCTTTGCATCATAAGCCAGCGTATGATTTTATCTTTCAGCTCAGAGGTTCCTTTTATATTAACAAATGCCTTCAATGCCATTGCAGTTGTCTGTACTTTATCTTCCTGCCAGTTGTAGTGCCATGATTTTCCTTCCCAGTATGATGCACCTTCTCCCGCTGATTTAACATTCTGCTCAAGTATTGCAAGAATCATTTCTGCTCTCTGATTATCACCGTAATTCTTCATTGCCAGCGCACATAAACTTCTGGCATAATCATTTACTTCAGCATTCGATAAAAGATTTTCAATTTCCTTTTTCATCTTATCTTTATCCTTATCATCTACCATTGATATCACGTAGAGCATGTAAGCTTTTGTTGTTGGGTCAACTTCTGAAGCAACTTTACCTTTTATAAATGAAATACCTCTCTTCATTACATTTTCTTTCACTGCGTAATTTGCATCTTTAGCCATCTTATATCCATAGATTACATAAGCTGACATAAAATTATTAGATGCATCATTTGTCCACCAGCCCCAACCTCCATCTGAGTGCTGGAATCCATACAATCTGTTTACTCCTGCCTCAACCATCTTAGGTAAATCTTTTTGTAAAGCTTCGCTTATAGGCGCATTCAGGTCTTTAAATGCTCCGGCAACAACAACAGTCGGTAAAAATCTGCTCATGGTCTGCTCAACGCATCCGTATGGATATCCTGCAAGCTCATCAAGTGCAGAAAGCATTGTAGATGCAAGAGAAGGTGCAACAGTAAACTTCATTGTTACACTTCGCATATCTGTTCCGCCGGGAATGTAAAGCTGCTTAACTTCATTTTTATATAAATCATCAAAATCTGCAATTGTCGGCACCATCATCTGCAATCCTCTCGGCTGTAATGGAACATTCATTTCAACTGCATCAGATTCTTCATTTGTTAAAGCTTCTGCATACAGTTTCGCTGCGCCGTAAGGATTATTAACTTTTATTGTCCAGTCGATTCTTTGCTCAGCATTTGAACCCAGTTTAATTTCTCTCAAGCTGTCACCGACAAGCTCAGTATTACCTGCTCTGAATTTCAGCTTAACATTTTTTTCTGTGCCGAGATAATTATGAATCATTGTAGAGATTGTAACAAGGTCACCTTCCTGTAAGAAGCGCGGAGTTTCCATTCTTACAAGCAAATTCTTTCTTGTTATAACTGTATTGGTTGCCTGCCCGACTTTTGTATCTTCTGTAATAACTCTCGATGTAATTCTCCATGAAGTTAAGTTATCAGGATAGGTTACATATACTGTTGCATAACCGTTCTCGTCGGTTTTTACATACGGAGTCCATTGAACTGCATCTTTGAAATCTGAGCGGAGCTCAGGTGCAACCATTTTTTCATCAGTAATTTTCTCATCCCTTTCATTTTCTTTTTTCTTAGGAGCTTCAGTTGTTTTATCCATCATTTTTTCTGTTTCCAATACTCTTCCGCTTTGTTCAACATCCTGTGTAGTCATAATACTAACAGGTTTATTTACTTCCTGCTTTATTCCATCTTTTCCTGTAACAACTTCAGTTGTGATATCATTACCAAACTGTGAAATTTCTTCTTTAGTAACTGTCTTCAACGTTTTCTTATCAGAGTTCAATATTATATATGTAGTCTTTCCTTTTCCTACCTGTAACTCTGATACATTATTATTCCCGGCGTCTTCAAGATAAATTCCAATTTTATATTCGCCCTGAGGGAGTTTAAATTCAAACATACCATTTTCATCAGTGACAGCTGCCTGATAATCGTTATCTATAACTATTGTAGCATAAGCAATAGGTAAACTATCTGAAGATATCACAATACCTTTAATTGTTGAAAGCTCGCTTTCAGCAGTTGACTTCACATTGTATCTCTCATATATAGTCATCAGTCTTGATGTTCCGTATGAAGAATTATATGATACAAACGATGTTGATACATATGAAGATTTCTGTCCGTAGAAAAACTTCCTTATATCTTTTGTTTTATCTTCTTTGATTGCATAAATACTTTCATCAACAATTCCCAAAGATACGTCTGCATTCTTCACTGCATTACCGAGGTTATCTGTTACTTTAACTTTTACCTCACCTGACTCCTTTGGTTTATAAATTAATTTTGATGGGTCAATTGAAACTGTAAGGAATTTCTCTTCAGGTACAATTAAAATATTTTTATCTTCTGTAAATAATGTGCCTGCAGAAACATATGATACACTTATTTTAAAATTTGTGCTGTACTTATCTGTAATAGGGATCTGGAAGCTTTCAGTTTTACCTATGAACCTCTTAGTCTGAAAAGAAATTATATTATCGTCTTCAGTTGTTACAAGCACATTTGCATCGGGTACAGTTGTAAACACTACTGCATTACAAACATCGCCGACTTTATAATTATCTTTATCTGTAATAATCTGCACTGCGCCTGATTCATTATTATACCATGAATAATCTCCGTCCGATACATAAAAATATGCAGTGGTAGTTATTATATTTGAACGGTCATCAATTGACTTTGCCTCTGCAATGTAATAACCGTTTTTTATATCTGAAGGCAGACTGTATTCAACTATTCCTTTTCCATCTGACTTAGTCTCGCCTTTTACACTTCCGATAAATAGTTTGTGAGAATCTTTATAATCATAAGTCCAGTCCTGCTTGTAAATTGTAATTTCAAAATTTGTCTTTATAGGTTTGCTTGCAAAATCTTCAGCGTTAACTGTGAAATTCACTTTATCATTTTTCTTGTACCAGTATTTATCTGTATTTGCTGTTAATGTAAATCCGCCGCGGGTAACATAAGCAGTGGTAGTTCCGTTAATCTGTCTGCGGGATTTATCAGTGACTTTTGCCTGAACGATATATCTGTAATCTGTTTCATAATCGCCGTACCAGTAGCGGTAATAATTATCTCTATTATTTTTTTCTTTAAAATCTTCTTTGATAGTATATTCAAAATCAAACTTGCCGTCTTTTGTAAGCTTGCCTGTTCCTGAATAAATCATTTCAGAGCCGCTGTAATTCTGTTCCTGCTCGGCATAATAATCTTCGTACCACCATGCCCATTCAGAGAATCTCCACCATGGTTTATAATATCTAACTTTAAAAACATTGTATTCAACTTCTGCATCGGCAACGGGACTTCCGAAATAATAATCAGCCTGCACGCTTCCCTTCATTTCATCTTTGCCGTAGTACTGAGATTTATCCAGAGTAACTGTTACTTTATACTCGGGTTTTTTATATTGCTCAACTTCAAATGTGGCAGTGTAAATATGCTTCTGATCTATTTGAGTCTGAATGTAATATGTACCTAATGCGCCTTCATCATCGATTTTAAAACTTCCGTTGTAGCTGCCGTCTTCATTTGTTTTCAGAACCTGCTTATAAACCTCAGCACTTCTAGCATCTTTTATAATGACAGTTATTTCTCTGTTAGGAACGACTTTAAAATTATTTTCTGAAGTCTGCCTTATGGTTCCTTTAAAATTTACCAATGAACCTGTTCTGTAAACAGGCTGCTCAGTATATGTGTATGTATAATATTCGTTGCTTGCATAACCGAAATACATATATGCGTCGGAAATTATTATATCATCACCTGCATTACCGATTATTAATGGAGTTAAATTTTCATCGTCATTATTTTGCTTTACTTCATTGGTGATTGACTGAAAAAACAATCCGTCAACAGTAGTGCCCTGTCCGATTTTTCTTCCGCCGAGATAAAAACTCAAATTTGCATTTGATATCGGAACGCCCGAAGTTCTGTCTACAGTATACGCCAGCATAGAATTATTTCCGGCTTTGGAAATAACACCTGCGGAAGAAATTATAAATCCGCAGTAAGCAACTTTGTTTCCTGCTTTCACTCTTAAAACATATGCCCCTTTATCGTAAACATTTATTTTAACGTATTCATTTATATATCTGTACCCGTGATCATCTTTTGAGGAAAGATTTTTATTGAAACTTGCAAACTCATTGCAGTAATAAAGAAGATTAGTGCTGTCGCGGCTTAAAATATCTACTCCGTACCTTGATACCTGTTTAGAATAAAATGAGCCGAGGTCACGCACTTTGTAAATGGTGAATTCAAAGTTAACTTTTCTTGTTTTCTTTTCGTTATAATCGTATGAGTAAATATATGCCTGAATATCCTGACCGGGAGTGTAGTACATATTTGTACTTACCTGAAAATTTATATCTTTTTCATCCTGAGCGTAGAGGTTACCTGCGAGGATCGTAAGGGCAAGGACCAGAAAAACGTAGAGAGATTTCATGATCTTGGGGTAAAAATTTATAAAAATTTATTTAGAGTATTTAGTAAAACTTGTGAAAACTTTTTAATATGAAATTAAGCCTTCTGATTTTTATATTCCAATAGTTCGTAAAAGTTCCCCAAAGTGTCTATTTTTTTATACAACAGTTAAAATTAACTTAAAATGCTATCAGATTTAATTCAATCTCCTTTCCTGGGATTCTCGGAAGAAACGCTGAAATTCCTAAAATCACTTCAAAATAAAAAGAATAATAATAAAGCCTGGTTTGAAAAACATCGTGACGAGTACGAATCTTATCTGAAAGAACCTATGAAGAATTTAATAGACACCCTTGCTCCCGAGCTTGCCAAAATTGATAAGGATATTATTTTTAATTATAAATCTATTTTCAGAATAAACCGCGATATCAGATTTTCAAAAGATAAAACTCCGTACAAGACTCATTATGCAGCAGCATTCTGCTTCGAAAGAATAAAAAAAGCCGAACTGCCTCATGTTTATTTTCATCTTGAGCCCGGAGAATTGATAATTGCTGCAGGGCAATACAGCATGGACCCGGTCAATCTGAAAAAAATCAGATACAAAATTTATTCAGAGTTCGATGATTATCTATCAATAATAGAAGATAAAAAATTTAAAAAGCTTTATGGTGATGTGGCGGGAGTAAAACAGGTAAGACCTTCAAAAGATTATGCTGAAGTCACTGATAAAAAGCTTGAAGAGACTTTAAAGATGAAACAGTTTTATGTATTTAAATCTTACAAGCCTGAACTCGCATTTGAACCGTCATTTATAGATTTATTAATAGAGCATGCAAAAGTAAGCCATGACTTCGTAAAATTTTTGTGGGAAGCGATAAAGTGAATTTCAATTAAATCTAAATGAAAATATTCAGAACAATTTTAATAATTACTTCATTATTAAATTTATATTTTATATTCGGACTTATAGATTTTTTCACAAAGTTTCCCTTTGAATTTTATAATTTACAACAACTAAAATTTATATTGCTAATTCTTAGTCCGTTCACTTTGTTCATTTTTTTGATACAATTTATAATTTTTTACAAAACTATTGAAAATCGTCGAACGAAATATATTACTGTAATCAATTTATTGTTGTTAACACTATTTTGTATTTTCTCAATAAATATTTTAGTTAAATTTAGTAATACCTAATTCAATTCTCCTATTTTGTAATTTAACATTTTATTTTACCTGTAATTCCTTTACACTTATTTCTATATTGTTAAGATAATTTTCAAAAATGAGCTCAGGAAATCTCCCCGAAGTAGTTAAAAGCGCGCCAATAGATACTTTAATTAGACCATTTAAAAGGTTTATACAGATTGAAGCTTCCAGCGGAATAATATTAATTATAATAACTATAATTTCCTTAATACTCGCCAATACTACATTAAAAGAATTTTATCACCATCTGCTGGAAACAAAATTTCTCGTAGGGTTTGGTACCTATGTTCTGAATATGGATTTGGAGCATTGGATCAACGATGGCCTTATGGCAATTTTTTTCTTTGTTGTCGGCCTTGAGATAAAAAGGGAAATGCTTACCGGCGAACTCTCTTCACTTAAAAAATCTTCGTTCCCCATCTTTGCAGCTCTGGGCGGAATGATTTTTCCGGCATTAATTTACTCTGTACTTAACTGGGGACATGACTATGAGATGAAGGGCTGGGGAATCCCAATGGCGACTGATATTGCTTTCTCACTGGGAATTTTATCTCTGCTCGGTAACCGCGTACCGCTTTCTTTGAAAATATTTTTAACAGCTTTCGCAATAGTTGATGATCTTGGAGCGGTAATTGTTATTGCAGTTTTTTACACTGCTAATTTGTCATTGATAAGTTTAGGTATAGGAGGGATAATTTTATTATTGATGTTCATATGTAATTTTCTACACGTAAGACATCCTGCCGTATATTTAATTTTAGGAATAGGTTTGTGGCTGGCTATGCTGAACTCCGGAGTGCACGCAACTATTGCTGGAGTTCTGGCTTCATTAACAATCCCCACTAAAGCTAAAATAGATGTAAAAGATTTTGTAACTAAGTCCAGAAATATAATTGATAAAGTTGAAGATAAAAAAATTGCACAGGAAGATATTACAAATAATATAGAGGACCTTGAAGATTATACAGAAAAAGTCCTGCCTCTCTCCAACAGAATGGAGCATGATCTTCATCTGTGGGTTGCTTTTTTGATAATGCCGATATTCGCATTTGCCAATGCAGGTGTAACTCTTGAGCAGAATATTTTATCTTCTGTTACCAATAATGTTACTTTAGGTATTATACTTGGTTTATTTCTGGGAAAGCAGATTGGCATTACTTTATTCTGCTGGCTTGCTGTAAAAATGAAATTGGCAGATCTGCCCGAAGGCACTGACTGGAAAATGATTTACGGAACTGCTTTATTGGGAGGAATCGGATTTACAATGTCACTCTTTATTTCATCGCTTGCATTTACAAATCCTGAAATAATTGCAGATTCCAAAATAGGTATTTTGTGCGCTTCACTTATTTCAGCAATTATGGGGTATTTTATTTTAAAAAAGAGTTTAAACACTAAAGCATAAATGAAAAAGCTATTTTTTGTAATATTATTAATAAGTATTTCAAAGTTATCTTTCGGACAAAATTATTATTACTTTGCCGATGGAAATCCGCCTGACTTAAAAATTACATATACAACAACAAAGGCATTGATGAATTCCTCTGAGACTATTTATCTCTCACGCGACAGCTGCTATTACGAAACGATTTTTCAGGATGTGACAAACAGATTTAATTTCTTCATCACGGGTAAAAACATGGATGAGATGTATGAAGTTTTGCTGAAGTATCAGGTTGATAAAATTAAAACTAAGACTTTAACTCGTGAGGCACCGGAAAGAATGGGAGACAATCTGCTTCTTCAATGGGGCGAGTATTCCTCTATAAATATAAACAACTCAGGTAATTTTATTTTGGAAGATAAATGGCTGAACGACTGGAAAAAAATCGTAAAGAACATAAGGAAGTTTGTTAAGGTATCTATTGATGACAGAAGTAGAAATTTTATTGTAAGGTTTAACGAAAGTATGTACGGCAAAAAAGCTGCCTTATATCTGAACAATGAATTTCTTTATGATAATATCATTCCCGATAAAAGCACTGAAGGTTTTATTGTTAACTTAGCAGCCGTTCCCGGTACATATTATCTTAAAGTTGTATTAGATGATACAGGCGCATCGGGAGAATTTAAAGTTGATATAGCAGAAGGAACAGAATTAGGATTATCTCTTAACGGAAACACTATACAGGTAAACAATAAGTGAAAAAATTCAAGTTTTACATTGAGTACGACGGCACAGGATACTCAGGCTGGCAGAAGCAAAAAAATGCAAAATCAATTCAGGAAACAATTTCAAATGTAATAATTGAAATTTTTAAGAACAGCAAAGGTCAAAGCAAGTTTATAGATTTTCAGGGCTCGGGCAGAACTGATGCAGGAGTGCATGCATATGAACAAGTCGCTCACTTAGAATGTGAAACAATGCTTGCTCCTGAAATTTTGAAAATGAAAATAAATGATGAGCTGCCCGCAAACATAAACATTTTTGAAATAGAAAAAGCAGATGAAAGATTCCATGCGAGGCACTCGGCAAAATCACGGCAATATGTTTACAGAATTTCCAAAAGAAGAAACGCCTTTGAAAAAAAGTACTGCTGGTGGATTAAGGACAAACTTGATGTAAATTCAATGGGCAAGGCAGCAAGTGAAATGATAGGCATGCATGATTTTGTTTCCTTCTCTGAAAAAAATAAAGAAGATAAATCAACAAAATGTCTCGTTGAAAACCTTGAAGTCACTCAGGATGAAAATTTTATTTACATTAGAATAAGAGCTTCGCATTTTTTATGGAAGATGGTTAGAAGAATAGTTGGAACGCTTGTTGAGGTCGGAAGAGGAAATCTGAAATCAAATGATATTAAGAATTTTTTGTTAAAACCAAATACTGAACCTGCCTTATTTACTGCTCCCCCGTCAGGTTTATTTTTAGAAAAGATATTTTATTAATTTATTGCTAACGAATTGTCAAAAAAAGTAGTTATTGCCGGGGCAACGGGACTTATTGGAAAACACTTAAGCATGTATCTTGCCGGACTTGGATATGAAATCAAAGCGCTTGTTAGAAATCCCGAAAAAGCTTTTGATACTCTAAAACATTACAACATAGAACTGATTGAATGGAATGTTAGGATGACTCCGCAAGATGTTTCTGCTTTCATCGAAGAAACTGACTGCGTCATAAATCTTGCAGGAGCGAATGTAGGCAGCAAAAGATGGAACGACGAAGTGAAAAAAGAATTGTACGATAGCAGAATAGATTCGACAAGGCAGCTTGTAAATGCAATTGAACTTTGCAAAGTTAAACCAAAGACATACATCACAGCATGCGGGACGGGCATTTATGGCTTCCGCGGAGATGAAGATATAACTGAAGATTCTTCCTACGGAAACGATTTTCTTGCAAAGTTATGCATTGACTGGGAAAAGGAGGCATTCAAAGCTGAAAAGAATTGCAGAGTGGTAAGTTTACGCACAGGAGTTGTACTTGAAAAAAACGAAGGAGCATTGAAAGAATTAATGACTCCATTCAAATTTTATGCAGGCGGCTGGCTTGGAAACGGAAAACAATGGTTTCCCTGGATTCATATAAAGGATATTATTGAGGTTTATAAGTTATGCATCGATAATGAAAATATAAGCGGACCCGTAAACGGCGACTCACCGGACATAGTACGCAACAAAGAGTTCTGTAAAGCGCTTGGAAAGGCAATGCACAGACCCTGCATCTTTCCTGTTCCGGGGTTTGCTTTGAAAATTGCTGTCGGTGAATTTGCCGAAACATTACTAAACGGCCAGAAAGTCATTCCGCAAAAATTAGAAAATTTGAATTTCCCTTTCCGATTTAAAAACCTAAATTCTGCCTTAGAAGATTTATTGCAATCATAAACGATGTCATACCAAAGCGAGATAATAACATATCAGTTTGAAGAGCTGTTCCAAAGGCATTTCGATAAAAGCATTGAAAAAATTGAAAAGCTAAAAGCCGATGCTTCTAACAGGAAAATTTACAGGCTTATATCGGGATACAATTCCTGCGTTGCCGTTTGGAACGAAAACGTTCCTGAGAACAAAGCGTTTGTGGGCTTTTCAAACGGATTTAAAAACGCCGGATTAAACGTACCGCAAATATATAATGAGTCTTCTGATTCCAAATTTTATTTGTTGGAAGATCTAGGAGACACAACTCTTTTTAAAGCAAAAGATGACTTTCAAAATAACCGGATAACTGCTATTTATTACTACCAATTAGCACTTAAACACTTAAAAGAATTTCAGTATAAAGGTTTACATCATATTGACCTGGATTTATGCTATGAGACCAAACAATTCGATATTCAACAAATGAGAATGGATGAGGAAAAGTTTTCTAATTATTATGTTTCCATATTCGATTATCCTGAAAAATATTACAAAATTCTAAATCAGGCGTTTGAATACATCAATTCAGAACTGATTAAAGCAGATATCAACTATTTCATGTTCAGGGATTTCCAGCCGAGAAATATAATGGTTAAGAATGACACCCTGTATTTCATAGACTACCAGTCAGGAAGAATGGGGCCGCTTCATTATGACGTGGCTTCTTTTCTTTACTCAGGCAGCATAGATTTGAATGATGAAGAGAGAGAATTTTTGTTAAAATCCTACCTTAACGATATTAATTATAAGACAGATAAGGCAGCTTTTATGAAGCAGTTTAAATTCTTTGTTTTGATAAGATTGATTCAGGTTTTAGGCAGTTACGGTTTTTCATACCATCAAAAAAAAGAGAAGAAATATCTGGAGAAGATTACAAAAGGATTGATGAATATGAAATCTTTACTCGGTCAGTTTGACGATAAAATCATCGATGAATTCATTTACAAACTAACCGAAAGACTTTCTTAATGACTATTCTAACTTAGAAGCAGAAGGTTCAAATGCATTCTGTACCAGCTTCGTTTTTCCTGTTCCATCAAGATTCATTATATAAATCCAGCTCGTAATAACGGGATCAGTATCCCGGGGGTCGGGACTTTTTGACAAATCATCTTTTGTATAAGCAGAAAACAAAAGCTGCTTGCCGTTGCTTAACGGGAACGGGTCGTAGGTTGAAATATTATTATCGCTTAGATTTACAAGTGTCTTTGTTTCAAGGTCATAAGTATAAATATTTGAAATAGGCTCACGGGAGGTTTCAAAGTTTTCCCCAGTATCAGCATCAAATAAAATTCTTTTTTTATTATTTATAAAGTAACCTCTGTTAGCGCTGGAAAAATATATTTTTTTATCTCCAACAATATCTTTTAGCGAAACAGTTTTTAATACCTTCCCTTTCAAATCTATTTCAATAAAGCTCTGCATATCCTGACAAAGGATTGAATTTCCATCGGGAGCAAATGTAGGGCAGAATAAATCAGTTTTATAGCTCTCGGTTAAAATTTTAAACCCTGTATCATCAATATTTACTAAAGCGATATTCCATTTCTTTCCCGAGAAATTACAGAATACTATCGTTTTCCCGTCAGGTGAAAACGCCGCATCGAAGTTTTGCTTGCCTGTAATGGAGCTTAGCACTTTAGTTGTTTTGCTCTCAACATCATAGATAGCAATATTTCTTGAACCGTCAGTATTGCTTTGAGTATGAACGACTTTAGAGCCGTCAGGAGATATTAAATTATCGTGACCGTTATATAAAAATCTTTCCTTAGATAAATCAGAGTTAATTATGTTTACACCGCCTTCCCTCTCAAAAGTCATTTTGAATTTGGGTAAATCAGTTACATTAATCTTACCCGGTTCGTTTGTATGAGTTTGAGTGGAATCAGATTTTTTACTCTTTGTTTCACCTGTCTGGTTTCCTGCTGACTGTGTTTTGCTTTGTTGGCTGCAGCCGATTAAAAATATAAAAGAGACTGCTATATATAAAATTTTATTTTTCATCATCAGAATTTTTTAAAAAATCTTTCATTTCACTAACAAATATTTTCATTATTTTCAGTCTGGCATAATCCTTATCGTTGCCTTCAATTATATGCCATGGCGCAAAAGGATTATCCGTTCTCTGAAACATGTCATCATATGCTTTCACATAATCATCCCAGTGCTTTCTGTTGCGGTAATCATCTTTTCCTATTTTGTATTTCTTGAGAGGATTTTCTTCCCTCTCTTTGAATCTCTTTTCCTGTTCATCTTTTGAAATATGTACAAAGAATTTTATAATTTTTGTATTATCCTGTGAAACAGTTTTTTCAAATTGATTTATCTCGTCATAAGCTCTGCGCCATTCATCTTCTGAACAAAAACCCTCTATTCTTTCAACAAGAACGCGGCCGTACCAGGTTCTGTCAAAGATAACCATCTCACCACATGAAGGAAGATTTACCCAGAACCTCCACAGGTAATGCTTAGCTTTCTCTACTTCGTTAGGTGCGGAAGTCTGGTAAACTTTGAATCTTCTTGGGTCCATAGGTTCGGTCAGGCGCTTAATAGCTCCGCCTTTACCTGCTGCATCCCAGCCTTCCATACAAATAACGGCTTTCTTGTTTTTATCACGCAGCTTTAACTGGCATTTCAGAATTTCAAGTTCCATATCAAGCTTCTTTACTTCATCTGAATATTCTTCTTTGCTTATTTTTTTGCTTAAATCAACTTCGGATAGCTTCATATTATTTTTTACCGTAAGTGGAAATTACTTTTGACTGCAGACCGCCTCTGATTGTGAAATCCCCTATAACTTCCATCCATTTTGGTTTAAGAAGTGTTGTTAAATCATCGAGAATCCTGTTGATAACATTTTCATAAAATATACCTTCATTTCTGAATGACTGCAGATAATATTTTAATGATTTCAGTTCAACGCATTTTGTTTTGGCTACGTATGAAATTGTAATTACACCAAAATCAGGTTGTCCTGTTTTAGGGCAAACTGAAGTGAATTCATTTGCCTGATGAATTATAAGATAATTTCTATTTGGGAATGAATTATCGAATGTTTCAAGAAGATTCGTTTTGTTCGGGTCTGTTTTAATCGGATTAAATTTTTTCATGATTTTTTCGTAATGAATTAAAGAATAATTAATGAATAATTGTAAAAATTTTTATTTATAAAAAAAATGCCATCCGCAGATGGCATGATGTATATTGATACTTTATAAATTTAATTTTAAATCAGCTTGCGCTAACATTTGTACCGGCAGATGTGCCTGCAGGATTTTCATCAACTGCTGTTGAGGATTTATCATTATAAAGAATTCCTATCGGAACTATTACAAGATATCCAATCACAAGTAAAATAGTTGCAAGTTTGGAAGGAAGGAATCCGTCAACTGAGTTTTCCATCATGAGGAAAAATCCGATGAGAATCACAACAATTCCAAGACCAATAATCATATAATTCTTATTTGTAAGATTGATATGAAGATGCTCTACTTTTTTTATCTTTCTGCTCTTTACAGGTGTTTTAGCTTTTGCCATATATTAAAAAAATCTAAGTTTCTGGTTTTAAATAGCTCTTAATTTATTTATATCTGAGGAAATAATCTATATATGAATTAATCTACTTTTTTCTTGCCTTTGCAAGCTCATCATAGAAGTAAGCCACACTTAAAATCCCTCTCTGGAAATTTTTCAGGTTCATATGTTCATCGGGAGAGTGAGCATTTTCATCAGGCAGACCGAATCCTAAAAGGACTGTATCGGAACCAAGTATATCTTTGAATGTAGTTACAATCGGAATAGAACCGCCTTCTTTCATAAATACCGGGTCCTTTCCGAATCCTTTCTTCAATGCTTCAACTGCTGCATTGATTGCATCTGAATCAATCGGAGTAACTGCCGGTTTTCCGTTGTGCCCGCCGATAACTTTTACCTTAACTGACTTAGGAGCAATTTTATGTATATAATCTGTAAATAACTTTTCTATTTTATCAGGGTCCTGATTGGGAACTAAGCGCATTGAAATTTTCGCTCCTGCCTTTGACGGCAGAACCGTTTTTGCGCCTTCACCCTGGAATCCTCCCCAGATACCGTTGCAGTCAAGTGTAGGTCTTGCCCAGGTTCTTTCAAGGGTTGAGTATCCTTCTTCCCCGTGAATATCATCTACATCTAATCCTTTTTTATATCTTTCAACATCGAACGGAAGTCTTTTGAACTCTTCTCTTTCTTTGTCAGTCAAAGGAGTAACATCATCATAAAAACCATCGATTAATATTTTACCATGCTCATCTTTAAGCTTGCAGATAATTTCTGCAAGAGCATTTATAGGATTATGAACAGCGCCGCCGAATGAACCTGAATGCAAATCTCTGTTCGGACCTGTCACTTCTACTTGCATGTATGTAAGTCCGCGAAGACCATAGCAGATTGAAGGCATATCGTAATCATACATAGCAGTATCAGATATGACAATGTAATCACATTTCAATAATTCTTTTTGCTGCTCAAGAAAAGCATCAAGATTTGCGCTGCCGATTTCCTCTTCACCTTCACAAATAAATTTTACGTTTATAGGAAGTGATTTGTTATTTGCTAAATGCGCCTGAAGTGCTTTTACGTGAACATACACCTGACCTTTATCATCAACTGAACCGCGGGCAAAAATATTATCTCCTCTTACTGTTGCTTCAAAAGGAGGATTTGTCCATAACTCAATCGGGTCAACCGGCTGAACGTCGTAATGTCCGTAAATTAAAAGTGTAGGTTTATCATCGCCTGCGTGAAGCCAGTCGCCGTAAACAATCGGATGGCCGGGTGTAGGATAAACTTTGACATGTTCAAGTCCGATGGATTCAAATTGTTTCTTTACATATTCAGCGCAGTCGTTTACATCTTTCTTATTTTCAGGATTTGTACTTATTGAAGGAATTGCTAAAAATTCTTTCAGCTCTTCAACGTACTTATCTTTATTAGAATTAATGTAGGAAATTATATTTTGCATATTGTGGGATTTGTAAAAATGATAAAAACTAAATTAATAATAATTGAGATTATTTGTTAGTCAATCACGAGACATTTTTCATATCGAGAAGCAGCATTTCGCATGAAAATCCGGGACCTAAAGACATCATTAAACCGGGACCATCCTTAATCCCATCATTCATAAATTTATTCAGAACATACAAAACTGTTACGCTTGACATATTTCCATATTCGTGTAGTGTATCTGAAGTGTTTTTAAGATTTGCTCGTGATATACCGAGAGAATCAACATAAGCATTGATAACTTTTGTTCCTCCGGGATGAATTACAAAATTCTTTATATCTTCAACTGATAAATTATTATCTGTTAAGTATTTTAAGATATCCTCTTTTATAATAGTATTAACCAAATTCGGAATATCCTTTGAGAAAACGACTTTAAATCCTGCATTAACAAATTCCCAACCCATAACATCTTCTGAATTAGGATAAATTTTACTGCGTGAATTTTTTATTTCAACAGTAAATTTATTTTCAATTAAACTCTTCGAATTCTTCCCTGTTACAATTGCAGCAGCTATTCCATCGGAAAAAAGTGAAGTTGCAATAAAATTACTTTTACTTAAATCATTTCTGATAAAGGTCAAAGAACAGAGTTCTACTCCGATTAATAAAATAACTGCATCAGGATTTGTATCCGTAAATGTTTTTGCTTTTGCCATTGCTGAAACTCCTGCAGCACATCCGAGTCCCCAGAGAGGTGTACGGTTAATGTTCGGATTAAGTTTTAGCTTATCTATGATAAGAGCATCAAGAGAGGGGGTGGTTAATCCTGTGGAAGTAAAATATATAATATCCGTTATTTTACTTTTATCTAAATTAGAATTGCTCAGTAAATTTTCAATTACCTTTACTGAATAATCCAGTGCGTATTTTTTGAAGAGATTATTTTTTTCTTTGAATGATGTGTCTTTAGAAAAAAAATCTATCGGTACACAGAGATTTCTATTGGAAATTCCTGTGTTATCGAAAACTTCCAGAAGCCTGTCTATATCTTTAAACGACTCTGAAAATAAATTTGAAGCAAATTCCTTTAAATCTTTTTGTAAAACTTTATGAGGAAAATTAATTACCTCTATAGCGGAAATATATGACAAAACTTTTCAAATTAATTACAAAAATTGTGAGTCGGGGTCGTAAATTATTTATCCTTTCAATGCAAACTCAAGTTGAACCTGTTTCATAGTGTTTTCTATTTTAACAGGGTCAGTTGAATAAAAAGTTTCGGTGAATTCAGTGTTTCCTTTTCTGAACATCACCATAGTTCTTTGTGTAACTTCCGTAGAAAAATTTTCAGGATTTGCTTCTGCAGTTGAGCCGTCTGTAACAGAAACCAGCTCAATCCCTTGTGGTTCAAGGATTTTAGAATAAAGGTCTCTGATATTTTGCTCCATTAAATCCATGACTATTTTTTATATAGTTTTAAATTTCTGATAGAAAAATATTGTGCCGAAGTTCCTTCACACTTCAAAGTATAAAAATAATAAGCAAAATCACGATTAGAAGGCAAAACTACATCCATAGTTTTTAAGCTGTCATTTATCCCTGTATCTCTGAAAGTGTAAATTGCAGTTACGCCTTCTCCAGTCGAATCGTAAATTTGCAATTGATAAGGAGCTGTATTTCCGGATGAACCTTTATAAAGAAAAGTTATTATAGTTGTATCCCGGTCTGTAAAATTTAATTGACCGCTTCCTAATGGTCTTGTTTTAGTTGCAGAACCTGAATCGCTGATAGAAATATCATCCGCCAGTACACTTCCCATTAATGTGGGTTCAGATGTTAAGGGAGGATTAACTGTGCCATTATCGCAGCTTGCAAATGCGATACTGAATAAAAAAACAACAATGAAATAATTTTTCAAAATTTACCTCTGTTTTGGGATTAGTTTTTATCTAATTTAACCTATTAACACTCTAAAAAAAAGTATTATTTCAATCTATGAAACATTCAGAACATAAGATTTCAGGTATTTAGTTTCCCCCATCGAAGGAAGAACAGGATGGTCATAGGATGTACTCTTCATATCAAGAATTTTTATTCTTTTCTTAGCAGCAGATGCAGCCTTCATTAACATAATTTCAAAATTTCTCTCGTCTATATGATGTGAACATGAGAATGTGAATAGAATTCCATTTGGCTTCAGCAATCTCATCGCCTTGTAATTTAGTTCTTCATAACCTTTCAATGCAGGTATAACATTTTTCTTGTTTTTCGTAAATGAAGGAGGGTCAAGAATTATTACATCGTATCTTTTGCTATCCTGAAATATATCATTATAAAATTCGAATACATCTTTACAGATGAACTCTATATTTTTAAACTTGTTAAGCTTTGCATTTTCATTCGACATAATTATTGCATGCTCGGATGAATCAACAGCTATTACACTTTCTGCTTTAGCATAAGCCGCATTAAGCGCAAAGCCTCCTTCATTGCAGAATAAATCCAGAACATCATCCCCTTCCCTTACATATTCGCGGATAAGTTTTCTATTTGCCGCCTGGTCAAGATAAAATCCTGTCTTCTGCCCGTTTTGCAAATCGAGTTTATACTTTATGTCATCAATGGTCAGTACGAACGTTTTATCATCGGAATCAGTATAGTCCAATAGAATTTTTTCTTCCTTGGAAAGACCTTCAAGAACTCTCAGCTCATTATCATTTTTTTCAATTATGAATTTTGCTTTGAAGTTCTCCTTTAGGATTTCTACAATATCATTTTTGAACAATTCCATACCGACTGAAAAAATCTGAATAGAATACCTGTCTTCGAATCTGTCAATTATTAAACCTGGAAGATAATCGCTTTCACTGTTAACCATTCTGTAAATGTTATTCTCACGATTTACTTTCTTCCTCTGAGCATTGGCATTATTAATTCTTTTATATAGAAATTTTCTGTCTATATCTTCTTTGAAATCAGTTAAGTGCCTGTAAGCAATAAGCGAGTGTTTATTATAAAATCCCTTGCCGAGATATTTATAGTTGTATGTATATAAGTCCACGACTTCGCCGTTCTTGTTCAGCTCTTCCACACGTTCAATCTCGTTACTGAAAATCCACTGATGACCTAATGCAAGTCTTCTTTCTTCGTTCTTCTTAATATATAATTTTGCCATTGTATTGTCTTTCTAGTTTTCTTTCTAATTTAACTTTTCAATTCTAATTTCGTTCATGCACTTAAAATGTCCTAACGGACATGACGGCAAACCGATATGTGTGCAAGGCCTGCACTTTAAATTTTCATTTTCAAATACTGCTGATTCTTTCAGCTGAGGGAAAAATCCAAACTCCTTCACAGTTGAACCAAATATAGCTCTGACTTTTTTACCAAGCATCTCTGAAATATGAAGAATAGCACTATCGTTTGTAATAACAAACTCAGAATTATAAATTACGTTTGCAAGTTCAGGATAACTAAGCTTGCCGCATAAATTTATAGCAGCTGTTTCTTTCGCGATGTATGAACAAATGCTTTTATCCTTATCACTTTCATCTCCAACTAAAATAACTTTATAATTAAATTTTTTAATCAGCTCAACAAATTTTTCTTTTGGATAAGTCTTTGTAAAATGTTTTGATGAAGGGGCGATAACTACGTAATCAAACTCATATTTTTTTTCTCTGTCAAACTTAAGTTCACTAGAAGTGTATTCTGAATACTTGCTTGCAAAACTATTTCCCAATGCCTTAATGTACTTTAGATAGACAGGAATAATCTCTTTAAACAGATTTATCTTAAACTTAACAAGCAAAAATTTCTTCATCGTTTCTTTCTTGTATCTCTCAACATTTAAACCTGAAAACAACGTCAGCAATATACTCCTGAAATTCTTATGTATATCCAATACTAAATCATATCCGCCGCTTTTTATCTCAGCCTTCAAATCACTTAAAGGCTGTCCATCAAATAAAATTATTTTTGAAATTAAAGGATTAAGTTCAAGAATTGGTTTATATGCAGATTTAGTCAGATAGTGTATTTCAGCATCCGGATACTCTTTATTAAGAGCATTTATCAGAGGAAAAGAAAGTATAATATCACCTAATGAGGAAAATCGTATTATCAGAATTTTTTTCATAGCATTGTCTCAATTGCAAGCAGAAAACTATTCTACGTTTTCACTTTCAGGTTCTTTTGCTTCTTCAATTTTTACAGGTGCAATATCAATATTGGTTTCTATAAACTGATGAGTAAAATCTTCTACGTTAATATTATCTTTTAAGTGCTGGATAAAATCCATTCCGTATTTATTCAGAAAATAAATAATGTTCAGACTTCTTTCCTGCAAAATGTTATCAGGAAATATCACAGATAAAATTTTATTTAATTGCTTTGTAACGATTTCATTCTGATTTAAATATGACGTCATAAACTTATCCTTCAGCATATTAATCGAATCTTTGTACTGCTGATCTTTTTTATCAAGAGTGTTTACAAGATTTTTATCAATGCTCTCCAACTTTTGCTTGAACTGATAAAATATCCCGTTAAGTTCATCAACATAACTTGTGAATAATTCTTCTATATTCATCTCCGAAAATTTTTCTACCATTCTTCTTGCCGTGTCTTTCGGATGGAATAAATCTAAAATCTTTAATTTATTTTTCTCAAGGAATGTTTCAACTCTTTTTTCAATAACAGTTATTGATGTTCTAGGATAAATAACCGGCATCGGCGTTTCGTAAAAATCGTAAGCATCTTTTATCTGCGCAAAGTAAGCAACTTCAGACGGCCCGCCGACATACGCAATCGTAGGTAAAATTGTATCCTGGCAAACAGGACGAAGAAGAACATTAGGGCTGAACAGTTCAGGATTCGTGTTCAATATGAGCATCATTTCATCACGTGAAAACTTCTGACGGGAATTTTTCAAAGCGTAATTTTCACTATCCTTCGGTTCAATTAAATATCTGTTGCCGTTATGAGTATAAAATAAATTTATTGGTTTAGGTTTTATAACAGGATCATATTCATGTTCCATCTCAGCGGAAGAAATTATAACTTTTTCACAAAGGGCAGGATATGTCGCAAGCTCCTTTTTAAAAATTGATATCAGCGGACGCTTCAGATCTTTTTCGGAAGGGTCCATAAAAATAAGACCTTCATCTTTTAAGAAGTAATTCAGAAGTCGTGCGAATGCTGTTTTTAAATCAATGCCGACTTTATACGAACGGTTTATGTAATCAAAAACTGTATTTGTGAAATCCGTCTCAACAAGGTTACTTCTTATTTCATTTTTGAAATCTTCAATTTTTTCATCGAGAATTATCGTGCCTGTCGGCTTTATATATTTTTCCAGCTCGCCATCAGCTCCGAAGTAAGCAATGTTCTTAACTTCGTTTTCTTTGGTAAGAAGATTGATATTATTTATTTCCAGAAAGTCGTGGTCTTCGCACTCAAGCCAGAACACAGGTACAAAATTATAATCCTTAAATTTATGATTAAGCTTATTTGCAAGCTGAACTGTATTAAGAGCTTTTAAAATTGTGTAAAGCGGTCCACTAAGCATACCAACCTGCTGCCCTGTTACAATGGCAAATGTATTAGAGCTTTTCAGAAGCTCAATATTTTCGTAAGTCTTTTCAGTTGAATTGAAAAATTTATTCTGCGTAGTTAATACTCTGCAAAGGTCATCACGTGTAAAATCAGAGTCCTTAAGATAAGTATTTTTCTTTTTTATGAGAGCATTTAAGAACTCATTATCATCACGGTAATCGTACTTATAGTAATTTTTTATCTTGTCAAAATCATCAATGTAATCCAAAAAAAGATTATTGAAATCCGGCAGATTATTATATGGAAGACTTTTCAAATTTCCTTGCAATTTTATTAAATTTAGTAGCAAAAATTACGCATTAATATTGAAATATAATAGGCAGTATTGGCTTCATTTTTCGCTGATTTTACTTCAATATCTATTTTTTTCCACTTTAATAATCATATTTTTTAAGTAATCTTGCATTACCCCATTTTTAACTAATTAAACCAAAGAGATGATAAAATTTTTCCTGGCAATATGCCTATCCCTCACTTTTTTGAATTCGTTCGCTAACTATTCCACTCCCGGAACAGGCAAAAGATGGGACTTAGACAGTCTCGTTGCAAATTCCGGCGGCAATGTGACCTTTTCAAGCAACACATACTTCGTTAACGATTCCATAAACATCACTGCAAGTGATACGATTTTTATTACAAAAAATGCTACTTTAAAATTTGCACAGGGAGTATTCATAGATATATTCGGAGTACTTAGAATTGCACCTCCGGACTCAGTAAAAATTACTGCTGCTGATACGTCATTAAAATTTCTTGGATTAAAATTTGAAGACCAGGCTGACGGCTCATACATGAAAAAAACAATTTTTGAATACGGCAATGCAATCAGAATGCTTGACTGTGATATTTTAATCGATAGCTGCATTATAAGAAATAATAATCTCAACAGTTCATTTTCATCAAGTGGAGTAATTTCATTCTTTCGTTCAAACTCAACGGTTTCCCACTGTAAAATTTTCAATAACAGAAGCGCTGCTCTTCAAAG
The DNA here is from genome assembly GCA_018266835.1 of Bacteroidota bacterium. Lineage (NCBI taxonomy): Bacteria > Pseudomonadati > Bacteroidota > Bacteroidota bacterium. Next base: position 275,550 of record JAFDZP010000001.1, on the reverse strand, counting down.
CGGAGCAAATATTGCTTCATCGGGACAAATATTGTTTAATGAAATTTTTGATAACGTTACTGCAAACGGAAACTCGCCGCAGATAAACTGGGGCGCAACTAACGTAACTCCCCCCATGGTAATACGAGGCAATATAATCAGCGGAGGATTATATACAAATGCCGGAGGTATTTCATTTCTTCCGATTGGTTCCGCGAACATCGTGATCGAAAATAATGTGATAAGAAAAAACCGTTACGGAATTGCATTTGCTGCATCAACAATTACTGCATATGTGAACAACAACATTATTGATACAAACAATATTCAGGGAAGCCCGACACTCGGCGGCAGCGGAATAAACTTCAACTCCCCCACTGCAATGAGTGTTATCTGTACACGAAATAAAATCCGCGGCAACTTATGGGGTATTACAATACAGGGCGGCGCAAAACCCAACCTTGGAAACATCGGCAATTCAGATACAACTGATGTCGGTTTAAATCAGCTTTACTGGAACAGCAATACAGGGCAGATTTATGATTTATACAATAACACAAAAGACTCAATCAAAGCTGAAAATAATTACTGGGGAACAGCGAATTTAGATTCAATTGAAGCACACATATTTCATAAACCTGATTTAGATTCTTTGGGATTTGTAGATTATCTCCCAATAAGAACTGTTACATCTATCGGTGCATCAAATACTGCTTCACTTGTTAACGGATTTAAATTGTATGATGCTTATCCAAATCCTTTTAACCCAACAACAAGCATTTCATTTGAAATCAGTAAAAAGATGAACGTTGTTTTAAACATTTATGATTTAACAGGTAAACTTATACAGACATTGTTTAACGGAGTTCGTGAACCGGGCAAATATGAAGTTCAGTTTAATGCCGAAAATCTTTCAAGCGGAATGTATTTTTACCGGATCGAATCAGAAGGAATTACTGAAACAAAAAAATTAATGCTATTAAAATAATTCACCCCAAATTATAAGTAGTTAATGGATAAAAAGAAAACCGTCTTTGCCATAGTTCTGGTTGCAGCTTTAGGTTACTTCGTTGATATATATGATTTAATTCTTTTCAGCATAGTGAGAGTTGCTTCATTAAAATCACTCGGAGTTCCTGACGGACAAATGCTTGATACCGGTGTTATGCTTCTTAATATGCAAATGGGTGGAATGCTCGTCGGCGGAATTTTATGGGGAATTCTCGGCGATAAGCGCGGAAGAATTTCAGTTCTCTTCGGTTCGATTTTCTTATATTCATTAGCAAATATTCTCAACGGATTAATAAACAGCGTTGAGCTTTACGCTTTACTTAGATTTATTGCCGGCGTAGGTCTGGCAGGAGAGCTTGGCGCCGGTATTACATTAGTCAGTGAAGTTATGCCGAAAACCAAACGAGGTTACGGAACAATGATTGTTGCGTCAATCGGAGTTATGGGAGCAGTTGCTGCTGCATTGATTGTAGAGCTGACTGAATGGAGAACTTCATATTTCATCGGCGGCGGAATGGGACTCGCGATTTTAATTTTACGGTTCGGAGTATATGAATCAGGCATGTACAATTCAATCAAACAGGCATCACATATCGGTAAGGGTGAGTTCTTAAAATTATTTACCGATAAAGGAAGATTTTTAAAATATTTATACTGCATTTTAATTGGGCTACCTCTTTGGTTTGTTGTGGGGATTTTAATTACTTTCTCCCCTGAGTTTGGCAAAGCTTTTGGAATAGCAGAACCAATCTCCGCAGGTAAATCAATTATGTTTTGTTATATAGGATTGGTGTTCGGTGATATCTTCAGCGGAACATTAAGCCAGATTTTGAAGTCACGCAAGAAAGTCCTTTACATTTTTTTAACAGCTACATTTGTTTGCGTTTGTATTTACTTGTTTCTCAACAACTCAAGCACGTTTTATTTTTATGGAGTGTGTGTTTTAATTGGAACTGCAGTCGGTTACTGGGTGATATTTGTAACGAACTCTTCGGAACAGTTCGGAACAAATTTACGTTCAACAGTTACTACAACTGTTCCTAATTTTATCAGAGGCAGTGTAATACCATTAACACTTTTGTTTCAGGCATTGAAGCCTGCGCTAGGAATAAAGTATGCAGCTTTTGCTATAGGAATTGTAACAATAATTATTGCCATCTGGGCAACAAGTAAGCTTGAAGAAACTTACGGCAAAGATTTAGATTACACAGAAATAACTTAACCCATTATCAACTTAAACAGAAAATGAAATTAATTAATAACAATCAGATTACCGATGCAACTTTAAATCTTGCCTTGGAAGAATGGGCTGTAAGAAATCTTGATTTTGAAAAAGATGACTATCTGCTTTTTTACATTAACCGGAATGCAATTATCATAGGTAAACACCAAAATACAATTGAAGAAATAAATTCGGAGTATGTTAAGAAGAAAGGAATTCAGGTTGTACGCAGAATTTCCGGCGGCGGCGCTGTTTACCATGATGACGGGAATTTAAATTTTAGCTTCCTCACAAAATTCTCACAGGATAGCATTCATAATTTTAAAAAGTTTACCGAGCCTGTAATAAAAACTCTGAATGCAATCGGAGTTAAGGCTGAGCTAAACGGCAGAAATGATATTACTGTTGATGGTAAAAAGATTTCCGGCAACGCTCAGTTTTCCAATACAAAGGCTATGTTCAGCCATGGAACAGTTTTGTTTAATTCAAATCTTGATGACGTAGTCGAGGCATTGAATGTTAAGATAGATAAAATAGAAAGCAAAGGAATAAAATCGATAAGAAGCCGTGTCGGTAATATCACAGAATATATGAATCAGAAAATGAATATATTCGATTTTCGTCAGAAGCTTATAGAGTCAATTTTTCAACAGGGAGAAAACTATCCTGTTTACAATCTTCATAAAAAAGAATGGCAGGAAGTTTATGATCTAGCAAATTCAAAGTATCGTAACTGGGACTGGAACTACGGCCGCTCTCCTGAATTTAACATACAAAAAATTAATCGCTTCGATTTCGGACAGATTGATGCGCGCATTGATGTTAAAGATGGAGTGATACAAAATTTAAAAATCTATGGTGATTTCCTTGCTCATGGTGATACAAATGAAATAGAGTCCAGATTAATCGGTAAAAAATACAAAGAAGATGAGATGGCTGAAGCCCTTACTGAGATCGACATGAATCACCATTTAGGAGAAATAAGCAAAGAGGATTTTGTAAAATTTCTGTTAGCTTAACCTTTCAGCTTTTTCAGTATTTCATCAGATAAATTTTCGGAATAAGCACCGTAACTTGTCACCAATGTTCCTTTTAATCCTGATTTTGATTCTATTGCATACACAGTTGATTCATCATCGGGATTTGAATCCCCTTCATATCTGTATATTGCAGTTATCTCAAATTCATCATGATTAAATTTTCCCTGATGGCAGACAATACAATTCTCCTCTAAATTAAAATCTGTGGTGTATCCTTCCGCTTTTAACTTATCAAGAGCTTCTTTTGCATTTGCGTAATAAACTTTAGGTTTCATTATTCAGTATTGAAATTTTTGATTCAAGTTTGCTTTGCATCAGTTTTGCAATTGTTTCAGCTTTCGAAATTGCTTCCGATGCTTTTTCTCCTATGAAATTTTCGTTAATTGTATCCTTCCATAATTTTAACCAGCGTTCAAAATGCACAGGCTCAAGTCTTGCAAGTTTATTCAGTTCGATATGTTTGATCATTGGATTTCCTTTATAAGAAGCTTTGCCGAACAGAACGGTTTCCCAGAATGAATTCATAATCGGGATATGAACATCCCAGTCAAAATTAACAACGATTGTAAAGAACTTCCCTATCAATTCATCTTTTACAACCTTCTTATAAAACTCATCAACAAGAAATTCAATATCATTTTTATTTTCTAGGTCTTTCATAATTACCCTTGTGTAAGCAGGCACAAACTATCCTGCATAGCTTCAACTGAATGAGTTGAGTTTACAGGAATATCAACTTCATCATATTGTTCAAGTTTTACTTCCCTTTCATTTTCACGATAAATTACTTCTCCGGAAAGTACAGTTAGTTTAGATGGCAAATGTGCCTGATGGTCCTTTAATTTCATTCCGGCTTTGAATCCCATTGCAAGAACTCTGAAATGCTCTCCGCTGTGTAAAGCTTTTGCTACAGGGTGAAGTGAAGTTTTCAGCTGTTCCATAATCTCTTTTATTATCATAATTAATCCTTAACTTTCTTTTTTGATGCTACTTTTTTGACTGATACATTATTATATGCAGCTTTTAATGCATTATTAAAAATTATTTTTTTAACTCTTACTAAATCAAACATCGTCGCTCCCTGAGTTCCCCAATATCCTTTTACCGGATAAATAATTTCTGAATCATAAGCCATAAATATTGATTGATCCGATTCGGATAATTTCAGCATCACAATATTTTTATCAGTGTGAATCGTCATGAATATTTTCTTTTTAAAACGGAAAGAAGGCATTCCGAAATGATCCTGTTCGGTTACATCAGGAAATGATAAGGCAAGTTTTCTGCATGTTTCAATATTAACCATTAGCAGATTTAAGTGAATTCTCCGCTAAGAATACTTAGCGGAGATTATACTTTAATTGAAATTACGGAAGCATAACTGCAGCAGAGATAACTGTAGTCCAGAGACCGTTCTTATCGCCTTCTGCAGATTGCGTTACGTTAAATGTTTTGAATATCTTACCGCTTTGCTTGTAAACATTTTCTCTCTCATTCCATGCAGTTTCAGAATCGAACTCAACACCTAATGTTGTTGCAAGCATTGTTGCTGCTAAGTCTTCTGCGTATTCACCTGCAACTTTTTCCGGCTCACCGAATGGATGGTGCTCGGAAATATATCCATAGTGACTGTCATCAGACGGTAGCGCTACGCCGATTGATGTAGCTATCAGTCTGTTTGGTTCGTTTGTGAAGTTCCTTGCCATTACGCAAAAAGTAATTGCACCGGGTTCAAGCAATTGTGTTGCCTGTTCTTTTGTAATTCTTTTGCATCCCGATGGATATATACTCGATACCATTACAAGATTGCATTTTTCAATCCCCGCCTGTCTCAACGCTAATTCAAATGATTGTAAGTAGTCTTTGTGTCTTCCGACACCTTTTGTAAAAAATATTTTAGTTGGCTTGAACAATTTATCGCTCTCCCTTGTGTTTGCTTATTGTGAAATGATGTAATTTAATAAAAATAAATATTAGATATTATAAAGATTGTATTACTTTTTTAGTTAACTTTTAGGAATTTCCTCTTACCGACTTTCATAGTAAAACTTCTGTCCTTACCAATGATTGCATTCACATCGCTGATTTTCTCGCCGTCAATGCTAACTGCCGAGGCTTCGATCAGTTTTCTTGCTGCCGAATTTGAATCTGCCATTTTATTGCTCACCATAAGATTGATAAGCTTCACATCTTCATCGAGCTTTACTTCCGGAATGTCATCAGGAATTTCCTTCTTAATAAAAATCTTATCAAACTCCTCTATAGAATTCTTTGCAATGTCTTCATCATAGTACAACTTCACAATTTCATATCCGAGCTTTCGTTTGTAATCTCTCGGGTTCTGTGTAATTTTATCTTTTATTTCCTTTAATTCATTTACGGAAATTTGTGTACCAAGTTCAAAATATTTATAAATTAATGAATCTGGTATTCGCATAGTCTTGCCGAAAATATCCTTCGGGTCTTCACTTATTCCTATTGCATTATCCAGTGACTTGCTCATCTTCTCGCTGCCGTCAATTCCTTCAAGAAGCGGCATCGTGATTACAACCTGCGGCTCTTTGCCGTATCTTTTCTGAACATCTCTTCCAACAAGATTATTGAACTTCTGGTCAGTGCCGCCAAGCTCAACATCGGAATTAATAGCATAAGAATCATATCCCTGCATTAATGGATAAAGCATTTCATGAAATGCAATTTCAGCCTGTTCGTTAAGTCTGTTAGTAAAATCGTCTCTCTCTAAAATTCTTTGTACAGTGAACTTTGACATCAACTGAATAAGCTGCTTTAGGTCAAGTTTAGAAAGCCATTCTGAATTATAAACAATTTTTGTCTTGTTCTTATCTAAGATTTTTGTTGCTTGTTCGTAGTACGATTTTCCGTTTTCAATAGCTTCTTCATGTGTAAGCTGCGGGCGAGTTTTCTTCTTTCCTGTTGGGTCACCAATCATTCCTGTATAGTCACCAATAATTAATATAGCAGTATGCCCGAGTTCCTGAAACTGCTTCAATTTATTTAATACAACTGCATGACCAATATGTAAATCAGGACGTGACGGGTCAGCACCCAGCTTAATTGTTAAAGGGTTTTTCTTAGCAATGGACTTCTCAATTTTTTTTACCAGTTCATCTTCGGGAATAATTTCAACTGTTCCGCGTTTTATAACATCTAACTGTTCATTTAAAGAAGGAAAATTCATTTATAGTTTGATTCTCTTTAGTTTTAAATCTGTTTCCCGCGCTTTGATTGACTCGCGTTTATCGTAAAGCTTTTTACCTCTGCCTATACCGAGTTCAACTTTTACTTTTGAATTCTTGAAATACATCTTCAATGGAATAAGCGTCAATCCTTTTTCTGTCAGAGCTTCTTTTATCTTCTTAATTTCTTTCTTATGAAGGAGAAGCTTTCTGTTTCTGACAGGTTCATGGTTGTTTATATTTCCGTACTTATACTCATTAATATTTGCGCCAATAAGAAATACTTCATCTTTAATTACACGAGCATACGATTCAACAATGCTAACCTTAGCGTCACGAAGCGATTTTACTTCAGTTCCTTCGAGTGAAATTCCAGCTTCATACTTATCAAGAATTGCGTACTCGAAATTAGCTTTACGGTTATTGGTAATTATTTTAATTTTATCGGTATCAGACATATAACCACAATTTTAACTGTATGACTATTATTCTATTGGGAATAAAAATTTGACAGGTTATCGAAATTACCCATATTTAAGAGTTTAATCAATTTATAAATAATTACTATATGAAAGTTTTCCAGATACCCGTTACTCCGTTTGCAATGAACTGCTACATTTACTTCGATGAAATTTCGAAAGAAGGAGTTATTTTCGACCCTTCGGCATACACCCCGGATGAAGAAGCACAAATCAAAAAAGTCATCGAAGATAACGGCATAAAAATTAAAAACATTATCAACACTCACGGACACATCGACCATATTATGGGCAACAAGTTTGCAAAGGACTATTTCAACGTGCCTATCTTAATGAATGAAAAGGATATGGTATTTTATAAAAATGTAGATAAGCAGAAAGAACTATACGGACTTGACTTCCCTTCTCTTCCACCTGTTGATGAATTCATTGACGAGAACAGCAAAATACAGTTTGCAGGAATTGAATTCAAAATCCTTCACACTCCGGGTCATTCACCGGGAAGCCTGACGTTCATTGATGATACAAACAAGAATATTTTTAGCGGTGATGTGATCTTTAAAGATTCAATCGGCAGAACGGACCTGCCTTATGGGGATACAAACGAACTTATGAATTCTATAAATAATGTTCTCTTTCCGGAAGTTCAGGATGATTATACAATTCATCCGGGACACATGGAAATTACTACCGTAGGGCGGGAAAAAGAATTCAACCCATTCTTATGAATGGGTCGAAATAAGAATCAATTAATAAAACTTAGTTATTTACTTTAAAACCTTTTGCAATCTTATCGAAATCTTTTTCAGCAGTCGGAAAATTGGTTATCGATGTAATGAATCTTAACATATAAGTATAATTCTGCTTATCGGTATTCTGTGTTCTGTAATAAAAGATCTTTTCGCCGAATTCACTATCCTTATAAACTGCGCTTCTGCCTTCACCGCCTGAAACTGTAAAGTTTGAATAATCACCGCTTCTCTTGGGAATGTTCAGCGTCATATCTTTTTCGAGCGTGTAAATCAAATCATCAAGACTCTTTACTGATTCAACTTTAAATGCCAAAAGCATTATTGCATCCTTACCGTCTTTCTTATCGAAGGTATATGATATCGCATCCTTATTCGTTGTTTCTTCTGTTTTGGATTTCTTCCAGTCAGAGCTTAACGCCAGCTTGAATGCATAATTATTATCCGAAACATCTGCCGACTGCGCGTAAATGTTTTGGATAAAAACTACTGAGAGAAGAAACGTTAACATTATTAAAACTTTTTTCATGAATTATCTCCTGTGTATTTTTTAAGTATAAAATTTAAAATTAGTATTGCAGCTTTGCTTTAATTTCCTGATATCTTTCAGGGAACAATCCCTTTGTTGAATCAGGCCTCGGAACAATTTTACTGAGATCCATATATGCATTGTCAATTCTATCCTGAGCAAGAGGATGTGTTGCAAGCAGTCTTTCAAGTCCGCCGGGTGTTCTGCCTTTTCTTATTTCTTCCTCACGGATTTTATTAAAGAAGAACATTATTCCTCCCGGATAGTACTGCGAGGAACGTAAATATTTTATAGAATAATCGTCCGCTTCAGTTTCATCAGAACGGCTGTTTGCAAGAAAACCAAGTCCTACAAAAAGGTTCGCTGCTATCTCTGCAAACTGATTGGGATTGTTACCAAGCACTAACGAAAGAATCGTACTTACTCCGTAATAAGATGTCAGCCTCTGAGTCATGTGTCTTCTTTCAGCATGGGCAATCTCATGCGCCATAACACCAGCAAGCGCAGCTTCGTTATCTAAAAATTTTATGAGACCTGTATAAATGTAAATATATCCACCTGGAACACAGAACGCATTCACAGTGCTGTCGTCCTGTATCACATCAAACTTATAAGGAAAAACACTTTTGTACTGAATGAGAGAAGAACTGTTTAAAATTCCTCTTCCAATTCCGCTGACGTAACTTCTAACATCGTCGTGCCCTTCCATTATAGGATAATTTTGTCTGTCAGCCCTGATTTGTTTATCAAGATCTCTTCCAATACTTACATCATCACTTACAGAAAACAAATTTGCTCCACAGCTATAAAATACTGAAAAAGTGCAAAGTGTTAAAACAGAAATTATTAAGTAAGAAAGGTTGTGGTTTAGTCTGAATTTCTTTGTTATTTTCTTCATAATATATCTCTATTTGTTATATCCATTTAAACTGAAATTGTTCCTTTTAAATTTCAGAATTACTTATTACTTACCTGTAAACTTTGGTTTTCTTTTTTCCAGAAATGCTGCAACACCTTCTTTAAAATCAGCCGAATTACCCGCTGACTGCTGATGCTGCGCTTCAAGCTCAAGTATATCATTCAATGGCGAGTGAGCAGCCTTCTGCAATAAATCTTTTATCATACCAATAGCAAATGTCGGCTTTGATGCGAAGTTATTCGCGGTCTGTTCAGTTATTTTTTTAAGCAGTGTTCCGTTGCTTACAATCTTGTTTATCAGTCCTAATTCTTTTGCTTCTTTTGCGGTGACTTTATCACCCGTTGCACAGAGCTCAAATGCCTTTGCATAACCTAAAATTTTCAGCAGGTAAAAAGATGAACCGCTATCGGGCACAAGTCCCACATTAATAAATACCTCTATCAATGTTGCGCTTTCAACAGCAATACGATAGTCACAAGCTAATGCAAGCGAAAGTCCCGCTCCGGCAGCTACGCCGTTGATTGATGCAATTACAGGTTTAGGAAGTTCAGTTATTAATCTGATTAAAGGATTGTATCTTTTATCGAGCGCTTCTTTAAAGGTTGATTTTTTATCGGTGAAATCTTTAAGGTCCTGACCTGAGCAGAACGCCTTCCCTGCTCCGGTGATAACAACGCATCTTACATCATCTGCTGCCGCATCGTTTTTGAATGCATCCTGAAGCTCGTAAGTCATCTCATCATTGAAAGCATTATAGACATCGGGACGGTTTAAAGTAATATATAAAACTGAGTTCTTCTTTTCTGTTAGAATGGAATTGTACGCCATTTATTATCTGCCAATTTTGTTTAAAAAGTAAAATACTGCCTCAAAATATAAAATAAATTCATCTGCGTTAAAAGTCGGAAAAAAGTCGGGTTCATATTCAATTACGAGTTTCAAATTACGAATTACGAGTTTAAATTTTTTTCATAAAAGTCGGATTTTGGTCGGGTATTAAAAATTCAATTATTGTTTTTACAACACCGATATTTTTCAATTTGAAAAAAGTCGGGAAATAGTCGGATTAATTTCAACCCCTCGAAATCAAATGTTTATGTTCATCCAGCTCCCCTTTTAATATCAATTCTTTTAACACCTTTGGTTTTATTTCATACTTTTCAATTTCTTCAACAGGTATCCAGTGAAATGATAAATGTTTTTCTTTTGATGAGAATTCAGTTGAAGCAATATTTACAAGGAAAAAATGTTCAAGTGAATGAAGAGGCTTATCATTATATAAAAAGAAATTTTCAATAACGAACAGATACTTTTTAATTTCAATGTCCATTCCGGTTTCCTCTTTATATTCAAGTTTCAGTCTCTCTTCCATTGTCTCTCCCGACTCAAGTTCACCTCCAACCGTTGCATATGTCGGCACTGAATCGTTTAAATCCGTCTGCAAAAGTATTTTATTATCAACGATACAAATGCTTCTTACGCTAACACGGATTTTCTGATATTCACTCATTAAAAATTATTTTAAAAGTTGGATTTTAGTCGGGTTTACCCCACATGTCATTCCCGCGAAAGCGGAAATCCAATCATGAACCAGTTCAAAAGTCGGATTTTGGTCGGATTTCTGTTTCACCGATATTGTTTTTACAACTCCGATATTTCCAATTTGTAAAAAAAGTCGGAAAATAGTCGGGTTTTATTTACATTCAATCATAACTCATAACTCATAACTCATAACTCGCATCTAAAATACTAAACTTAATTTCTTATTCAAATCAAAACTACTCTATTCCTACTAATAGGGAAAAATATTTTAATGCTGATTTAATGTTGATTAATTATTATCGAATTCAGCGCCTTATCAATTCTGGATTCACACTCCCTCAAATGAAACGAATCAAAATCATTTCCGCCTTTAAATCCGGCTATATCTTTCTTCAATTGGTTTAAATATTTGTACGCCATTGAACGCGCATCTTCCGGCATTCCCCCCTGCGGATTTACAAGCATCTCAATCAAAATATCCATGTGAAGTTTTTGCAGCGCTCTTCTGTTTTTTGAAATGGATGATTTTGATTTAACTTCTTTCCATATATTCGAATAAAGAAAATCATTCATCTCACCCAGAGTCAGAATATCTGACGACAAGTTTTCCTGCTCAAGCATCCTTTTCATTAAAATCGGATTGTATAATCTGTACAAAGTGTTTGCCTGTATTGTATAAATAATATCGTTCAGCGGGAAGTCCTGCCTTCCCCTGCTGTTTGCAACAGGCTGAAGCATTTTTAAAAAGTCGGGGCTGAACTTCAGATAATCATCTGCCTCAAATGCATACTTATTTAAAAAATTCAAAGCTGCCATCTGCTCATCATGAGAGACCGGCATCACAGGATATTTATTATCAACTACATCTCCCTGCTTCATTCTGGTAATATATGCGCCGCCGATGTACTTCGACACTATCATTGTGTTTGAAAAATAATCGAAGAGCAGACCTATGAAAACATTATTCAGCTGCGAGTAACTTTCATTGTATGTCGGGAAATATCTTCCGACCTTTCCGAAAAGATTTGTATCAATCTCAATCTTATCCTGCGCATACTTTAACGGCGAACTTCCTAAATCAAATGTCTGTGTTAACGGATCAAGACTCGTCGGTCCGAAGAAACTGTTTATTACATCTTCATCGGTTCCGTAAACTAAATGCGGGTCAGATGAACGTGAAGCTATTGCAATAAGATAAGGAACTTCATCGTCGGACTTTTTTATATTCGGGAAAGATTTGTAGCCGTACTCTATAGCAAAGTAATCATACATCCCAATTGTCGGTGACCAGTAAGTCCCCTGCTTATCTCCGGGAGGAGAAATGTTTGCAGCGTTATAATCCATCACTGAGCCGCCGTTTCCCCACTGATTTGTAAACTCAGGATTTCTTATTTCCTCAAATGTGTATGCTGTCGATGCTTTGAAATTATGCCGCAGTCCCAGTGTGTGCCCAACTTCATGCACAACAAGCTCAGTTAAATAATCGTACACATAATCTTTCGGAATTTCATCAGTGCTCGTAACATTATTATCGACTATATATTTCACTGCGCCTATCAATGCCTGATTTTGTGATAGCGAAGGATACTGGCAGATGTAAAAATTCTTCTTATTAATTTTTTCAAGGACTTTTATTACTTTGTCTCCCTCAAAATTATTTTTATATAATTCATCTTTTGAACTAATAAGACTGAACAAAGTTTTTTCATCCTGTGTAAAACGCAGCGCTTCGGAGTTAATCAATACACTGCTGTTTAAAATTTCTCCAGTGAAGGGATTTGAAACAGAGGGGCCGATGCCTGCAATTCCCGATGTAGAAAACGACTGCCATCTTAATAAATTATACCTGATGTCGTCGGAATCCCACTGGACTGAATCCGGCTGAACGTTACACTGCACTGCATTTTTGTAACCGATTTTTTCAAACGCCTTGTTCCATAGCATCACACCTTTCTTAATAGCATCTCTGTATTCTTTCGGAGTAGCTCTGTCAATCCAGTATACAATCGGTTTTACGGGTTCTGATAACTCATCATTCGGATTTTTCTTCTGAAGATTCCATCGCGAAATATATTTTATCAGCTCACTCTTTCTCATGGGATTTGTATAATCCTTCACCGATGTCTCAAAATATCCCACTCTCGCATCAGATAATCGCGGGATGTAAACATTCACTGAGTCAGGAGATAAATCAATAAGTGAATATCTAATTCTGAAATTAATTGAACGCGAATCCGGTATAGCAGGTACGGGACTCGATGACGTATTAAAAACATAGTTGACCGTTATCTCAATATTCTTCGGAAAAGTTTTCACCTGCTCAATAAAAGTTAAGTCAGAGTTTATTGAGTAATACCCGCCGACTAACTGCTGAAACATGAACTGAAGATTCGGAATATCAGAGGTAAAGTATGAATTTATTTTTGCAATGAACTTAGAGCTGTCCTTATTAAATCCTTCAATTTTCAAAGGACCGAAACGTGAAGTTACATTCTGATTGTAATTGGAAAACTTATTTGTATCGGGAAGAATGAGCTCGTTAATTTTTATGATGTCAAGATTATCATTTCTTCTTTCAAGCTGCAGTGTCATATCACCCATGTCAAGTCCCGCAAAAAATCCAAGTTCATCAATCGATGTAAGGTTAGTCATTTTAAGAAGGAATAACTTTTTATTATATCCTTTCTGAAACTCAAAATAATAGTCACCTTTATCTTTGTAAGTGTTAAATAGTCCTTCAGTCTTTTGTGATTTAGATATAGTGCCTTCGTATCCTTCCTGTGCAAATGTGAAAGCAAAAGGGATTGAGAGTATTACTAATAAAAATAATTTTTTCATTTATATAGTAAATGCGGGTTAATTTTTTGATTCGAGAATTTCTTTTGTTTTTTTATGACGGAACTCAAACATTTTTTCAATCATCTTTTTGGCAAATAAAGCATAAGCAATATCTCCGAGAAATCCGAACGGAAGCTTGTAATCTATTCTGTCAGTCATAATTGTTTTGCCTGCCTGAGTGTCGAAGCAGTGCCGGTGATACCAGTACTTGAAAGGACCTTTGAGCATATAATCACCTATCACTTCATTCTCTTTGTACTGAGTGATTTTTACTTTCCAGTATGATTTAAAAATTCCGAACTGCGTTACATCAAGCTCAACTTCAGAGTTTAAAACCATTGGTAGCTCTATCTTTATAATCTCCGTTTTTACTGATGAAGGAGAAATTAATTTCAAATTATTTGTGTCTGTGTGGAATGCAAAAGCTCTTTCTATCGGGCAATTCATTATCACGCTTTTCTCAAAATGATACATTTTTTTATCGTATATTTTTGTTGTTAATTTAAAGAAATTAACAAAAATCTTATTAATATAGTTACTCGTTAAAGAGCGTTCAATTGCAATAAACATGTTACCAAAAAAAGTTTTAATGTGTAAGCCGGAGTACTTCGATATTAACTACATCGGCAATGAATACATGACAAATCTCAATGCAGATTTTGATAAAGACCTGGCATTGAAACAGTGGAATGATTTAAAATCCACCTATGAAAATCTTGGCTTTGAAGTAAATGAAATCAATCCTGTGAAAGAACTAGTTGATATGGTCTTCACTGCAAATCAGTCGCTTCCTTTCACCGATTCACATGGCAACAAAAAAGTTGTGCTGAGCAAAATGAGAAATTCGCAAAGAGAGGATGAAGTGAAACACTTTGAAGATTTTTATTTGAAGGATGGATATGAAATTATAAAATTACCTGAAGAGATAAGTTACTTTGAATCAATGGGTGATGCAATCATTGATTACAAAAGAAAAATAATTTTCGGCGGCTATGGATATAGAACTCACGAGAACGTTTATGATTTTCTGAAAGAAGTCACGAATTACGAAATTGTGAAAGTAAGACTGATGAATAAATATTTTTATCATCTCGATACTTGCTTTTCTTTACTGAATTCGCACACTGCAATGATTTGCCGCGATGCATTTAGCGAAGATGATTTTAAAAAGCTGACAAATTATTTTACGGATATAATTGAAGTTGATGCAGATGAAAACAAAAGTTCATTTGCCTGCAACTGCCACTGCCCTGACGGACAGAATGTAATTATAGATAAGCGCGCTGAGTTTACAAAAAATATTTTACAGAAAAATGAATTTAATGTCACAACAGTCGATACATCGGAGTTCATGAAATCCGGCGGCAGCGTCTTCTGTATGAAAATGATGTATTTCTGATTTTAAAAAATAATGAGAGATTTTAAATATAAATGGGAAGAATTTAAAAAACTTCCGTTAAGCAAAAAAAAGAAATTACTCATAAGAGATAAGGAGTTGTCTTATCTTATTTTCTCACAGCAGTTTGACAGGGAAAATATTGAAGTTCTATTCAGACTTGCAGATAAAATTCGGGACCTATCAAAAAATAAAGCGGCAGCTGATAAGCTGCAGACTCTACTCTCACACAAACGCGCAACATTATTTTTTTCGCAGCCCTCAACAAGAACGTTCAAATCTTTTTATAATGCCTGCCACATTCTCGGTATAAAAACTACTGAGTTGCGTGACGGAACATCTTCCTCACAGAAAAAAGGCGAATCACCCGAAGACACCATCCTTACATTTGCATCATATACTGATTTAATAATAATGCGCAACAACGAAGAGTGGCTTGCAGAAAAATCTTCGTGGCTGCTGAATAAAAAGAACAGAGTTGTAAAAGTTATCAATGCCGGCTCGGGAAAAGACCAGCATCCGACGCAGTCACTTCTTGATGCATACACGCTTGATATAGCTTTCAAAGATAAAAAAGGAATCGACGGAAAAACAATTGCTATAGTCGGTGATTTGAAACGCGGCAGAGCGGCGCGCTCACTAATTTACATTCTTAAGAATTATAAGACCATAAAATTAATTTTAATATCACCCGATTCATTAAAAATCGAACCTGATGTAAAAAAATTCCTGATAAAAAATAAAATAAAATTTACAGAGACAGATAAGCTGAAAGAAAATCTTAAGAAGGCTGATGTGATTTACATGACGCGCATTCAGGACGAATACGATACAAATAACGAATCAAAAAGTATAGACTACTCAGGATTTCATTTAAAGAAATCTCATTTAAGACTAATCAAAAAAGATGCCATCATAATGCATCCGCTTCCGCGCAGAGATGAAATTGATATTGAAATTGATGATGATAAACGGGCATGGTACTGGAAGCAGGAACGAAACGGCATGTGGGCCAGAGCAGCACTGATAGCTTATATGTTCGGCAAAATGGATGAAGTTATGAGTTATGAGTTCAATTCAGCATTTTGAATTCTGCATTCTGAATTCAGAATTAAGACAGACTCTCTTCAAACGCCTTAAGGAAAATATCTGCTTCTTCCTGCGATAGAATCAACGGTGGCAGGAGTCGCACGCAGTTATTATTGGTAAGATTTACTAAAACTTTCCTCTCAAATAAATTTTCAACAACTTTTTCAGGAATAACTTCACCGAGCTCAACTCCCAGCATCAGTCCCATTCCTCTCACTTCTTTTATTTTATTGGGATATTTCTTTTGTAAATTTAAGATCTCATCTTTCAGATATTTGCCAACGATTTCAGCGTTCTTCATTGCGTGACTTTCGATTTCATCCAGAGTGGCAATGCCGGCTGCGCATGCCACGGGATTTCCCCCGAAAGTTGTTCCGTGTTCACCTGCGTGAAAACAGTCATTGAGATATTCTTTAGCCATAACTGCTGAGACCGGCAGTCCTCCGCCGATACCTTTTGCAGTTACGCATATATCTACATCAGCTTTGTAATGTTGTATAGATAAAAATTTTCCCGTTCGCCCTGCACCGCATTGAATGCAGTCAGCGACAATTAAAAACCCATACTTCGCTTTAAGTTCGTTCAGCGTATCGACAAATACGCAGTCAGCAGTGTAAATGCCGCCTTCTCCTTGAATGAATTCAAGAAAAACTGCCGCAGTGTTTTCGTTCACTGTTCGTTTTAAATCGTCAACTGAATTGTATAATAAGTGATGTACATTTGGCAGAAGCGGTTCAAATCCTTTTCTGTATTTTTCTTTTGTAGTGAGTGATAAGCTTCCGTATGTGCGACCGTGAAAGCCGCCTTTGAAGGAAATTAACTCAGTTTTAGTATGTGAGTTAAAATATTTTCTTGCTAATTTTATTGCGCCTTCAATAGCTTCTGTTCCTGTGGAAGAAAGAAATATTCTATCAAATCCTGATAATCTTAATAATTTCTCTGCAAAATCTATCTGTGTTTCCTGATAAAAATTATTTGAGAGGTGATTGTATTTATGTATTTGCGCAATAATTGCATCGTTTACTTTTGCATTGTTATAGCCGAGTACATTTACGGCAAGTCCGCCGAACATATCCAGGAATTTCCCTTTATCGGTATATAAAAAAACGCCTTCCCCTTTTTCAACAATAAGAGGAAGACGTTTATAAGTCTGGAAAAAATGTTTTTTTTCTTTTTCTGTTAAGTTCAATGTTAACTTTCTTTATTAACTTTCTTTGCCCTCGTTGTAAAGTTCTTTCTGTCCTGTTAACGATTTCAATAATCTCGCAAGAAAATCTATCTGCGCATCAAGCTCTGACTCTGATTTATTATTTACCAATACAAAGTCAGACATTTCAAGTTTATTCTTCTCTTCTATCTGATACTTCATTATATTTTCAACTTCAGATTTCTTCGCGCCGTCTCTCATCATTATTCTTTCAACTCTCGTCTTTTTATTGGCATATATCATTATTACATAATCCAGCTCCTTATCAAGTCCGCTTTCGAAAACTAGTGCTGACTCGACAAGAACAATATCGTAAATACTCTTTTTTGATTCCTTGATTATATAATCAATAACGATAGGATGTACAATCTTATTTACCTTTGCGTAGTTCTTTTTATTTGCAAAAATCACTTCGCGGAACTTTGATAAATTTATTTTGCCCTGATAGTTTAAGATATCTTTGCCGAACTCTTTTACGAGTGCGGCAAGGAGTGTTTTATTTTTTGTATAAAGATTTTTAGCAATTGCATCTGCATAAAAAACCTTAAATCCTTTTTTTGCAAGCTTGTTGCAGACAAAAGTCTTACCTGAACCTATTCCGCCCGTTATCCCGACGATAAGTTTCGTTTTTTGTTTCTTCATTATTTTTTCTGGGGTGTTAGCCATAAGTTAAAAAAACTATTTCGCATATGCAATTGACCTTCTCTCTCTAATCACGTTTACTTTTATCTGTCCCGGATATTCCATTTCTTCCTGAATCTTCTTTGCAATATCATCTGCTAACTGGTCCTGTAATATATCGCTGATTTTTTCCTGCTCTACAATTACTCTTACTTCACGTCCTGCCTGGATAGCATAAGTCTTTGCAACACCTTCGAATGACTTCGCAATGTTTTCAAGTGTCTCAAGTCTCTTTGAATAAGCTTCTACAGATTCGCGTCTTGCTCCCGGTCTAGCGCCGCTGATTGAGTCAGCTGCCTGAACGATAATAGATATCGGATGCTCCATAGGCATTTCGTCATGGTGGGCACCGATTGCATTACAGATAATCGGATGCTCTTTGCATCTCTTAGCTACTTCGTAGCCGAGGATTGCGTGCGGTCCTTCAATACTTCTGTCGATAGTCTTACCAACGTCATGCAGAAGTCCTGCTCTCTTAGCCATATAAGCATCTAAGCCAAGCTCAGCAGCCATAATACCTGCTAAGTAACCGACTTCTATTGAGTGGTTTAACACGTTCTGGCCGTAGCTTGAACGGTATTTCATTCTTCCGATGAGCGTAATTAAATCTCTGTGCATTCCCTGAATACCCATTTCGACAAGTGTATTTTCACCAACTCTTATAATTTCTTCGCTGAGTTCCTTTTCAACTTTAGTTACTACTTCTTCAATTCTTGCAGGGTGAATTCTTCCGTCTGCAATAAGTCTCTCCATCGATACTCTTGCAATTTCTCTTCTGAACGGATCGAATCCTGAAATAATAATTGCTTCCGGTGTATCATCAACAATAATATCAACGCCGGTTGCAGCTTCAAATGCCCTGATGTTTCTTCCCTCTTTACCGATAATTCTTCCTTTCAATTCATCGGAAGTAATCTGCAGTACAGATACAGTTGTTTCAACTGAGTGGTCGGAAGCAGTTCTTTGAATACTTTGTATGATAAGATTTTTTGCAATGCGGTTTGCTTCAAGCTTAGTCTCGTCTCGGACTTCCTGAAATTTCTGTGCGGAGTCAAGTTTAACCTGCTGAAGCAGGCTTTCGAAAAGTTCTTTCTTAGCTTCTTCTTCTGTTAAACCTGAAATTCTCTGAAGTCTGTCTCTTTGTTCGGAAATAACATTTGAAGTCTCTTCCTTTAAGGCTTCAATTTCTTTTTCCTTTTCTTCGAGTTTTTCAATTTTTGAGGTTAGATCTTTTTCAAGATTCTCAACTTTCTTTTCTTTATTTGCTAATTCATTCTTCGCCTGGTCAACTTTACTTTTCTCTTCTTTTAAAGCCTGTTCATTTTTTTCTTTTTCAGCTTTTAATTTCTTTTCATCTTCAATTACATTCTTTTCACGTTCCTTAACCTGTTCATCAAACTCCTGTTTCTTTTTATAGAACTGGTCTTTTACTTCTAAAAGCTTTTCTTTCTTTAAGTTCTGAGCAGCTTTTTCTGCATCCTGTAATAGATTCTTTACTCTTTTTTCACCTTCAGCAACTTTATCTTTTGCCTTGGCTTCTGCTTCCGAAAGAATTTTTTCAGCAACGGTTTGCGCGTCGCCTATTTTGCTTTTGTTCATTTTGGAGTGGAGAGCCCATCCGAGAAAGAACACGAGAAAACTGATAACTATTATTAATGGAATCAGGATATATAATTCATAGACTATTTCCATTATTTCTCCTTAAAAATATGTTGTAAGTACACATTTGGTTTATTTTAAAATTTAAAAAATCGGGCATAAAAAAACCGCACAGACAAATCCTTAGCCAAAGCTTATAAGAAACCCGTTTAAGCATACGGTGGAGGGTGCCACAATGTCGTTTGCTTCCACTGTCCGGAGTTCCCGGGCTAACCCGGCTCCAGATCCTCCGAAGAGAATGAGGCCTGCAATTGACATTTTTTTATGAGCTTACCTTCCTATCTTATAAAAAATGTTGGTTTTTTATAATGGTTTGACTAAGGTGTCTGTGCGGTTTTTAAAAACCTGCTTTTTATGTAAAGAACAAAAAAATAAAATTACAGATATTGATCGAGCAAGTTTGAAAGCTCTTCAATATTTTGATTATATTCTCTTAGTGAGTCCAGATAATCTTCTTCAATTTTATTTCTTATACCTTTTTCCTTAAAATAATCCTCAGCTATATTCAACGAAGAAACTACCGCAATAGTTTCCTCAGTTTGATTTGGCGATTCAGAGTTGATTCTGTTCATAATGTTATCAACGTAATTGGCAATTTTTTCTACCTTTGCAGTGTCTTCACCCTGCAAATTATATTCGCTGTTAAAAATCCTTACTCTGACTTCTTTAGGATTCATAAGTTTTTAAGGTTTTGTTTGGTTGTTCTTAGTCAAACGGTATTAATTTTCCTGGTCGTATTGGTCCAGGTGTACATCAATTCTTGATATTAACTCTTTTATTCGTGAACGGACAATTTCTTTATCCTGTATAGACGATTTTGTATTTTTTTCAGTTAGTAAAACGTTCTTCAAATCGGAAATTTCCTTATCCTTCGTAATCGATTGCGAATTTGCATGCGTTACCTGCAGCTTTAAATCAGTAATTTTCTGGCTCAGCTCTTTTACCTGTTCACGCAGATCTTTATTTTCTTCTTCAACTTTACTTATCTTCGTCAGAAGCATTCTGACTTTTGTTAATAAGCCCTGAATCGATATCCTTAATGAATTCTTAGCTTCATTGATGCTATCTATTGCGCTGTCAGAAAATGGTTTGGACATAAAGTTTTTGTTGAGTTCTCACTAACTTCTTATTCTAACTTCTTAATTGCACTTTCAATTCCTTCTCAAGATTTTTTACGATCTTGCTGATAATCGGATTTATCTCTTCATCTGTCAATGTTTTATCAAAAGAAGAAAATTCTAATGAAAAAGCAAGACTTTTGTTATTACCGAGTTTTTTATCCTCGTAAATATCAAAGAGCTGCAGTCCGGCAAGCAGCTTTCCGCCGCTATTTAAAATGACGTCCTTAATATCCTTAAAAACAACGTTTTTTTCAACTACAAAAGATAAGTCTCTTTTTACTGCAGGAAATTTCGAAATCGGCTCATAAACATTGGATTTTTTCTGCGCTTTATACAGTGCCTCTAAGTTAAATTCAGCTATATAAACAGGTTTCTCGATTTCAATACCAAGTGACTTTAAGAGTGAACTTTCAACTTTAAATAATTCCCCTGCGTAATTATCCTTCGTTTCATATTTAATCTTAATACCGGTTTCCCCGTAGGAAGTGTTTTTAATCTGAATATTCAGACTGCGTATAAACATATCTATCTCGCCCTTCAGATCAAACAAATCAAAGTCCCTGTCCTTATTATCAAATGATTTCAGATCATAATTTCCGCAGACTCCGATTGAAAGCTTATCCTCTTCTTTAAAGCCCTTACCTTCATCAAAAAATACCCTTCCTGTCTCATACAGCTTAAGCGGAATATCTTTGCCTGAATGATTGTGATTATTTTTAATCACGTTTAGCATTCCGTAATATAAATTCACACGCATTGAGTTCATTTCGCTTGAACCGGGATTTGCAATCTTTACGGGACTGTGACCGAACGTTTGCAGCTTTGCATCTTCCTGTTGCGAGCTTGTTAAAATCTCGTTGAATCCGCGACCGTAAAAATAATTCTTTACCTTCTGTACGAACTCGATATAATCTAAATTATAATTTGATTCCGATACGCTGAACCTGAAACTTCTTTCCATAGGGATATTATCGTAGTCGTAAATTCTGGCAATCTCTTCTATCAGATCGATTTCCGCAGCAATATCATTTCTTCGGAATTCCGGAATTTTGAACACTAATTTCTGAAATCTTTCGCCTTCACATTCAATATCTATCTTTGCTAATATATTTATTACATCTTTTTTTGTAAGTGATAGTCCTAAAATACGGTTAACATTATAAATTTCAAGCTCCACTTCCCTATAAATAAAACATTCAGGATAGTTATCTACAGCTCCGCATAAAATCTTTCCGCCGGCAAGTTCAGCAATCAATTGTGATGCTCTATCGGAGGCATATTCAACCATGTTAATATCCGTTCCTCTTTCAAATCTGTGAGATGCATCTGATGCAAGCCCCAGCTTTTTTGCATTCAGTCTTATTGCAACCGAATCAAAATAAGCCGTCTCAAGCATTACGTTAGTAGTGCCTTCGGTAATTTCGGAGTTCTCACCGCCCATAATTCCGGCTATACTCAAAGGTCTTTCAGCATCACATATCATCAGTGACTTGTCATTTAGAACTCTTTCCTTTGAATCCAAAGTTGTGAACTTCTCACCTTCGTGAGCCGTCTTTACAATTATCTTCTTTCCTTTAATTTTATCGTAGTCAAATGCATGCATCGGCTGACCTGTTTCCATCATTATATAATTTGTGATATCGACGATGTTATTACGCGGTCTTAGTCCTATTGCTGTAAGTTTTTTCTTAAGCCATTCAGGGGATTCTTTTACCTGAACGTCTTTAATAACTCTTGCTCTGAATCTTTTGCAGAAATCTTTATTTTCAATTGTGACATGAATAAAATCATGCGAGTTTTCGTTTTCTTCTTTTAATTGTACTTCTGGAAGTGTGCAATGTAAATCGTATGCTGCTGCAATTTCTCTGGCAATTCCTATATGTGAAAGCAAGTCTCCCCTGTTAGGAGTTACACCTATTTCATATAAATAATCATTTGCTCCTATATATTCCGAAAAATTCTGTCCTATCTTTGCCTTTTCATCCAGCACCATAATTCCGCTATGGTCTTCGCTTAAATTTAGTTCTTTAGCCGAGCATATCATTCCTTCAGAAAGCTGTCCGCGAAGTTTAGCTTTCTTAATTTCAAATCCGCCGTTAGGCACGACTGCTCCGATTTTTGCAACGCATACAAGCTGCCCCGCATCTACATTCGGCGCCCCGCAGACGATGTTTAATAACTCGCCTGTGCCGACATTAACTTTGCAAACGCTTAGCTTATCTGCATCGGGATGTTTCGCTTTTTCAACTACTTTACCTACAACAAATCCTTTGAATTTTTCACCTTCGGATTCTATGCTTTCTATATCAAGTCCCGCAGAAATCATTTTTGCATTCAGCTCTGCCATAGAGCCGATTTCCAATCCCGGTATGTATTCCTTAACCCAATTTAAACTGAATTTCATAAGTAATAATTAAAATCTATTTAATTTATTAAACGCGAAGAGCACAAAGAAACCGCAAAAATCGCAAAGTAATTCACAAAAAATTATAAAATAAGAATTTGAATTTATTCTTAAAACAAACTTATTTTTCTTTGCGAACTCTGCGTAATTCTTTTGCGAGCTTTGCGTTCAAAAAACAATCAAAATTATAACAAAAAACCCGGACAAAAACATTTATCCGGGTCTCATTTGCTGGTTTTGAGAAAAACTTATTACTGGCCGTCTTTCTTTGGCTCTTTCTTAATCGGTTCCGGATTTTCTCTCTTGTACTGTCTGTCAGATTTCTGTTCGGAATTTGTGTTGCTGTTGTTATCGTATGTCTTAGGCGGTGTATATGTTCCGTTAGAAGGCGGAGTATAACTTCTTGGAGTTCTTACTCTTGTTGTATGTCTTCTTGATGAACGTCTGTTCTTACTTCCTTTTCTGCCTTTTTTCTTTGAATACTTACTTCCCTTTTTAGAACCTTTTTTGCCGGATTTCTTCGAGGTTTTTCTTCCGGTTTTTTTAGAAGTCTTCTTTGAAGATTTCTTGCCTGAACTTTTCTTTCTTGAGGTTTTGTTTTTTGAACTTTTTTTACCTGAAGTCTTGTTCTTACTCTTACTTGTTTTACCGCTTTTTTTCTTTTTGGAAGTCTGTGTGGTCTTTTTTCTAGGCTTTGCCTCGAGGTTCGAAAACTCACCAAACACACCACCAAAAGCGAAGGCGCATAAAAAAGCCATAACCAGCATTTGACGCTTTGTCATCTTTTAATTCTCCTTTTTAAGTTTTGTGGATAATAAATTTAATACTTATGATTTTTAAAAACAATGAAATTAATGACTTTAAAGAAAGCCATTACTTTAATACTTTTACGTAAATGAATACAAATAACAACATTAATAAGACCGTAGTAGTTGCAATGAGCGGCGGAGTTGACTCTTCCGTAGCGGCTGCACTATTAAAAGATGAGGGATACAATTTAATAGGTATCACCATGAAAACATGGGGCTTCGATGATATCCCCGAAAAAGATTCAGGATGCTGCTCACTTGAAACTATTTACTCCGCTAAGAACGTTGCCTATAATCTTGGCTTTGAGCATTATACTCTTGATTTCACAGAAAAGTTCAATGATACTGTAATTGAAAATTTTATCTCTGAATATATTAAAGGGCATACTCCAAACCCCTGCGTCCTTTGCAATAAAACAATTAAGTGGGGGGCTTTACTTGAGAAGGCAGAATCACTCGGCGCAGATTATATTGCCACGGGACATTATGCAAAAATTATTCATAACGAACAGACCGGAAGATATAATATAGGAGTTTCAGGCGACAGAATGAAAGACCAGTCATATGCATTATGGAGAGTCTCCCAGCATGCATTAAGCAAAACACTATTCCCTATAGGCAAATATGAAAAGACAGAGATTAGAGAGATTGCAGCAGGACTGAATTTAAAATCAGCTAACACACCTGACTCGCAGGAAATTTGTTTTGTCCCCGATGATGACTATCGTAAACTCATTGAGATACGCTTGCCTGATTTTGTGAAGAACATCAATCATGGAGATATAATTTACAAAGATAAAAAAGTCGGCAGCCACTCAGGCTATATAAATTATACTATTGGACAAAGACGCGGACTTAACCTTGCTCTCGGTCATCCAATTTATGTTACCAAAATTGATGCTGAAAATAATGTGATAGTTGTTGACGATGTTGACGGATTGAACAACACTGCTTTCATTACCAATGAAATTAACTTGATGACGGTTGACAAATTAACTGAACCGACGAAGGCATTGGTGAAAATAAGATACAAGGATAAAGGCAGCATGGCTACATTGTATCAGGAAAATGATGACGAAATTAAAATTGTTTTTGATGAGAAGCAGAAGGCAATCACTCCCGGGCAATCGGCTGTTTTTTACGACGGAGATAACGTCATCGGCGGCGGAATAATACAAAATATATTATACTAACATTACTTATTTTTTAAACGCAAAGTGCGCTAAGATTTACGCGAAGTTCGCAAAGGTAATATTACAAATACAGGACCAGTTCAAGACTTTAGGTTTATTCAAATGAATTGAATTTTTCTTAGCGCTCTTTGCGTGAGCCTTTGCGCTCTTCGCGTTTAATTTTTAAAACCTCAGATGGATTTATACAAACAACTCGAAACTAAAGCCAAGAAAGAAAAGCGGACTATAATTTTTCCGGAATCATACGATGCACGCGTACTTGATGCAGTGAAATATATTTTACAGAAGAAGCTTGCAAAAGTAATTCTTATCCGCACCGATGAAAAAATAAAGATTGAAGACAACCAGCATCTAGATATAATTGATTTAGATTTTTATAAACAATATCTGCAGGGTTATTACGGCTCGCGAAAACTGAAACAAAAAGATATGACAGTGGAGCAGGCAGAGAAGGAATTGAACTCCCCTCTTGCATTTGCAAACATGTTACTCAAAAATAATTTTGCCGACGGAATAATTGCTGGGAGTGTTTATACAACGGGTGATGTATTACGAAATGCAATTCGCATTATAGGATTAAAAGAAAACAATAAAACCGTTTCATCGTTCTTTCTGTTTACATTTCCAAAAGAAAGTATTCACAGGAACAGAACTCTTGCCTATGCAGATTGCGGCGTGCTGCCAAATCCCACTGCAGAACAATTATCGGATATTGCAATACAGACATCTGAAAATTACGAGAAACTTACAGGTATTACGGCACGGACTGCCTTTCTTTCTTTCTCAACTAAAGGAAGCGCAAAGGATGATTCCTTAAATAAAGTTATTGAAGCGTTAAATATTACCAAACAAAGAAGACCTGATTTGATATGCGACGGCGAGCTTCAATTCGATGCTGCGTTCGTTCCGAATGTCGCTAAAAGAAAAAATCCCGACGGAGCGATACAAGGTGATGCGAACGTTTTTATATTCCCTGACTTAAATTCAGGCAACATTGCTTATAAAATTACAGAACGTCTTGCAGGAGCATCTGCTACGGGACCAATTGTACAGGGACTTGCAAAACCCGTGATGGATCTATCCCGCGGATGTAATGCAAATGATATAATTAATATGACAAGGATAATCTCTAATTTTTAAAACACAGATGTTTATGATGATTATGATTGCACAGATACAGTTCATTTATATTTTTTTTTATCAGTGACATCATAGCAATCATACTTATCCGTGTTCCAATTCATAACTCATAACTCATAACTCAAATGAACTTTCACGAACTCTGCGCAGAAGTAAAAAAAGAAATCAAAGAATGCACTATCGATGATGTAAAAAAGATGCACGCCGATAAAGAAGACTTTGTATTAGTAGATACAAGAGAAGACAACGAATTTGCCCAGGGCAAAATAAAGGGCGCAATTCACATAGGTAGAGGAATAATCGAACGGGACATTCATCTTCACATTCCTGATAAGAACAAGAAAATTGTCCTCTATTGCGGAGGCGGATTCCGTTCGGCTTTAGCTGCACACAACCTGCAGAAAATGGGATACACAAATGTCATCTCAATGGATGGCGGATGGAGAGGCTGGAACGAATCGCTGGGTGATATAGAATAACTACTTTTTACTTTTCGAAGCTGTTTTCTTTTTCTCGTCTTTATCATCCGTATCTTTATCTGTATCATCATCTGCAAGGTGAAATTTATGAAGCTCCCTATGCCAGAACGGTGAAATCAAAAGCGTTACTCCGGATAAGAAAGCTACTCCGCTGAAGATTGCATAAATCCCCGCAAAGATTTTCACTGCAGAGTTATCCATATCCTTTACCGGTCCCATCCCACCTAAGATCATACATGCTTCTGTAAAAGAATCTACCCAGCTAAATCCTCCTAATATTCGATATCCAAGCATACCTATGAAAAGAGCACTTCCTAAGAGCATCAGGAACCATCTTGCATTTCTAAAAACCCTGCTCTTAAATTTAGCTTTTGAAATTAATTTTTGATTTTTATTTTCGTACATTTTTGTCTATTATTAAGTCAACTAACATAAAACCCCTCAATCAAAATACCCAAAAAATATGAAATTTAACTTGCAAATTTTTAGAATGAAAGCAATAGCAAAAACTCTTGTAATTCTATGCATTGTCGGAGCATTTGCTACAATGAACTTCGGCTGTACGGCTGTTGATACACTTACAAATTTAAAACGCCTTCAGTTCAAGCTTGGCTCGGTAAATAATTTCAACGCTGCGGGAGTCAACATTGCTAATCTCTCAAGCTTTAACCAGATCGGAATTCTTGATATCGCTAACCTGACTTCTAACATTGCTCAGGGAAGATTACCTGTAGGATTTACACTCAACCTGCTTGCAAAAAATCCTAATACAGCAGGCGGCTCGGCAAATTCTTCATCGCTGCTTTCAAGAATGGAATGGAATTTATACGTAGATGATACTCCGACTATCAACGGAGTTATGACAAATATAACCGTGCCCGGCGTAGGACAGGAAACAACTATTCCTATGGCTATCAGCATGGACTTGCTTCAGTACATTAAAGGTCAGGGCCTTGAAAGCTTAATGAACCTCGCGCTTGCGATCGGCGGACGCAACGGCTCTTCATCAAGACTTTCACTCAGAGCAAGACCTACTATGGAAGTTTTCGGAATCCCGATTACCTCCCCTGAAATTACAATCGTAAGCCATACCTTTTCAAATTGATTTCAAATAAGTTTCAATTATAAACGAAAAACCCCGCTTTTGGCGGGGTTTTTTGTATCTATGTAAAAGTTACGCGAAAATTTAAAAAACAATTTTAAATATATGTTAATCTATTGACTTATTTCCAGATTATGTAAAGTTGATTTTATCTTTATGTATTAACAATATTTATTTGAACGAAATCCGACCTTTTTTGCTTATTTTTTGCCTGTCAGTTTTTCATGCTTTTCTTTCTCTTCTTCTTCGATTCTTTCAAGCGCTTCATGCGCCTCTTTATCGGTTCTTGCTAAAAATTCCCGTATTATTTTATCGTCCGTCTCTACAAGCTCCTTCGGAGTACCGAAGAAATACGTCTTCCCTTCATGCATCATAGCAACGTGATCGGCAACATCGTAAACGCTAAATATATCATGCGTTACAACAATTGATGTAATATTCAGCTTGCCCGATAACTCCTTTATAAGGTCGTCAATCTGGTCACTCATTACGGGGTCAAGTCCCGTAGTCGGCTCATCATACAAAATGTATTTAGGGTTCGTGCTTATAGCTCTTGCAAGCGATACGCGTTTCTTCATCCCGCCCGAGAGGTCCGAGGGCTTCATTCTTTCAATGCCCGGCAGTCCCACCATCTCAAGTTTTTCTGCAACAATTTTATCGGTCTCTTTATCGGAGAGTCTGTCATTTTCTTTCAGCGCAAGCCCTACGTTCTGCCCGACGTCCATTGAGTCAAACAGCGCAGCGCCCTGAAACAGAAATCCTATCTCCTTCCTCATTGCATAGATATCTTTTTCCTTCATGGCATTCATGCTCTTACCTTCAAAAATTATGTCACCCGAGTCCGGTCTCAGCAGTCCCACGATGTGCTTAAGCATCACAGATTTTCCGCAGCCGCTTCGACCTATAATTACAAGTGTTTTGCCAGACTCGATATTCATATCCACGCCTCTCAAAACCTGCTTGGAACCAAAACTCTTTGTTATATTTTTTATTTCAATCATATCTAGAAAAATACAGAAAATGAAACGGAGATTGTAGGAAGAAAAATTGGAAGGAGGAATTATTATGCGCACTTCCCTATAATGAATCAGTATTGGAAAGAACAAATTTAATCTTAAAATATCAAAATTCTAAATACGAAAGTCATCGTCGGGAGAAGCTTAAATACCTTATAGTGTATTATTAATTTTTATAAATCGATTTCATTAGTATTAACTTTTAATTAAATTATCTAAATTTAAATTTATGACCCCAAAACATAAAAAATGGTTAAGCCAAGAAACTAATTTCATTTTTAATCAGAAACATCCTCTTAACAAAAAAGAATCACTTAAATCTATTTTATATCTAATATTTGATATTTTAAAATCTCCTAAAGGTGCATGGTTTATTTTTTTACTTGTACTAGCTTCCTATTCACTTTGCTTAATAGATTTCAAAATCCCTACTATATTTTATTTGAATTTGCAAGAGTCCATTTCTATACTTGATGGAAGATTAGGAAATTTAGTGACTCTATTCAGTATTACAATAACTGTGTTTGTATTTATTATAAATGCCATGCAAAATCGGAGAAAAAACGAAGAATTATTTTCTACAATTTTTGAAGAATCTAAGCTATATCCTATCGTTTATTTTATTTTATCAAATATTGCAATAATGTTCTTCATATCATTTTTTCGAGATAAAGATAGATTACTTTTTTTTACCGAAGATGAGTTAATAAGAATAGTTGTATTATTTTTGTATTTTACTATTATCTCAATACTTGCCATAGGTTATTTATTCTACAAAATATATCAATTTTTAACTTCTGATTTACTTGATGTTGTTTATTCAAAAAAATTAATTTTTTTATTAAAAAAAGAATTAAAAAGAGATTTAATTATTAGAATGAGTAAAAATGTATATCGAGAGTCTCTACAACAAATTTCATCATTTTTCAAAGAAGGCGTTTATTCTTTAGAAACAAATCAATATGATTTTATTATCCCATACAAACAAAATCAAATTATTAAAGATACCAATTTAAAAAATTTACATAATTTTCTTAAAAAAATTCCTTATAAAACTGAAAACAATGGATCATATTTATATAATTCAATTGGATTGAATGAAACAATCTATAAGAATAATTTATTTTTTAGAATTCCTGACAAAAGCTTACTATCATATTTACAACGTAATTATAAAAAAATATTTAAGATTGAAAC
Source organism: Bacteroidota bacterium (assembly GCA_018266835.1). NCBI lineage: Bacteria > Pseudomonadati > Bacteroidota > Bacteroidota bacterium. Next base: position 245,552 of record JAFDZP010000001.1, on the reverse strand, counting down.
TGGACAAATCTCAAATGAGGAGTTTCAAAATCTAAAAAAGAGTATTTTAGCTCGATTAAAAAATTCAATAAATAGCAAGGAAGTCGAAAAAGTAAAAAAAACACTTTCACTAATAATGTTAATCTATCAAGAGTTCGCTAATGAAATATCAACTTATGGAAATGAAATTATTAAAAATAAATATTCAAATATTAGTTTTTTCTTGAAGGAATGGAATATTATAAATGATTTAGATATTGATATATATAATGCTTTTGAAAAAGCTGCTAAAAGTGATGATAGTGAAATTTTAGATGCAATTTATCGATTTATAATTTCTGTTCTTAGCATGTCAATACCCAAAAGGACAACTGAAATATATAGTAAATATATTTTCTTTATTAACAGAATATACTATTTGTTAAATGATGATAAAAAGTTGCAACAACAATATGCAAACCGATCTATTAGAAATTTTTATGAAATTGTAAAAATATATTTAAATATAGAATATAGACATGAAGATGTTAAGTCACGAGAAAATTTACCTCAATTTTACTATGATGCTTTCTATGCTTTATCAGGATTTTTAAAAACTTTAATTGATAACAATGAAATTGAACTACTAAAAAACACTTTAAGAAAATTTAAGGAATTTGCAAAATATGATGAATTTATGGAGTTTAAATACAAAATGAATCTTTTCAGACTTCAACTTTCACCTGAGAAAAATGTAAATGAAATACTGAAAGTTAAAAAGTATCGTGAAATCGCGGAAGAAATTGTATATAATTTTAATTCAGTTTTATTTGGATTGAAAGCTTGGTTATTTTATTTGTATAAAAATACTCTAATATCTGAAACGACATTAGATTTATTTTTAGAATGTTTTGAAGAAACTAATTACGAAAATGAATATAAATTGAATGCACTTATTAAAGAAAGCAGGGGAACGCGTGCGTTGTTTGATATGGATGCTTGGGGTAACGAAGAATTACGAGCATCTGGAGAAGTATACACACCTAAAGTTAATCCTTCTGCTTGGTTAACATTTACATGGATAATCTATATAATTAAATACGGATTTTATAGTTTAGACAACATTAACCAAATATCTTCAGAGATAGACTTTAAATTTTTAAGTGAATCAGTAAAAGTTCAGTGTGACGAAATAACCCAAAATTATGATAAATGGCAAAAATATTTAGGAGGTATCGATGAAGTAGAATTCAATGAAAGAAGTAAAAATTTAATTTTACTATTTGATAATTTAAAAAAAAGATATGAGGAAAAAATAGAACTTGAAATAACTGAGTTACCAGTTTCGGAAACCAAAGTAAGTTCTTTTAAGCAATCTGTATTTGAATCATGGAATAAAAATAATTTACTCCATAAATTCTTTGAGCTTTATAAGAACTTATCTTTAACAGATGATAACTCTATTAAACTTAAAAATGTTGGATTTAATCGCCAACTTTGTGATGAAAAAAAATATTTCATAGAAAATTTTAATTTGCCAATTGGTGATTTCCATGATTTTGGAGGCTCTCTAGCTCAATCAGAAAATGAATATTTTTTTGAACTAATTTTTAAAGAGAAAGAAGTTCAAATATTTGACAGTGTTTTATATTTACTAGACTCAATGATTGAGTTTCGAAAAAATAAAAATCTTAACACGACATTAATAATAATGGGCTATGATTATAAATTCTATGATAACGATATACAAAATTCTATAGATTTTTTGCCTGGATGGAAAGAGAAGCGTTTTGATTTTGAAGAATACGTAGGATCCTATAAAAATATTCCTATATTTCGATTAGATTCTCATAATTATAATAGCAAATATATTTTTAGTGATTTTGAAAAAGCTTTTAAAAAAGTAATTAAAATTGACCCTAACTATTTTGAAGATTTATTTGACATAAATGTAACCATTGTAGATGCAAAAACAATAGATAAAGATTTAAAATATGTGAAGGATCAATTTTCAAAAAATCTGCCATTAGATTGGTCATTAGATGCTACAAATAAATTATTATCAGACGAAAAATTAATAATTAAAATTAAACAAGACATCATAATTAAAATTATTATGCAATTTGATTTATATATCTCGGATTTAGAAAATTATGATTTAGCATTTAGAATTTAAAGTACATTCAAGAAATTCTCTATTCCAAAAACTTTATAGGAATTTCGGAATGAATTTAGTTGCAATATACACTCTACAATTAACAAGATTAATTTCATACCTCCCCCTTTCCCCCTCCTTATAAAGGAGGGGGAAGAATTACTGATGCTAAAAATTTTACGTTGCGAAGCTGAAGTCCCGCTAAAGCGGGATTTGATAAGTGATAACATCGCAACGAGGACGGTTAATCCCCCACAACAAAAAAACTCCAACCGCTTTCGCAGATGGAGCTTATAAACAAAAATTAAATCAAATTTTTAAAGCAGAATTATTCCCGCGCGGGCAGGAATAAGACTGCAATATTTGCCGGATGAAATTACTCTCGGCCGTTTTGCTTTTTGGGGTTTACAAAGCAAATTACAACTCTATAAAATACTGCTCTTATAATTTTTTAACAAATACTTATAGTAAGAATTTTTAATTTACGCCGGGATTTTTATTTAAATTCGTGATGGGTTTTTTATTATGAAGATTTAAATCATACGTAAGAATTAATACTGATTCAAATAAGGATTCCGCACATAATAAAAAAACTCCACCCGGATATTTCCGAATGGAGTTAAGTGCCACTCCCCTTCCGAACAAGCGGGAAAAAGAATAGAAGGAAAGTTAAATCTTAACCGGTACTTCGCCGTGTATTTTGCAATACCGTACCGATTCTGCCAGGGTAATTTCCGCTGCCTCATAATTACGTCTTACCTTGCATGAAACAGCAAATTTACACCTTATACAAAATACATTTTTTTTATTGTTTTTACAAACTTTCTGAGTAAGTAATTTTACTTACTCTGAATATATTTTATGTTGTGACGTTCCAAATTTTGATGCAGAGACGCAAATTTTGCGTCTCTACCAATGGACTTGATGCGAATGGAATAGTGTATGAAATTTTATCTGTTGCATTCCCAACGGGGACGTTGGGAATGAGATTATTATAGCAAAAAGTCTCCCCCTCCTTTACAAGGAGGGGGATTAAGGGGGCGGTATCAAAATAAAAAAACTCAATCCAGAATGAACCGAATGGAGTATGAAATTTTATCTTTTGCATTCCCAACGGGGACGTTGGGAATGAGAATATTAATATTGATGATTCGATTCCCGAATTCAGTGGAAAATAAAATAATTATGCACAGCAAACCCCCTCCTTTTCAAGGAGAGCCTGTCCCGCCAAAGGCGGGAGGGATTAAGGGGGCGGTATCAAAATAAAAAAAAACTCCATCCGGCATACGCCAAATGGAGTTTTTAAATTTCAACAAAAGTCAGAAGCCTGACTTATGTCTGCAGATTATTTTACTAATGTCATTTTTAATGTCTTGGTAAATGACTGATTTCCGCCTTCAGCGTTTATCATGTAGAAGTATGTTCCGCTTGAAAGCTCAGATGCATTGAATTTAACTGTGTTAAATCCTGCAGGCTGAACCTGATTTACAAGTGTATAAACTTCCTTACCTGTTATATCAAATATTTTAATTGAGACTTTGCTGTCGAACGGCAGGTCATAATTAATATTTGTTGTAGGGTTGAAAGGATTAGGATAGTTCTGGCTTAACTCAAACTTAGCCGGAACACCTATGACAACTTCATTTGATAAATTGTAATATTTATAATTTCCGTTGTTATCAATCTGCTTCAATCTGTAGTTATAGTTTCCTGTAGCAACATTGTTTTCACTGAATGAATAATTTTTAACAGTGTTTGAATTCCCTGCTCCTGCAACGTTACCGACTTTACTCCATGCATTTGCATTAACAGCTTTTCTTTCGATTTCAAATCCTGAATTATTCTGCTCAGTCATAGTTGACCAGTTCAATGTAACTTTTCTCTTATCAACAACTGAACTGAACGAAGCAAGCTCAACCGGAAGCGGAGCGTTGTTATCGCCGAGCGCAAATAAAGAGAAGCTTGTAAGTCCATGAAGAGTAATATAATGCTGGGCAGAGTTGCGTTCGTACTCGCCTGCATTTGTACCGTAAACTAAGTAAGCGTTGTAAGTTGTTCCGCCGTCTTCAGATTTTGCAATCATAACGTTTGTATCTGCAGGAACTGTTCCTATCATTGAAGGATCATAATTCAGAACGATATCATATGAGTAACCTGAACCGTCCGGCACTGTTACAACCCAGTATCCATTTGCTACATTGAATCCTATTGAGTTAGGAGGATTTGCTCCCGGATAGAACTGGAATGTAACAGAAGAAGGCACTGTGCCTGTTCCACCCCATGCAATACTTCCGACAGTTCTGCCGCCAAGTGTGTATGTTGTTGTTGTGTTAAGAGCCGGTGCTCCGCTTGCTGAAGCAGTCGGAGGAGCAGTTAACGGAGTATATTCATGTGAGCCGATACAAGGCGCCCCACCCGCTACTGATGTGCTGCGCGGGTTTGAATTAAAATCGTTATTAACTGAAGCAATTTGTGTACCTCTACCTTTTGTGAACCATGATTCAATATTCGAAATAAGTATGTTCAGGTTACCAACAGAGTTTGTATAAAAATTTCCGATATTTATATTTGATGCATCGGTAGTACCTGCTGTGTTGTTTGCAGAGATGGATAAAATATCTGCGTTAACAGTTGATTTCCATGTGGAGAAAGTAAGGTTTGAACCGTTCCATATACCAACATTAGTTGCTCCCACAGGAATAACAAAGAAGTTATTGTTATTTTTGCCCGAGGTTGAATCCCATCCGGTTGCAGGTGTTGTGCTGTTATTGATAACGCATACGTGCTGACCTGTACCGCCTGTTCTGATGTTGCTGAAAATGTTATCTTTTAAATCAACAATTGTGTTTACTGCAGCACCGTTACGGAAGAAAGCAGTTGTATTATTTGTACCTGTTGCTGTTCCGCCGATGTGCACAGTGTTGTAGTAAGCATTGATTTGAGTTGCTGCAGAGTTGTTTTCAATTCCGTAAACTCCGATATCGTTAGTTGGTCCTGTAATTGAAATCTGGTTGTTAATAACATTGAAAGTACCTGTAGATCTCATTACGATTCCTTTTACAGTACCTGCAGTAGTTGCGTTGGCATTTGTTAAACCGTAAATTCTGTTCCTTGCAATTGTACCTCCGCCGAAAACACCTACACCTATAACATGAGTTGCTGCCGCACCGGTACATGAAAGCGTGTTGATATTATTTTGCGTAATGGTAAGGTTAGTGGCAGCGGAAGGCTGTCCGATACCAAATACTGCGCTTGTAGATGTATTGGTTGTGCTTGCAGAAGCTGTTGATAATCCGCTTATTGTATTATAACTGATATCCAGCCCTGTAGTTGTTGAAGTCGCGCCCTGAATACCGTAAACTACAGCGGATGTACCAGAATTTGAATTTGAAAAAGTTGTAATAGAGTTACTATCGCACACACCATTTAGCGATGAACCTGTCTGAGAACCATTAGTAATTATTATACCTCCTACGTTAGCATTACCTGTACTTGTAAAATTAGTCATTGTATTTCTGTTAATAGCTACACTGGAAATAACGGAAGCTGCAGTTATCTGAGCTGTAATACCGGATATTGCAGTTGTATTTGTCAAAGCAGAAAAATTGTTCATAGCATTATTTCTGCACGTATAAGTTTGTCCGGTCACTCCGTCAAAGAAACCAAAACCACCTATTGACCCGCTTGTTGTGCTGTTAGTAATATTTCTTACAGAATCACCTGTAACAGTTGCAGTGGAAAATGTAACGAAGCCTTGAATTGCAACAGGTCTTCCTGTTCCTGAGCTTCTCATACTGTTAGTTACTAATCCCCCTGCTTTATTATTTGAAATGTTTATAGATGTAAGTGTTGTTGCCTCGTTGTCAACAGCTCTGAAGATAAAAGTACTTGCTGATGCTACTCCGATAGGATTTAAAGTAATTGAACCGAAAGTATTATTTTGGATATCAATTGTTCCGGTTCCTCCGGCTACTATAATACCAAAAGAAAATATTGTAGAGGCAGTAGTAGAAGTCGTATTAATCCTTACACTGCCTGTATCGGATTGCGAACCCAGTACGTTACCTGCTACAGTTCCGATATTTAAATTACCCGCAGTAATTTGCATCATGGCAAAACAAGTTCCTGTAGAAGTAAAAACATTTGCCATATTTTTCATCACATTCCCCTGAACAGATGTAGCAGCGCCGTTTCCGACTGCCAAGTCTATTGCAATTATTGCACTGGCAACATAAGCTGCGCCGCCGCAGTTTGCAGCCTGGCCTCCTATGAAGTTATTTGATATTGTATGTCCCGAACCTGAACCTGATAAAAAGTTTACACATCTTTGTGTTCCTGTTCCTACAATTGAGCTATAGAAACTGTTTCCTGTTATCACCCAGCTATCACCTGAACCTGTTCCGGTAATAACTATAGCTCTGAATACAAAATTGGTAATATTATTATTGGTGATTGAATTTGAAGCGTTCAAAACTCCCGCTGTACCTGAACTGATAATATGATATGAGCATGAAGTTAAAGAACCGCCTACGGGTCCGAAAGTATTATTAGAAATTGTATTATTTGAGTTACCTGTTGAACCGGTTGATGTACCAAATAAAACTGTTGCAGTTGCCGAAGAAGAGTTAGTAGCAGCATTTGCAAAAGTAAGATATGTGAAAGTATTAAACTGCGCATCGTTTATAAGCTGCACAGTTGATGTTAAAGCGGTTGCAACGTTAGTTCCGTTTTGCAGAGTAAGACCCGTTGCGCCTGAACCCCCTTGTCTGCCGTCGAAAGTAATATACTTCGCTCCGTTCAGAATAATTGAACCTGCGGCTGCGATTGAGATTGATATCTTTGTTGAAAATCCTGTGCCTGGTCTGAATGTAACTCCCAGTGATGCGCTAGTGCCTGTAATATTTGGAATTGTTATACTTGCACTTGGTACTGTATCTGCTGCAGGATCGTATGGAGCCTGAAACTCCAGTACAACCTGTCCGGAACCGTTGACTCCGTTTGCAGATAAATAAGTGATTGCTGTTTTCAGGGATTGGAAAGATGAGGGAGCATTTTCCGTCCCGTTGATCGGGTAAACGTTACCGCCTGTTAACTGGGCGAAAACGTTTGATTGGAATAAAATACATAGTATTCCAATAATACAAATACTCATTAAATGAGTAGTACTTTTTCTCATAGCAGTTTTTTTTAGATTAGATATTGATGGGTAAAAATATTGATTTTTAAATCTAAATACTATCTTAATCTCATAAAATTCAGGTACTTTTTTTGTACAATGTTCCACACTAATTGAAGGAATTTTTAAGTCAGGGAAAAGTACTTTCCAAATAAAAAACTCCATCCGAAATGAATCGAATGGAGTTTATTGTTACTTTTTAAACCACCCCCTGCCCCCTCCTTAGTAAGGAGGGGGAAAAATTGGCATAAAAAAACTCTATACGAACTTAATCGGATGGAGTTTTAATTTTATTAATGAATTTCTTTTCGAGCACGAGATTACATTTGATTATGCTTATAGTCTCCCTCCTTTAAAGGAGGGGGAAGGGGGTGGTTATCTTACATTACGAAGCTGTACCTTAGCAAAGAGAACAGCTTATAATTCCAAATAAAAAAACTCCATCCGAAATGAATCGAATGGAGTAAGTATTTTTTATTATTGGAATCCCGCCTACGCAAGGATGACTAAGTAATTATGCTTAACAAACCCCCTCCTTTTCAAGGAGGGGGGAAGGGGGTGGTTGTCTTACATGACGAACTAAGCCAAATGAAGAAATATTTTATCTCTTACATTCCCAACGAGGACGTTGGGAATGAGGATATGAATACAACAGTCTCCCCTTCTTTTCAAGGGGGGGTGAAATTGGCATAAAAAAACTCCATCCGGAATGAACCGAATGGAGTTAGTGTTACTCTTTAAACCACCCCTAACCCCTCCTTGGTAAGGAGGGGAACAGTTTCGTGTGTTTAGAATTATTAATTATTCTTTATTGATTACCAGCTTGCTGGTCCCGCTTTAGCGGGATTAATTAGCTTAGCGTCTTTCTTTGGGTTTTGCAACTTCAAGATTGACTGTTACGCCTTTGATTCTTTTATCTTTCATCTGCTCAACAACATCGCGTGAATATTTTTTATCGACTTCAACAAAACTGAAACTATCCAGCATGCTTATTTCGCCGATTGCTTTTGCCGGCACTGTTGTTTCACCTGCAATTGCTCCAACGATATCTTTCGGCTGAATGTTATCTTTCTTGCCGCCGTTTAAAAATAAACGCACCATGTTTGGGTCGTTGTAGCTTCTTCCACCATCACGGTCACCACCGCGGCCTCTGTCGCCGTCGCGTCCGCGACCTTTATCAAAGCTGCTCTTGTTATAGCCGTCTCTGTTTCCTCTGTCATCTCTGTCTCTATTACCGCCTGAATCTCTTGAGCCTCTGTTATCTCTGTCTCCGAATTTCTTCTTATCGCCCCACTTACCTTTTTTATCGCCGCCTCTGTCATCACGTCCGCGTCCTCTATCGTTACCGCGACCTCTGTCACCGCCACGACCTCTATCACCGCCTCTATCGTCTCTGTCATATCTTTCAGGCTTGAACTCTTCCTGTTTAGGTAGCTCAGGCACTGCAGATAATATCTGATGCATAAGTCCTAAAGCAATATCCATGGTATCAAAATCTTCTTCAAGAAGTCTTTCAATGATAGGTTTTACCTTCACTGAGTTCTCTCTTGCTTTAAGGATTGATTCCTTCAGTTCTGTCATAAGCTGTGTTTCTCTTATTTCCTTTACATCGGATATAGTAGGAATTTCTTTTTTAACAATTTTTGTTTTTGTATATCTTTCGATATCTCTTAGCTTGTAGAATTCTTTTCCGTTAACAAATGTGAATGCCTGTCCCTTGCGTCCTGCGCGGGCAGTTCTTCCGATTCTGTGAACGTAGTATTCTTCATCCTGCGGCATATCGTAATTGAATACTGCATCAATGTCATCTACATCGATACCTCTTGCTGCTACGTCAGTCGCAACAAGGATTTCAATTTTACCTGCTCTGAACTTAGCCATAACTCTGTCTCTGAATAATTGTTTCAGGTCACCGTGTAAGCCTTCGGCTGCATAGCCTCTTGCCTGTAAGTGAGAAACCAAATCGTCAACTGCTCTTTTCGTATTACAGAATACCAATGAAAGCACAGGGTCATGAATATCAAGAAGGCGTGTAAGCACTTCAAGTTTCATTCCCGGACGGAGCTCAAAAAAGAACTGGTCGATATTCGGCACAGTTAACTCTTTATGAACTACTTTCACTATTTCAGGATTTGTCTGATATTTTTTTGTCAGCTGCATTATCGGCGGAGGCATCGTTGCAGAGAAAAATACTGTCTGCCTTCCTTCTGCCGGAACCGATTTTAAAATTTCTTCGATGTCGTCTCTGAATCCCATATTAAGCATTTCATCTGCTTCGTCAAGAACTACCATTTTAACGTCATCAAGGTTAACAGTTTTTCTGTTTATGTGGTCAATCATTCTACCGGGAGTTGCGATGATAATCTGCACTCCGGCTTTTAAAGTTCTTATCTGCCTATCGATAGACTGACCGCCGTATATTGGTACGATGTGTATGCCTTTTTTGTATTTGATAAGCTGAGAGATTTCCTCTGCGACCTGTATTGCTAATTCTCTTGTCGGACATAGAACCAATGCCTGCACTTTTTTTGAGGCTGCATCTATAAATTCCGCGATCGGAATTCCGAATGATGCTGTTTTGCCTGTTCCGGTCTGCGCCTGACCAATTACATCTCTTCCTGCTAATATGAAAGGAATGGCTGCCGATTGTATCGGAGTGGCTTCTTCAAAGCCCATTTCAGCAACAGCTTTCTGCGTTTCTTTAGAAAGGGATAATTCTTCGAATTTCAATGTTTCCATAGTTTGAACGTGTCGTTCTAATCTGTTTAGATTTTTTAAATTATTAAGTCTCAAAATAAGTTTTGCGGGATTCGCCACGCGGCGAATGGGTTTACCTGAACGGCTAAATTTATAGAGGATTTAATCTGTTAGTAAGATACGAATAATATATACCAATAGATACTTAATTCGTAATGGTATTTTATTGGTCGTTGTTAGTAGATCGTTGGTCGTTATTAGAAAGAAATCGGCATTTCTTCTCGTTAAGAAAGTCCCGTATACGAAAGCAAATTACTTAGAGGTATTATTAATAAGATTTAGTTCTTTAATTCTTTCAAAGTGCCTTTTATTATTGGAAGCTAAAGGAATATTATTCTTAATGCATATTGATGCGATAAAGATATCCCTAACATCTAATTTATTACCGGATGCTGTAAGCTCTTTATCAATTTTAGAAGCAATCTTACAAGATTCAATATCAAAATCAAGAACATGTATTAAATCAAAAAAATCCTGCCAGAATTTATCTTCATCTGAATTATCACCGCGTAATAATTCAAATACGGTAATTACTGTAACTGCTATCGAATATTTTTCGGAAAGTTTATAAAGGAGAGTTTCTTTTTTATTTTTTCTTACTGCTCGTTTATGCTCAATTAAAACATCGGTATCTAAACAGACTATTTCCAATCACCAAATCGTTTTCTTTTTTCTAAAAAACTATTGTATTCTTCATCCGTCATTTCAGGCCAATTTATAAGCGACTCAAGAAATTTTTTCCTGGATTCAGATATTGTGTCATCAACAGGTTTTATAGTAAGCTCAAGATTCCTGTTAGTAAATTCTTTAGGAATTTTAATTCTTAAAATTTCTTCTTTTGAATTCAATATTTCTTTAATGTATTCCATAGTTAAATTTAGATTATTCTTTACTAAAATTAAATACATATCATACTATAAAAGAGTTCATTTTTAACGGGTGAGAATACCTATCACAATTTTATTACCCTTTATATACATTTAACCTTTCCCGCCAATTAAGTATTTTACTTACTTATAATAATTTTGGAAGACAAAAAACTACAAAACAAGCTAAAGAAAAGACCGATTGGCGTATTCGATTCCGGTATCGGCGGACTTACGGTTGCAAAATCGCTGTTCGATATCCTGCCGAATGAAGATATAATTTACCTGGGTGACTCTGCCAGACTTCCCTACGGAACGAAATCAAAAGAAACGATTATTTTATATTCGATTGAATGTCTGAAATTCCTGCTCAGGAAAAATGTTAAGTTCATCGTTGTTGCATGCAATACTGCATCAGCCAATGCGCTTCCGTTTTTGCAAAAGATTACGAAGGTGCCGGTCATTGGAGTGATAACTCCAGGCGCAGAAGCTGCCGTGAATAAATCAAAGAGTGAACGAATCGGTGTGATTGCAACAATGAGCACAGTGCAGACTGAATCATACAAAAAAGAAATCCATAAAAAAAATAAAGGCGCGAAGGTTTTTTCAAAGGCATGCTCACTCTTCGTGCAGCTTGCAGAAGACGGATGGACAGATAATAAAATTGCCGAGCTTGTTGCTAAAGAATATTTGCATGAGTTTACTAAGCTGAACATCGATACTTTAATTTTAGGATGCACGCACTACCCTATTCTTAAAAATACTATACAAAAAGTGCTTGGGAAAAAGATTTTACTGATTGACTCAGGTGAAGAGACGGCAAAGCAGGCTAAGATAATTTTAACTCAAAAGAATTTACTGAACACACAGAAAAAAGCAGGCGAGCATAGATTTTTCGTAACTGACTTTCAGCATAAATTTAAAGATGTAAGTGAAAGATTTTTAGGACGGAAGCTGAACAAGGTGCAGAAGATAAAACTGAATTAGTTTTACGTTCTAACGCTGAAGTGTCGAATCTTAAGTGTTCTCATTCCCAAGCTCCAGCTTGGGAATGCATATTATGTGAAGCTCCGCTTCACTGCGAAACAGAGTTTCGCGGTATTATGCGCTACGAAGCCGGAGCTTTGTAGCGAGATTAATCGGGTTGAAAATAAAAACACATATGAACAAACAAGACGTTCTTGAAATATTCAAAAAAGCTGATGCATATCTTGAAGGTCACTTTGTGCTTACATCAGGATATCACTCTCCCCATTACTTTCAGAAGTCAAAAGTTTTTCAGTATCCTGAATACAACTCGAAGTTCGCTGCAGGTATTATAGAAAAGTTTAAAGGTAAGAAAATAGATGTGGTTCTCTCCCCTGCCGTGGGAGCGATAGTACTTGGTAATGAAGTCGCGCGACAATTAGATGTAAGATTTATTTTTGCCGAGAGAGAGAATGGAGTAATGAGTATCCGCAGAGGATTTGAACTTCACGAAGGTGAAAATGTGTTAGTAGTAGAAGATATAATTACTACGGGTGGCAGCGTGCAGGAAGTTATAGACATGCTTAAAAATTATCCTGTGAATATTGTCGGCGTGGGTTATGTTATTGACAGGCAGAGTGGAGCTAACTTCGGAGTCGAGCAGCATGCGCTTGCAGAAGTTGAAGTTATAAAATTCAAACCTGATGAAGTCCCTGACTGGCTGAATGAAATTCCGATCACGAAGCCCGGCAGCCGTTATTTAAAATCATAAAATTTTTAGTTATAATTTTTTTACATGGGAGTAGATATATTAAATTTCGTTGACCCGATACGGTTCAATCTTCTGATTGCAATAGCTATGTTCGTCGCGTCATTTCTAATAGCAAATTTAATCGCATCCGTTTTAAATAAATATTTCGCAAAGCGTTCTATTCTCGGTCACACAAAATTTTTCTCACCAAGATTTATCAGGTTTGTTTTTCCATTCGTAGGATTATATGTAGGCTTCAGATACATAAGGTCATCATTCAGAGCAAAAAATATTTTTGAGTATGATTCGACTTTTGCAATCCTTGAAAACATTATTTTCATTCTTGCCATTGCATTTGCAGCAGTTATTGCATTCAGAGGAATTGTTTTTATTTTCCATAAATATATTGAGCGTGCTACTGAAGGAAGCGCAGTCGATGCAAACATAACTTCCCTGCTCTCAAAAATTTTAAAGCTTGTTATATTCGTTGTTGCTTTGATAATCGTACTTGACCGCTTTGGTGTAAACATAAATTCGTTCATTGTTTCACTCGGTATAGGTTCGCTTGCAATTGCTTTGGCGGCACAGGAAACTCTTGCCAACATTATTGCAGGGATTGTGATATTAATCGACAGGCCTTTCAGAATTGGTGACTCAATTAAAACCAATAATGGGAACACAGGAACGGTTTATCAGATTGGAATCCGTTCATGCAGAATAATTACTCTTGAAGGAAAGATGCTCATAGTACCGAACACTGAGCTGACAAAATCCAGCATAACAAATTTAAGCTTCGACGGAGGAAATCATAAGATAAGATTCGGTTTCTTTATCCCTTACAGATTAAAAATTGATGACGTTAAAGAGAAAATTCTTGAGAACATAAATTCACTTGATAAAATTTTAAAAGAGCCTGCACCGACTTTCGTTTTTTCAAGATTCAACCTTGAAAGTTACGAATTGATACTGGTCTGCTGGTGTAAGAACGAAGATAAGGGCACTTTAATTGAAAACGCAGTTAAGGAAATGGTTTTACATACCTTATATGACTTACAAAATAATACTGAGCCCCCGAAACCTTAATTACCAATTTTTACATATTAGAAAATCTTCAAAATAAGTATATTTGTTTTTTTAATTTTCCACACTTACACTAATAATTAATAATGGATTTTAATCTTTCAGAACAAGAACTTGAAGTTCAAAAATTAGCGCGTGATTTTGCTAATAATGAAATTGCTCCTGTAATTGCTAAATTTGATGAGTCAGAAGAATTCCCTATGGAAATTGCGCAGAAAATGGGTGAGATGGGATTCCTTGGAATTATTTTCCCGGAAGAATACGGCGGAGCGGGATTTACAACAACTGAATACGCAATTATAATCGAAGAGATTTCTAAAATAGATCCTTCTGTTGGATTAACAGTTGCATCACATAACGGACTATGTTCCAACCATATTTATTCTTTTGGAAATGATGCAATAAAGAAAAAATATTTACCTGACCTTACTTCAGGCAAAAGCTTAGGTGCATGGGGTCTTACTGAAGCAGTTTCTGGAAGTGATGCCGGCGGTATGGCAACATCAGCCGAAAAAAAGGACGGACATTATGTTATTAACGGAAGCAAGATGTTTATTACACAGGGGACTGTGGGCGGAACTTATGTTGTAACAGCCAAGACCGATAAGTCAAAAGGCAACAAAGGTATCTCTGCTTTTGTGATGGAAAAAGGAATGAAAGGTTTTACATATGCTCCGATAAAAAATAAACTCGGAATGCGTTCATCCGATACAGCTGAGCTGATATTCGATAACGTTGAAGTCCCTGCTGAAAATTTGATCGGTGAAGAAGGCGCAGGCTTTAATCAGTGTATGCAAATTCTTAACGGCGGAAGAATAGCTATTGCTGCTCTTTCAGTCGGGATTGCACAGGGCGCTTTAGATCTTGCCATAAAATATTCAAAGGAAAGAAAACAATTCGGAAAAACATTGTCATCGTTCCAGGGAATACAGTTCAAATTATCCGATATGGCAATGGAAGTTGAAGCAGCAAGACTTCTTACCATGAGAGCTGCTAAATTAAAAGATGAAGGCAAGCCGTTTGCAATGGAAGCTTCTATGGCAAAATATTATGCATCTGAGGCTGCATGCAAAGCAACAACGGAATCATTACAAATCCATGGCGGCTACGGTTATATGAAAGAATTTATGATTGAGAAACTTTACAGAGACGTGAAACTTTTAACTATCGGAGAAGGGACATCAGAAGTTCAGAAGATGATTATTTCAAGAAACCTTCTTGATATTTATAATTAATAATACAAAATATCTAATTAATTTTTAAAAGACCTGTCAGATTATCGATTTGTCAGGTTTTTTATTTTAAATAATTTTACAAAAATTTATACATGGGATTTTTTGATAAGTTCAAGTTTTCAAAATTAAAAGAAGGCTTAAATAAAACTAAGGACGATTTACTCGGTAAAGTAAACAGATTAATAAAAGCAAAAGGAAAGATTGATGATGATTTTTTAGCGCAGCTTGAAGAAATTTTTATTACGTCTGATATCGGATATGAAACTGCAGAAGTTTTAATACAAAATATTAAAGAAAGAACTAAGACAGATAAATACGAAACCGAAGAAGAGCTTAACGGACTTATATATGACGAACTGAAAAAAATATTTGCGCAGTCAACATCGGAGTTCAAAACATTTGATTTTAATATTACAAAGAAGCCGTATGTGATAATGATTGTCGGCGTTAACGGAGTGGGCAAAACTACTTCCATCGGTAAGCTTGCATATAATTTTAAGAATGCAGGAAAGTCAGTTGTGATAGGCTCGGCTGATACATTCAGAGCTGCGGCGAACGACCAGCTTGAAATATGGGCTAAGCGCGCAGGCGTGGATATTATTCAGAATCCCAAGAGCAGCGATCCAGCTGCAGTAGCATTCGATACGGTGAAGTCAGCCGTATCAAAAGGTACGGATATAGTTATTATAGACACTGCGGGAAGACTACACAACAAATCGCATTTGATGGAAGAGTTAAAGAAGATAAAAAGAGTTATTCAAAAAATTACACCTGATATTCCGAACGAAATATTTTTAGCTATCGATGCAACTACGGGACAGAACGGACTAAACCAGGCAAAGGAATTTTCCAAAGCTATGGAAGGTCTTACAGGAATAATTTTAACTAAGCTTGATGGAACTGCTAAAGGCGGAATCGTTATAAAAATAAATCAGGAGATGGGCGTGCCGGTTAGATTCATAGGTGTCGGCGAGCAGATAGATGACTTACAGGAATTTGACAGCGAGAATTTTGTAAAAGCCCTCTTTGAAAAATGAGAAAAATAATTTTTGAACAATAAGAATTGTCCGACAAAATAAAAATATTACCACCTACTCTATCAAATAAAATTGCTGCAGGAGAAGTTGTATCCAGACCGGAATCTGTTGTAAAAGAACTGATGGAAAATTCTATCGATGCAGGCGCTTCGAATATATGTCTTATAATAAAGGAAGCAGGAAAAAATTTAATTCAGGTGATTGATGACGGAATTGGGATGACGGAAGCTGATGCATTGATGAGCTTTGAGAGACATTCTACAAGCAAAATATCAACGTATGAAGACTTAGAAAATATCTGCACACTGGGATTCAGAGGAGAAGCGCTGGCTTCGATTGCTTCTATATCACAAGTCGAGTTGAAGACAAAAACTGAGAGCGAGCAAGTCGGCACGATGATAAAAATTGAAGGCGGCGAGTTTAAAGAAGTTACAAAAGTAAGTAGCGAGAGAGGAACATCGTTTTCAATCAAGAATTTATTTTATAACACTCCGGGCAGAAGAAATTTTTTAAAATCAAATCAGACTGAGTTCAAGCATATATACGAGACGTTTATAAAGTTAGCAATTTCAAATCCCAGTATAGGATTTAAGTTTATCAACAACGAAGACACTATTTTTGATTTGCCGAGACATGAATTAAAAGAAAGGATTGCGGAATTATTCGGAATTGCATTTTCGGATTCGCTGATAAAAGTACACTCCGAAAATCAGTATATCAAAATAAACGGCTACATTTCAAAACCGAACTTTACTAAAAAATCAAAGCAGGACCAGTATTTTTATCTTAACAATAGATTTTTTACAAGCAAGAATTTAAACTTCGCAGTTTACTCAGGTTATGATGACTTAATTGAAAAAGGAGATTATCCTTCTTTCTTTTTATTTATAGAAACTGACCCGAAGAAAGTTGATGTTAACGTTCATCCTTCAAAACTAGAAGTTAAGTTTGAGGAAGAAGGAGCAGTGTTTGGATTTATTAGAAATTCAGTAAAGAATTCTTTGAGAGAAGCTGATTTAGTATTTAATGTAGGATTTAATAAGCAGGATACAATTCCATCAATAGATAAAGAAGAGACGTTTCATTACAAGTCCCCTGCCGGAAATGATTCACGTAATTATTCAAATAATTCTTTTTCACAAAGTAATAATTTTGAATTCAACAGAGAGCCTGCAAAAATTACTTCTATCTTTGAAGCATCAAGACCTGTAGATGAAAATCAATATGAGACTGTATTTGAACAGAACGAGGCGGAAGAAAACGCTGAGAACAAAAACAACAACTCAAATATAATTGAGCATAAAAGAAACGAAGAGCATAATTTTAATGTCTGGCAGTACCGCTTAAAATATATAATGGTGCAGACTGAAAGCGGGCTTATGATAATCGATATGCATGCGGCGCATGAAAGGATTTTATACGAAAGAGCATTACTTATGCTTGAGTCGCAGTCATCATTTGCCCAGCAGTTACTTATACCGATAAAATTCAAACTTACAAAAATTGATTTTCAGATAGCGTTGGAATTAAAGCAGGAGTTATTCAATCTCGGTTTTAATTTCAAAGAAGGCAAAGATGAAACCATTGAACTTTACGGATTGCCTGCCGATGTGAAGATTGGAAACGAAAATAAAATTTTTCAGGAGTTAATTGACCAGTACAAAGAGTACGAATTGAAATTAAATCTTGAGAAAAGAGATAATCTTGCTAAATCATTTGCGTGCCACAGCGCAGTACGCACCGGTGATTCTTTAAAGAAAGAAGAAATGATAAGACTGATTGACGATTTATTTGCATGCAAGATGCCGTATGTATGTCCGCACGGAAGGCCTACGGTTATAAGAATCACAACCGATGAGCTTGACAGCAGATTTTCAAGAACATAAAATAAAAAAGGCGCCATCATAATAACAGCGCCTTACTAATCAATTTTAAATTTTACTTTCTTATTTAACCAGCATCATTTTTTTCGTATCTACAAAATCGTTGGTAATCAGTTTATAAAAATATATTCCGCTTGATAAATTACTTCCATTAAAATCGATATTATACTCACCCGGTGTTTTCATTTCATTTATTAAAGACTGAACTTCCCTGCCCAGCATATCATAAATTTTTATCTGAACCAATCCGCTTTTAGGAATTGAGAAATTTATTTTTGTTGTTGGGTTAAATGGGTTTGGATAATTTTGGGACAACTTATAACCTTCTACTACATTTGATATCGGAGTAATCCCTACATTTCCACCGTTATCAGTGAAATAAACCGTTCCCGCATATCCCGTCGCATATCCCAAATTTGAATTATACATAGCTATCTTGGTCACATTGCCGTTTGAGATTTGTTGTACCCAATTGCTTCCACCGTTTGTTGTTTTATAAATGTCAGTATTCTTTGCTGCAAAACCTGTCATGGCCGAAGTGAACTGGATTGATGTGCATGAATTAAGATCAGCTGCCAAAATCCAGGTCTGACACATATCAGTTGATTTATATAAACCATATTCGGTAGACGCGAATGCTGTATTCTCGTATATATGAAATGCGAATCCTCTGGTATGAACAAAAGCAGATACTTCTTCCCAATTGGCTCCTGAATTAGTGGTTTTTAAAATAACCGATCTGTAACTGGTACCGAGTCTCCACCAGCTTGACTCATTTAACATTAAAAAACCGGTAGTTGGATTTATAAATTTCAAATCTTTAAACAAAAAACTTTCACCGTTGTCGCCGTTGTTTATATCTATAGTATGATATAAAATATTAATTGTATTTCCCCCGTCTTCTGAGGAGCTTACATATGAATGATTATTCAGTGTGCTTATAAAATAAAATTTGTTCTGGTTTATTATCTGAAAATCTCTGGCATTTGGCGCAGATGCTTTTATTTGAAAATTCGTTCCGCCGTTAGATGAAGCAACAATATTGGTTTCTGTTCCTCCCACTGCATAATTTTCATTCAGGAATTTAAAATCTTTCAGGAATACATTAGTCTGTGTATTTACCCAGTTACTTCCATTGTTGCTTGTATAATAAAATTCGCCGTACTCACTAAGCATATAAGCACTCGTAAGTGATACGGACTGCGCTCTTATAATATCAGCGCGTAAGTTTATATTACTGCTGATAATTTCAAAAGTTGAACCAATGTTGGAAATTTTATAAACAACTCCGTTGCTGTAAAATCCTAATCCATGGGATGCATCGTAGAAACTTGTTAACATATACTCAGGCATATTTGTAAAATCCCAAGTGCTTCCACCATCAAGACTTTTTAAAATTCTGCTGTTACTTTGGCCGCCAATTGTACTAAAAATAACATTCTCTGATGTGACACTTAATCCTGTAGAATAATTTTGATTATAAATTTCAATCCATGTTGAACCCAAGTCAGTCGATTTTAATATTCTTCCATCTATAATTCCATAGCCGGTATTATTTACAAATGTTATGTTCTGCAGATTGCGCGGAGTGCCGGTCTGAGTGATATTTACATTAGTCCAGGTATTTCCTCCGTCAGTTGTTTTTTGGTTAATTCCGGGTGAGCATGTAAAGAAACCTGTAAGAGCATTCAAAAATTTAACCTGTACAAAGTTCAGATCTGAAACATCTTTCAGCTCTGTCCATGTTGAACCCTCATTAACCGTTTTAATCAGTTTTGCATTATCCATACCCGTAACTGCATATATAACTCCATTTGCAACTGCGCTTGCCTTCCAGATATTTCCTTCAGAAACCGGAATCCACAGCTCACCTGCATTAGTAGTTTTATAAATTTTATCAGTCAGAATATACCCTGTATTCTCATTTATGAATTCAAGAAGCTGAATAGTTTGCCTCTCATCATTAAAATTTATCCCGTTGGTTTTATGTTTCCAGGTTTGTCCGCCGTCAGTAGTTTTTACCAGTGAAAAGTTAAACCCTGCAAGAAAAGCAGTATTTTGATTTATCCATCTGCAGTCTACGATATCATCGGTAAATTTGGGATTCTGAAGCTGCCAGCCGAATTGTGAATGTGCGGAATTAATAAATATAAAAAGGAGCAGAATAAAAAATAAACTCAGTGATTTCATACTATTAATTTAAATTCAATTATAAGATAATAGTTTTCATACTATACTTTCAAGATATATTTTTTTACATCATTTGTAATTTTTTTTAAGACCTGAGTTAGTTAATTTCAAATTATAAATTATTTTCCATGTTCAACATAAATCCCGATATAAAAAAATCTCCAACGCTTCCGGCTGAATTCTACAGAGAAGAAAAATATTTTGCGCAGTCTAAAGAAAAAATGTTTTCACAGACATGGCAGTATATCGGAGATACAGATTTAGTAAAAGTACCGGGACAGGTTTATCCTTTTACGTTACTTGACGGATTTTTAAATGAGCCTTTACTTCTTACCAGAGATTATGCTGACAACATAAACTGTATGTCAAATATTTGCACACACAGAGCGAATATAATTTGCGAAGGAGCTGAAAATGTAAAGTCACTCCGATGTAGATATCACGGAAGACAGTTTGATTTAACGGGTAAATTTAAATTCATGCCTGAGTTTGAGCAGTGTGAAAATTTCCCTTCTGAAAAAGATAATCTTCCGAAAGTAAGTTTTGAAATTTTAAATAATTTTATTTTTGCTTCATTAAATCCTGCTGCACCGTTTTCAGAATTTTTCAAAGAGATAAAAGAAAGACTCCATTGGTTCCCGTTTGATAAACTTGTATTGGATACAAACCGTTCTAAAGATTACTTAGTAAAAGCTCACTGGGCTTTATACTGCGAAAATTATCTTGAGGGATTTCATATTCCTTATATTCATAAAAGTCTTAACGATGCATTAGACTATGCAAACTATACTCAGGAGATTTATAGGTATTGCAATCTGCAAGTCGGCAAAGCAAAGCCGGGCGAAGTAATTTTTGATAGCTCCCCTGAAAAAGATATTGCAGCTTATTACTACTGGGTTTTTCCAAACATGATGTTTAACTTTTATCCATGGGGACTTTCAATAAACATCGTAAGACCTATAGAAAAAAATCTTACAAAGGTTTCCTTCATCACATACATTTCAGATGAAAGCAAGTACAACATGGGAGCAGGTTCAGGACTTGACAGAGTTGAACGTGAAGATGAAGCAATTGTAGAAAATGTTCAGAGAGGTATTAAATCACAGTTATACAAATCAGGAAGGTTCTCCCCTTCGCGTGAGCAGGGAGTACATCATTTTCACAGACTGATTCAGGAATTCATGGAAAAATAATCAATTTTTTAATTGAAATTAGCCCTTTTTAATCATATTTTAGTATAACCGATAAAATTAAATTATCAATATGACTCCGATTTTTTCAAGCACTCCAATTGATGTAGTATTTTTAGTTTTCAGTCTATTCTTTCCAAGAATTTCTATCATCGGTTTCTTTTTATTTGATTCGCTTCCTGCTACAACTCTATCAAATTTAATAAGCGTACTCTTAACAGTTTTTTTACCGAGAGTTTTTATCATCATTATGATTGCCCAGCACATGGGTACAAATAATGTATGGTTCTGGCTGCACATTGTTGTTGCCCTTATAGTTTACCTATCAGGCGGTAAATACGGCAAAAAACGTTTCGGAAGAGACAGAAGAGATTATTAAAATTCCTGTTCTGGCAATCAGGTAAATTGCTATATTACTTATAAAATTTCCTATCAGTTTATTAAACTTTTGGCATTATTTTATGTCAAACGATTGATATGCATATTAAATTAATCCCATTACTATCTCATTAATGAAAACATTTTTTGTACTAATTCTATTTATTTTAATAAATCCATTCCGAATTTTCTCTCAAGATAATCCGCAGTTCACTCCCGAAATGAGGGAGAAATTTAAGAATTTCAGAGGTACAATTTCAGGAGTAGTAATCGATATGGATAACAAAGCTCCGTTATCTCCTGTAACCATACAATTATTTAAGCAGAAAGATTCGAGCTTGGTAACAGGAACTGAAACCGATGCAAAAGGTAAATTCACTTTCAGCGATTTGAAAGGCGGAAGATATAAACTTGTTGCAAGCTTTGCAGGATATAAAAAAGCTGTGATGCAGGGTATAACTTTAACACCTCAAACTCCTGAACTGATTCTGGATACAATAAGAATGACTACGGGCGTTACAACTGAACAGATAGATGTCACAGCTGAAAAGTCTTTTATAGAATTTGCGCCCGATAAAAAAATCTACAACGTTGAAAAAGGAATGACGACTACAGGCGGAAGTGTGATAGATGTATTGAAGAATATTCCCGGAGTAACAGTTGACCAGGATAACAATATAAGTTTCAGAGGAAGCGGAAACGTAAAAGTTATGATTGACGGCAGACCATACGGATTGAACAGCTCAAATATTTCTACAATCCTTGAACAGATGCCGGCAGATAAAGTATCTTCAATAGAAATGATGACAAACCCCACTGCTAAGTTTGATGCAGAAGGTTCATCAGGAATTATAAACATTGTTCTGAAAAAAAATGATATGACAGGTATGAACGGAAGTGTCTCTGCAAATGTGGGTACAGGAGATAAATATAATTCTTCTATCAATCTGAATAAAAAGACTTCAGATTATAATCTTACAGGCAGCTATGATATGCGATTGTTCAATATGAATATGAACGGATATAATAACAGGCAAACATTTGGCAATAGTTATGTAACCGAAATAGACCAGCAAAACAACAACGATATGAGAATGCAATCTCATATGGTACGCGCAGGTATTGACTGGACTATGACTGCAAATCAGAATCTCGGACTTAACTTATCATTCAACAACAGAGACAGGAACAGAGGAGGCAACAGCACTACCAATGTTTTGAACGGTCCTTTAACTACAAGCAGCTATCTCAACCGTGACTATAATTTAAACAGCGGAAAAACGTACGGAGTAGCAGCAAATTACCTTCTTAAATTCAAGAAACCGAAAGAGACTTTAAGCAGTGATTTTAATTATACACGCACGGAAGGAAATTCTAATTTAAACAGCTTAACAGATTATACAATACCTGTTACTCCTCAAACAAAATTGAATCAGTTCAATACAGATAAAAACGATGAAGTTAATTTTCAGATTGATTATGTAAACCCTTATAGTGAAGACAGCAAGCTTGAAGCCGGTGTGAAAACGATTTACAGAAAAACAGACGACGATACAAGAACAGAAAATTATGATTACAATACAAACAGTTTTATAACAGATAATGCTCTGACCAATACTTTCAATTATCAGGAAATAATAAATTCTGGTTACTTAGCTTATACAAATAAAATTGGGGACTTCGGTTTTCAGCTGGGATTAAGGGGTGAGCAGACTAATACTAAAGGCGAGCAGATTACACAAGGTTCAAACTTCACAAAGAGCTATTTCAGCTTATTCCCCAATGCAAGCATTTCTCAGAAGCTTGGAATGGGTGAAGAACTGCAATTAAGTTACTCGAGAAGAATAAGAAGACCTGATATGGGAGACTTAAATCCCTTTTTAAATACATCTGACCCGTTGAATTATCAGTCAGGAAATCCGGATTTAAATCCTGAGTATATAAACTCACTTGAATTCAATTTTGTGAAATATTTTACATCTGCTATAATTACTCCGTCAATTTATTTCAGACAGACGAACGATAAAATTTCAAGAGTCAGAGTCCAATATGACAGCGTAATTACTTTAACAACTCAGGAAAATTTTAACAGCTCGCGTTCATACGGATTTGAAGTAACAGTTAATGCAAACCCGTTCAAATTCTGGATGATAAACGGAACGCTTGGATATTCTAAAACAGAGAACGATGCGACTAATTTAACAGGACAAAGTAACTCAGCTTACTCATGGAATGGCAGATTGTTTACAACATTTAATCTTCCCGCTGATTTCGGCTTGCAAGCAACATACTTTTACTCGGGCAAAAATTTATCCGCACAGGGACAGGTTGACCCGTTCTCAAATGCAGAGTTAAGTCTGAAAAAAGATTTTATGGATAAGAAACTGACGTTTAATTTAAGAGTATCGGATATTTTCAACACACAGAAATTCCATGGCACTATTTCCGATGCAACATTTTATGATGAGTTTGAAAGAAAGAGAGATTCAAGAACTGTATTTTTAACGATGACCTATAAATTCGGTACCGACACGAACAAAGACAGAAGAAGAAAACGTGATAATAATAATGAGCCTATGGATGTTCCTGATGGGTTTTAAATAGAAATAAATTAAGGCGTGAGGTAATCTTTTATATCTATGTAATAAAGATTTCCGCCTGTTGTTTTATTCACTTCATCGGTAATGTAAAGCTCGGTTGGAGTTATATAGCAGACGCCTTCTTTCTGCGACATGACAGGTAAAAATATTTCGGTGTGCTCTGATTTTGTTAAGGGCACGCCGTTTTTTATTTTAAAGAGCCAGAATTTATTATTGGATAATAATACGAAGCTTGTGTGGTCAGGTGATACATCGGCAGATGTAATCCAGTCAGCAAAGAATGGACCTGTTCCAATGTAAATGCTATCTATAAGATTAGCTTTATACTCCCCCGCTTTCAGAGGTAATGTGTAAACTCTGAGAAATCCTGAGTACGGCTCAGTCCTGTTTTTTGAAAAGAGATAGATAGAATCTTTATAAACAAAAGATGCTTCCATGTCGAAATTTCTTTTCTCGTTTGAAGGTGGAAATTCAGTCTGGTCCGGATAACTGTACTTAATTACTTCCGCTTCAACAGTATCATTAAAAAGATTGGAAGGATTCGGAATTTTATAAATCTTTAAATCTTTTCTATCGTTATTGTTGTTTCCGAAATCACACAGATAAAAATTTCCTTTATCATCCTGAGAAATTTCTTCCCAGTCAATGTTAATTGCATTCTTTATAACAACAGTACGTTTTAATGCCCCTGTTGTATCGAAACAATAAATTTCAGGTTCACCACCGCTATCGTTGAAGCTCCAGAGTTCGTTCTTATTATTTATTTCAATACCCGAAGATTCATTTACTTTAGCAGGAAGCTTACATACTTCGCGGAAGCGCAAATCCTGCGAAAATAAATTGAAAGAAATGAATAAGAAAAATATAATAAGTAATTTTTTTGCCATGTGAGTTGTTCAATATAACAATAATTTATAAAATATTTTTCTGCAATTTAAAATTCCCAAAGGTAAGAATTTAATTAGGGCAAAATTAACAAATTGTAATACTTTTTTCCAATAGTTAACTTTGCAAAACGTACAACTAAACACCCCTAAAACACATGGCCAAAATTCTAATTGTAGATGATGACAATGTTACATTAAGTATTCTCAAACAGGTATTGTATAAAGCAAATCACGACGTCACAACTGCTATTGACGGGGAAGAAGCTATTCAATACGTTAAGAATGATGTTTATGATATAATCGTAACGGACTTCAATATGCCTGGTATGAACGGCATTGAGCTTACCAAAGAAATTTTAAAAATTAATCCTCAATCTGTAATCATTTTAATTACGGCTTACATTTCAGTAAAAGCGGCGCTGGAATCTATTAAGCTTGGTGCATTTGATTATCTTACCAAACCTGTCGATAAAGAAGAACTGCTTTTAAGTATCGAGAGAGGCCTCGAGAGATTAAAATTACTTGAAGAAAATTCCCAGTTAAAGAAGGCAAAAACATCACCTGAAAGGGTTGAATTCAAATTTGAAACTAAGAGTGATGAAGTTAAGAAAATTCTTGCTGAAGCTGCAGAAGTAGCTCAGTCAGATTCGACAGTCTTAATAACAGGTTCTAACGGAACAGGTAAAGAAGTGCTTGCAGAGTTTATTCATAAGAACAGTAAAAGAAATAAAAATACTTTTGTAGTTGTAAACTGCGCAGCAATTCCTGAGCAGCTTCTTGAGTCTGAATTATTCGGTCACTCAAAAGGCTCTTTCACCGGTGCTATTAAGGACCATAAAGGATATTTTGAAATTGCAAACAACGGCTCAATTTTTCTTGATGAAATCGGTGATCTTGATACTCCTCTTCAGGTTAAGCTGCTTCGCGTACTTCAGACAAAACAGTTTGCCAGAGTCGGTGACCCGAAACCGATAAGTACTAATGTTAGAATTATAGCTGCCACCAATAGAAATTTGAAGGAACTAATTAAAGACGGAAAATTCAGAGAAGATCTTTATTACAGAATAAATGTTTTTGAGTATCACCTGCCGGATTTGAAAGACAGACCTTCTGATATTATTTTCTATTTTGAAAAATTCATAAAAGAATATTCAAAAGAAAACGGAAAGAAGATAAAAGAGATTTCAAAAGAAGTAAAAGATTTGCTTTTCCAGTACCCGTGGCCCGGAAATATCCGCGAACTGAAAAACATTGCTGAGCGCGCATCTGTGCTTTGCAAGAACGGAATTATATCGGGAGATTTGCTTCCTGACAGAATAAAAATTGACGGTGAAATTGCTGCTAAAGAACCGGAACTAAACGAAGAAATTAATACAGATTACGAAGCAAGTAAAAATGAATTATTAAAAGAGTTCGAACGTGATTTTATTAAGAAGCATCTGAAGAAAAGAGTTAAATAAAAAAGCTCCGGTATTTGGGGGCCGGAGCTTCTTAGAAATAAAATTTATTGTGTTTTACTTTACTATAAGACCTACTACAATTGTAAGTACTAAAACCGCTACTCCCGCAAAACTGATATATTCGAATTTTGTTAATCCAACTTTTTTAATGCTTTTATAGGTTTTCATAAGGGTAAATTTTAGTTTCTTTAGTTTTTAAAAATTGTTAATTAAAAAATTTATCTTGCAATAAAGCCTACTAATACGGTTAATAATAGTACTGCAATTCCTGCAAAGCTAAAATATTCGAACTTTGATAATCCTACTTTTTTAATGCTATTGATTGTTTTCATGATGTTTTTAAAGTTTAATTTTGTAATTATCTTGTAATATTGCATTTCCTGTGCCATAAATTTTATATTCATTCAAAAAGTGACATACATAGACTAATATGACAACGACTGACATAATTATCAGTTATTTGTATAATAGGATATACTTAAAAATTTAGCTAAGTTTGTGACAATTACTAATCATTAAAATTGAACAGGTGAAAAGGACATTTCGACTTATTTATTGATTATTATACAATTAAAGCTATAATCACAGCCCAAAGAATAAAAAATATTCCTGTAAAAGCAGCTGATTCGAGGTCATTTTGAGAGGAGTTAGCGGGTTTTGTAATTCTTCTGATAATCATATTTGTACATTTTGATTAACTTCTGCTTAATATAAAACCATTTTTGATGCCACGATTGTTCTAAACTTCTCGAAACTATTAATCAAAACTTGAGTTAAAAGAACAAAGAATTATTATGAAAAAAATATCATTATTATCTGTATTTTTATTAGTGCTGGCTTTCACATTAAGTCTGAAAGCGCAACAAAAACCTGTTGAAAACGACGCTGCATTTTCATCTCAGAAAATTGAAAGCTCATTGACAGGTGGCAAGACATATAACGTTACTGTCTCGTTTAAAAACACAGGTGAAAAAACCTGGAGGAAAGGTGAATACTGGATTATTTACACTGACCCAAGAATGAATGCCAGAAATAACAACATGTGGGGAATTGACTCTATCAAAGTTAAGAGAAATGTAAAACCGGGCAAGACTTATGATTTCAAATTCAAAGTTACTGCTCCTGTTGATCCCGGAACATATTTTTTCGCTTGGCAAATGGCTGATAAAAACGGAACGTTCGGACTTGGTTCTGGCTTAAAAGAAATTCAGGTAAAATAAATTGTCACAGTCATATTAAAGTGTTTGTCTAAAATTTTAAACAAACACTTTTTTATGACAACATTATTACTAATTCCCTTTTTACTTCTCATCTCTCAGATTTCTTTCTCCGCTCAAAAAAATTTATTTAAAGGCAAAGACGAATTAATTCAGGTCGATATTGAATTCTCAAATTTATCGAAAGAGAAAGGTATGAATCACGCTTTTATTGTATACGTCGCAGATAACGGAGTCTTGCTCCGACCATACACTTATCCTATAGTCGGAAAAGAAACTATCACAAAAGACATTTTAGAAAATGATGACAAGAATTTAACGCTTACATGGGCGCCGCTGTATGCAGATATAGCTGAATCAGGTGAGCTTGGCTACACCTACGGCACCTGGGAAATGCACGTAAAAAAAGAAGACGGCTCTGAGGATATACGCAAAGGCACTTACGTGACTATCTGGAAAAAAGATAAATCAGGCAAATGGAAATTTACACTTGATACAGGTAATCAGGGTCTAGAGCCAAAAAAATAATTGGAAAATTTTAATCCCTCTCTGATTCATTTTCTTTCGGGAAAGGAGAGGGTTTTCCGTTATTTCTTTTGCTTTCTTTTATTTCAAACTCTTTAGTCTCTTTTGTACCGTTAGCATCAAGCTCAACTTTATATTTGCCGGGAGGAAGATAATATTTACCCGAGTCCTTAAGTTTAATTTTTATTTTTTTATCGTTCTTATATTTATCAGAAATAAAATCGAAGTATGATTTACCGGTTAAAGTATCGATTGATAAATCATATTCAATATAATTCAAGCCTGCTAAATAGCTGCCTGTTAATTGATTTACAATTTTATCATCTGAATAGATTGTAATTTTATATTGACCGGGGTTTTTGCTATAGAAAGTGAAATTAATTTTAGGATTAAATATATCTCCCCATCTGCCCTGTTTCATTCCCCAGTTTCTGTTGTATGTGCTTTTATCTATATCATAAAAGACAAGATCTTTATCAAGCTCAGACGAATTTAATTTCTCTATATCAGATAAATTCGTTTTATAAAGCGAGCGTCCGTGAGTTCCTACAATCAGATCATGCTCCCTTGCCTGAATAACTAAATCATGCACAGGTACATTTGGTAATCCCTTACTCATCGAATTAAAAGTTTTTCCGCCGTCTAATGAGCAGTACAATCCTCCATCTGTACCTACGAACAAAATATCTTTGTTTTCAGAATCTTCAATCACTACATTTACCGGCTCTGCGGGCAAGTCTTTGCCGATTCTCTCCCATTTTTTTCCGTAATTATCCGATACAAAAACAAATGATTCCATATTATCGTAACGATATGCATTCAATGAAATGTAAACCCTTGCTGTATCAAACTTTGATGCCCTTATTCTTGATACATATAAATTTTGCGGAAGGTCATTTGAAATTTTCTCCCATGAATTTCCCCCGTCTTTCGATACGTAAGCCGCGCCGTCATCACTTCCCGTATAAAGCAAACCGAATTTCAAAACAGATTCATCAATAGTTGTTAATGTTCCGTAAGGAACATCCCCTATTTTTCCGCCATTTGTCAAATCACCTGATATTGCTTCCCAGGTGTCTCCTCTGTTAAATGAGCGGTGTAATTTATTAGACCCAATATATAAAATATCCTGATTGTGGGGAGAAAGTTTAATCGGAGTCTGCCAGTTAAATCTGTATGGCCTCTCACCAAGTTTATGCTGCGGAGTGATTTGTTTGTAATCATTTTTGCTTCTGTCTATTCTGAAATAATTTCCGAACTGATAACCTGTGTAAACTATATCCTTATTTCTGCTGTCAATCTGCACCTGCATGCCGTCGCCGCCCATAATGCTTTTATATGGATATTCACCTGACTGCTGCCAGTCCAGACTCTTTTGATAATTGCTTGGTCCCACCCACGCGCCGTTATCCTGCAAGCCGCCGTAAACATTGTACGGTTTTTCATTATCTACATTGATTGAATAAAACTGTCCCACAGCGGGAGCGTTCAGTTTCTGCCATGTCTTTCCGTCATCGTAAGATAAATTCAGCCCGCCGTCATTGCCGTTTATTAAATGTCCTTCACGGTTTGCATCAACCCACATGTAGTGGTGGTCTGCATGAACATTGTCTTCGTTAATTGATTTGAACGTAGCTCCGCCATCAGAGGATTTTACTACAATCACTCCCATAACATAAATTTTATTTTCATCTGTGGGAGAAACCGATATGCGCGAAAAATAATAACCGTATGTGCTGAAAATTCCTTCTAAACTCTCTGAATGTGTTCTCTTCCAGCTTGCGCCGCCGTTGTCCGAACGGTAAACTTCAGCCCCTACTACTTCGGCATTTGTAAGTAATGTATTTGCATCTTCAAGATACTCAACTAATGAGTTCGGCTTAATGGATTTATTCGAAACCATTTCATAAACTTTTTCGGCAGTATATTCTTCGGGAAATCCGTTATCTTCTAGAAAACTTTTCAGCTTTGCTGTATCAATTCGCATAAACTCATCTTCAGATATTTTTCTCAGACCATCCTTTGTAAGCTTATCATGATCTTCATCTTTGTTAGCTGATGAGTTCTGATTATCTACCACTGCATAAATTATCTGCGGATTCTTTGGATATATAGCCAGACCAATTCTTCCTGCTTCTTTTCCCGTTAAAAATCCCGATGAAGATGTTGTGATTAAATTCCATGTGTTGCCGCCATCTATGCTTTTATAAATTCCTGATGTGGAACCGCTCTCTTCAAAATTCCATGCTCTTCTTGTTCTGTACCACATTGATGCGTAAACTGTGTTTGAATTAGAAGGGTCGATTACTAAATCAATTCCGCCTGTATTATCATCAATTTTCAAAGTGTGCTTCCATGTCTTTCCCGCATCTTCGCTGACATAAATTCCTCTTTCTGAATTCGGAGAATATAAATGTCCCAATGCTGCAACAAATATTTTGTTCGGATTTTTCGGGTCGATTGAAATCCTTCCTATGTGCTGAGTTTCTTCCAGTCCGGTGTTACTACATGATTTGCCGTCATCAGTTGATTTATATATTCCTGTACCTGAGTATGAGGAACGGCTTGAATTATTTTCACCTGTTCCTACATAAATAATATTATTCGTCCAGTCAACAGCAATATCTCCTATGGTAATCACGGCTTCATTATCAAATAATGGAGTGAATGACATTCCGTTATTAACTGTCTTCCACAATCCGCCCGATGCGTATGCAACATAAAATATTGTAGGGTCACTAGGTGAGACTTCCACATCAACTACGCGTCCGCTCATAATTGAAGGACCGATGTTTTCAAATTCAGTGTTTTTCAATATTGAATTTTCCTGCATCTGTTTTTTATAGCTGAAAGTTTCTAATCTTTCTTTTGCAGTAGTAGGTGCAACAGGATTAAGCTCCTGAGAAAAAGACAAATTAAATAAGGGGCTGACTGATAATATTATCAGAAGAAAAAGAGGTATAGTTTTTCGCATTTGTCAATTTAGAAAAAATAAAGACGGATTTAAATGGAGTAAGTTCGGGAAAGTTTTAAAACAATTGAAAATAATTTTTACAAAATTTATCTAAAAAAAATGCTTCCCTTCTGAATTTAGACGGGAAGCATATATTAAATAGGTGCTATGAAATCCTATTTTATCAAAGTCATTTTTTTAATTTCCGAAAAATCTTCAGTCTGAAGTTTATAAAAATAAACTCCTCCTGAAAGTGATGATGCATCGAACGTTACTTCATAATTTCCATTTGCTTTTACACCGTTAACAATTTCACTGACTTTTTTACCAAGCATATCGTAAACACTCAAATTCACAAATGAAGACTTAATAATTGAAAAAGAAATTTTTGTAGTAGGATTAAAAGGATTGGGGTAATTCTGATTCAAAGCAAAACTACTTGCTGTTTCACTTCCGTTCTGAACTCCCACAGCATCCGGCTCGTAATAAAATACTCCGTAAGCATAAGTACCTGCAAATAATTTTCCGTCAATAATTTTTAATGAGTAAACATTTGCGGCGCCAGGAAGTCCTGTCGTCATTACCTGCCACGTGTCACCCATGTTAGTTGATTTATATACTTTCTTATCATCCGTTGCTATATACATTTCATTATCAGATTCCACGCAGATAGCATTTATTGAAGATGACGGACTTGGAGTTACCAATATTGTTGTATGTAACCCGTTATCTGTGCTTCTTCTTACTTTAGCTCCTTCAGTATAAAATATTGTGCCTTCACGTGACTTTACAATGTCCATAGTGTATCGAGTCCCAAAGAAGTGAGTAGTTGTATCAATCGGCCACCAATGGTCACCGCCTGTTGCACTGTAATAAACGCCGTCTTCAGTGCTTCCCAAAAAAACTTTATTATCACCAACGGTTATCATTCCTTTAGGCTCCCCTGTCTGATTTGAATCTTTCGCAAACCATGTTGTGCCATTATCAGTAGATTTATAAACCAATGTCCATACAATGTTACCGATTGTAGGTCCCTTTTGAACAGGGATAGCCGCAAGATATGAACCGTCCTGCATGACAGTCATCGCTCCGCCGACCATATTGTTAAAAGGAAAATTTCTGCTGAATAAATCCTGCCATGTTGTCCCTCCGTCCGTAGACCGGTGAATCATTGATGTGCTTGAAGCAATGTATGAACCTGTTCCCGATATTGCATAAATATCTCCGTTTTGTAAAGTTGTAAGGTATCTGACTTTCCTACCTGATAATCCTGCCGGTGTCCATGTCATACTGCCTGCTGATTTTTTCTGCAGCATTGAATTGTAATCCGAGATAATTACATCTCCTCCAGTAGTTCCTGTCATTGTAAAAATTGCGCAGTTACTTGCTAAGGAACCCGTTGGAAGCCATGTCCCCGCCTCAGAAATTCCGCAGTAAAGTAAAAAGAGAAGTATTAAATTTATTTTTTTCATGTTAATTTTTTTCATTTAGTTTTTACATCGGTATCGGGGAGAACTGGAATGATAAATAGATGTAATGCAAAATTAATTTAAAGTTTTATTATTTTCAAAGAAACTTTTTGAAATTTGTGAGTAATATTAAATTATAAATATTACTGCACATTTATAAATTAAATCTAAATAATTTATTTTGATAAAATCATTTTTTTAGTTTCCGAAAAACTTTCAGTCTGAAGTTTATAGTAATAAACTCCTGTGGATAGTTTTGACGCATCAAAAATTATTTCATAGTTCCCTGCTGATATATTTTCGTTTACAAGCTCAGCAACTTTTTTACCGAGCATATCATATACTGATAAATTAACTAGAGAAGATTTCGGAACATTATAAGAAATATTTGTCACAGGGTTAAATGGGTTAGGATAATTTTGCCTTAAAGAAAATTCTTTTACAGTTTCATATCCATTAGAAATACCAACCACATCGGTACTAAGGTAAAATGCCCCTTTATTATTTGTACCTGCATAAATTTTTCCGTTAGCTTCAGTGAAAGAACAAATATATGTCGTTCCCGTTAGTCCTGTATTTAACAATTCCCAAGTACTTCCTTTATTTGTTGAACGGTAAATATTGTTATGGTCATATGAAATATAAAAATCACCACGTGAATCAACAAAAGAAGTTTCTATCATAAGTCCGCCGGGAGCAGGCGTATTCACTGCAAAAAATGTTTGTCCGTTATTTGTAGAACGGTTCGGTCCGTATGCATCGCATACATAAATATCTTCATCTTTATCCTGCAGAATATTGTGAATATAAATTGGAGAGAATGTATTCATCGAGCTCCAATTCTCACCGTTGTTTGTTGATTTAACCACTCCTGAAA
The DNA here is from genome assembly GCA_018266835.1 of Bacteroidota bacterium. Classification (NCBI taxonomy): domain Bacteria; kingdom Pseudomonadati; phylum Bacteroidota; species Bacteroidota bacterium. The sequence goes on along the minus strand of JAFDZP010000001.1, from coordinate 211,942 downwards.
GTGAAGTTCCCATGAAAATTCTTCCATCCTTCAACAATTTCATACCGCCAACAAATCCAGCCTGTATAATGCTTTTTTGTACCCAGGTGCTTCCGCCGTCTGTAGATTTGAAAACATACGTTGCAACATCACCTATTGTTGGTCCTACTGTAACTGCAAAAGCTGCAACTATGGAACCATCCAACGGGAAAACCATACCGCCGCCGCCTGCATAATTATTGGGGAATGCCCTTGTATAAACATCCTGCCATGTAGCTCCGTTATCAGTTGAGCGGTGGATGTAGGCTGTACTTGTAGTGTGCGAATAACCGAAAATGTTTCCGTTTGGAGCAACGAATAAATCACTAATTCTTTTTCCGGAAAGTCCGGAGAAGTTCCATGAAGTAGTACTACCTGCTGAACCTTTGTAAATTCCAACTGCCCAGCTTGAGGCAAATATCTCACCTGCTGAATTCGAGTTCATTGCATAAACCCAGTCAGTATTACCGGATGACATTGTGCCTGCAGGAACCCATATTTCGGAGGAATATGAGTTTGTAAATAAAAGTGAGGCAATAAGAAAAACAAATAATTTCATCTCGTTGATTTTGTTTTAGTCAAAACTACGACATTCACTTCTAATATTCAACGAAACTTTTTTTGATTTGTGAGTAAAAATATAATATTATGAAGTTCGATTCAGTGTTCGCTATCATTTATTTCACTTATAAATTAGACTTAAATTTTTTATGTTAGTACAAACAAATATAAAAAATTGAGCGAAATAAAAATAAGGAAAGTTGAAAACGATTCCGATAAAAATAAATTCATAAATCTTCCATGGAAAATTTACGAAGATTACCCGAACTGGGTTCCGCCTTTGAAATTCGATGTAAAAAATAATCTTAATCCTGATAAAAATCCATTCTTCACACATGCAGATGTTGAATTATACTTAGCAGAAATTGACGGGAAATTAGTTGGAAGAATCGGAGCTATTGTTAATCACAATCATAATAAATTTTATAACGATAAAGTCGGCTTCTTCGGTTTTTTTGAATGCATAAACGATAAAAAAGTATCACGTGCTCTTTTTGATACTGCCTACAAATTTTTGAAGGATAAAGGAATGGATACAGTCCGCGGACCTGTAAATCCTTCAACCAATGACGAATGCGGTTTACTTATCGATTCATTCGATTCGCCTCCTGTACTGCTCATGACTTACAATCCGCCATATTATATTGACCTGATTGAGGATTATGGATTTTCAAAAGTAAAGGATTTACTCGCTCTTTATATTCCCAAAGAAGTAATAAACAATGAGGCAAAGATGGCTCAGCTTGAAAGAATTTCCAACATGGTTAAGAAGCGTGAGAACATTACAATCCGTAATGTAAACCTGAAAGATTTTGATAATGAAGTACAGCGCATAAGAGAAATTTATAATAATGCATGGGAAGATAACTGGGGCTTTGTGCCGATGACGGAAGATGAATTCAAGTACATTGCCAAAGCTCTGAAACCGATTGCAGTGGAAGATTTTATTGTCTTTGCAGAAGCAAACGGAAAGCCAATCGGATTTTCACTTGCGCTGCCTGATTTTAATCAGGTACTCCATAAAATGAACGGGACGTTATTCCCTACCGGAATTTTTAAACTGCTTTATTATAAAGGGAAAATTGATTTACTCCGTGTAATTATCATGGGTGTAAATAAAGAGTACCACAAGAAAGGTATCGACGCTATTTTCTATCAGGATATTATTAAAGCAGGCAACAGAAACGGATACAAAGGCGCGGAAATTTCGTGGGTGCTTGAAGATAACTATGCAATGAAGCAGACTTCAGAAAAATTGGGCGCGCATGTTTACAAGACTTACAGAATTTATGATAAGCCGATAAAATAGCTAATTTTGTGCTATTTTCGCAAAAGTTTCGCGAAAATTTACATAGTGAAATTATTTTACTGTTAATACATATATTTATTTTCGCGTTATGTAAAGTTGAGAATATCCTCTTGTTTTATTATATAATTATCTGAACGGAATCTGCACTTTTTTATAATAAAACCCTGAAAGTTTTTCTCTCAGGGTTTTTTATTTATTTACTTAAAAATTATCCTACTTCACCAGCATCAGTTTTTTTACCGCAACAAAATCCCCTGCCTGTAATTTATAAAAATAAATTCCGCTTGAAAGTTTTGATGCATCAAATTTAACTGTATAATATCCCGATGCTTTGCTTTCACTTACAAGATTTGCAACTTCCTTCCCTATCATATCATATACTTTTAAAGTCACAAATGCCTCTAATGGCAATTCGTATTTAATGATAGTTGAAGGATTAAAAGGATTAGGATAATTCTGTGACAAAGCAAAATTTTTCGGAGCTCCGATAATTACTTCATTAAACAAACTGTAGTACTTAAAATTACCGTTGAAGTCAATCTGTTTTAGTCTGTAGTTGTATTTTCCTTCAGTAAGATTTTTATCTTCGTATGAATAATTATGAACAATATTTGAAGTCCCGTTTCCGGCAATATTATTTATTTTAGTCCATGCGCTGCTCTCCGATTTTCTTTCAATTTCAAATCCTGAATTATTTAATTCAGATATAGTCGACCAGCTCAACTTCACATTGTTCAAATTTACATTTGATGTAAATGATGAAAGTTCAACCGGCAGCGCAGCATCATCTCCAACGATAAACGGAGAAAATGAATTTTTATTTGTTGCTGTTGCAGTCCACGTTCCTGCCGAACCGCCTAAGGTTGCGCTATATGGTTCATATGCTGTCCCGTTCCAATGTCCTAAATGAAGAGCTGAAGAATTCCTGTCAAATAGAGTGCCTTCATCGGCAGTTGTCCATTGCATCGTTAAAATTACATCGCTGCCTCCGGGAATAAGCTCAGTTATATTCCATTGTTTTTGCACTGCATTTTCATCATTAAAAGTAGGATTTGTAATTGTATTCTGAACATTTACAGAATAATTATCTGCTGTTCCTAAATTATTTATAGTTACGGGGCTGTATGTTGTTCGTCCTACAGGAAATAACACGTCAGTATTCCCTACATTATTTACAAAAAGCGAGCCTGTTCCGTCAGTAACAACATAACTTAATGCAGATCCGCCTGAAGTACCGTTAGCTGTAATATTATTTGTGCCGAGAGTAATATTTCCGTTTGTAAGAGTAAGTAATCCTGAAATCACAACATCGCCGCCGATTGTAATTCCCGGCCCGTTTACTGTTATTCCTGTATAAGTTCCTGCAGGCACGGTTTGTGATCCTGAAAACTCATAAGTTCCTGAAAATGTATTTGTATTGTAACCTGTAATCTGTGTAGAAAGATCTCCTGATAATCTTATTTTTCCTGAACCTGTTAAAACAGATGCGCCCCCTGAACCCGTCATATCAAAATTTGCAATATCAACTATTGCGGCGGGACTAACTGTAGTAGTACCTGTATTTGAAGTTGACTGTGAAAGAGTTACAACTCCACCCGTATTTGAAAATGTTAATGCCCCTGTAATTGCCGCCGGTAATGTAGTTCCTGTTGACTGTACAGAAGTTCCGCTAAATTCATATCCCGCTCCGCTTGTAAAAGTTTTAGTGCCTGAAACTGCAATGCTGCCATCTATGCCTAAGTCATTTCCGCTTTTTAATGTTCCTGTAGCTGCAAGAAGAAAATTTCCTGCTCCTGTAACTGAACTTGCTCCGCCATTAAGAACTCCGTTAACTGTTAATGTTCTTGAAGCTGCCTCCGGATAATCATTGTTTAGTGTCAGTAATGAATTTGCATTAACAGTTGTATTGATGTAATTATTAGTGAATGTCCCTCCTGAGCTCCATGTTGTAGTATCAATAAACCTTAACGAACCTTCCGTGCCTGACGTGCTTCCTGTTTGTGTAAGTGTTCCCGTTGTTAAGCTGAGATTCCCGCCGACCTCAAATATGTTAGCACCTGTAACAGCGTTAGCGTCTTTAAAATCAATGGTGCCTCCATTTATCAACAAGTTCCCTGCTACTGAAAGTTTCGCAACATTAGTCTGAGTTGTTGCTGTTCCGATTTTCAGAGTGCCTCCGTTAACTGTAACATTTCCGGTAACATTAACAGTTGAAACTGAACTTCCGCTTACAAATGCAAAAGTACCGGCATCTATTTTCAGATTTCCTGATATATTTAATGTAGCAGCAGTGTTCGCAAAAAGTCTGAATGAACCTGTACCAGTATTTGTAATCGTTAAATCTCCTCTGATAGTTCTGAGTGTTGAATTTGCATTAGGAGTACCTGTCTGACTAGGACAGTTCCAGATAACATTTCCGAACGTTTGATTTCCCCATGCCATATTCCCTGTAAAAGAAGTATAACCCATAATTTCTATTGTCGAAGCAGGGTCCCATGTTAATACCGGAACTGTTCCTGCCGCTGTAGTTGAAGCAAGCTGAAATTTACCGGTAGATGTGCATGTTCCTGTAGCGCCGCTGCCGTAAGCAGTGCTTGCCGAGTTTTTATAAATGCCGTTTATGATAAAATCAAAACCTGTCTGTCCGTTATTAACTCCGACTGTTGATGTTGCCGTAAGAAATCCGCCGTTTGCAACAGTCAATCCCGTTGTGAAAAATGATGAAGAACAGATAAGTGTGGCTCCGCTGTCAACTTGGCATAGACCCGTTCCTGAAATTGTCCACGAAGAGCCGGTGAGAGTCATCGTATGACCTGCCTGTATTTCAAAAATATCATTTGTACCAGTGGTAAAGTCAGCCGGAGATGTTCCTCCTCCTGCGGGAATAGTGTTCCAGTTAGCTAAAACATTCGGGTTTGAATTGCCCTGAGCATAATATGTAGTACTGAATGTATATTGAGTTATTACAAATATAAAAATAAAAGCGAACGAAATTTTTTTCATAAAGAAATTTTTTAGTAAAACAGTTGTAGAATTGAGTTATCAGATGAACAGCATCAGGGGAAAAACACTGTAACAGTGTATTTTAAATAAACATCGATGAGAATGTGAACTTGTATATTGTGAATTGTAGATTATGGATTGTAGTTTATGAAAGGACACTCTCTTTCTTATTAACAATGAATAAGCTTAACAACATTATATTAAGCATTAATCATGCCGTATTATAATAATAGAGATTAAGATTTTTATAATGAAAATCAGTGAACTTTGTGTATTAAAAGTGTAACTGACATTTCTGTAAGAAGTTCATTTAAATAAAAAAGCCCCGAAGATATTTCCTCCGGGGCTTTTTCAGAATACTTAAATTTTCTGTGTGTTCGCATTATTGAGCGCATCATCTTTTTTCTGCCTGTTCAAAAGCCATTGATCGAATGAGTACTTTCCGCTTCCGGCAACTATCAACAATAAATACACTGTAAGATACATCAAAGCCAACTCTTTCTTCCCGAACGGGTCGTTTGCATGAACAAATTTTACCGCAACAAGCATAGTTATTATAAGGGGAATAACTGCAATTCTCGTCCCAAGTCCCAGAATAACAAAAATAGAACAAAAAACTTCAGCTGATATTGCCATTATCAAAGACGGAATAGTACCTACGCCTAAGGGATCGCTGAACGTTATATCTCCGGTTGAAAAAAACTTCATCAGCTTCGGTATTCCATGTGAAAGCATAAAAGAACCAACTGCAATGCGTATTATCAGCAGCACAATATTTAATTGTGAAGAATTAAAACTTGTCTTTAAAAATCTGAGCATAATAAAATTTTATTTTAAAGTTAAGAACTCAAACAAAAAAACCTCAGACTCGTTCCAATTTTGTGAGATTTTATTAAATAAAAAAAGCCCTTATGGAATTTCCTAAGGGCTTTAAAAATTAATCACCGAAGCGTGATTGAAATATGATTATTTAAGAATGAATACCCCATATTCATACAGGCACATTAAAATCCCGCAATCGGTGATTGAATATCTTACTTTATAAGTACCATCTTCTTTGTCGAACAAAATTCTCAGATGTACTAATCAGTGTAATTTTATTTTTAACTATAGATATATAGTTAGGATTTTGTATTAATAAAAATAAATAAATTTGCATGCACGACGCCAGCAATGCTGCAAAAGGATTGAGAAACTTTGAGATTTATTAAAAGGTTACACGATAACAATTGAAATATAGCTCCGGAAATAATCTATATATGGTAATAATTGTATTGATGTAAATTTTATAACTTAGAGGTGTATAAAATTAAAAAAATTAATGCTTAATTCCTATTAATATATTATTGTTCTAAAAAAAAAGCCCCCTCCGAAATTCCGGAGAGGGCTTAAATTTTAATCACAAATTTCACTGCTTAAAAATGATATTTATAATTTATGAAAGGATTTTCTCAATTATTATATATCAGTGCGATCTATGATTTAATTATTATTTTACAAGCATAAGTTTCTTCACTGCTGAAAAATCTGCTGCCTGTATTTTATAAAAATAAATTCCACTTGAAAGTTTTGAAGCATCGAATTTAATTGAATAGAATCCTGCATCCTGAGTTTGGTTAACTAAGTTTGCAACTTCCCTTCCCATCATATCATAAATTTTTAAGCTTACAAAATTTGATTTCGGAAGCTCATAATTTATTGTTGTAGAAGGATTGAACGGATTCGGATAATTCTGCGATAAGTCATATTTGTTTGGTATTCCTACTTCAACTTCATTTGTTAATTGATAGTATTTATAGTTACCATTGAAATCAATTTGTTTCAATCTGTAGTTATATTTTCCTGTTGTAAGATTTCTGTCATCGTATGTGTAGGTGTGAACATTATTTGAAGTTCCGTTTCCGTTTACATTGCTGACTTTAGTCCAATCGCTTGTAACTGATTTTCTTTCGATATCAAATCCTGAGTTATTAATCTCAGAAATTGTTGACCAGTTAAGCTTTACTGTATTTCTTGTTACGATTGAAGTGAAAGATGAAAGTTCAACAGGTGCAATACCTTGATTTGCAATGATGAATGGAGAGAATGATGTAACACCTCCGGTTGAAGAAATCGTATATATTCCGCCTAAATCAACTATCGGATCACTTGGGACTTCTACATAATTTCCACCTGTAAAGTGACCTATTTTTAAAAGAGAGTGATTTACATTAATACCTTCAGCAGACCCGGGCCATCTGAAATTTAAAGTAGCATCTGAGCCGCCTGGTACGTCTTCAGAAATATTCCACTGAAGTTGAACTGCCTGATTGTTATCAATTGTTGGATTATCAATTGAATTTTGAACATTAATTGAAAAATTGTCAACCGTTCCAGCATTATTAATAAGAACCTGATTATAAGAAGTGTTTCCTATTGGAAATGCTATGAATGTATTTCCGACATTATTAATTTTAAGTTTTCCTGTACCGTTAGTTCTGACATAAGTTGAAGAGTTTCCTCCTACTGTAGAATTAACTGTGAGATCATTTGTACCGAGCTCAAGAAAACCATCAATCAGAGTCAAAGTTCCGATTGTAACGTTTCCACCTAAGGTTACGACTATACCTGAACCGTTAATGGTAATGCTGCTGTATGAACCTGCAGGAATAACCCCATCAGCAGTATACGTAATGTTTCGTAATGAATTTATGTATGCTGTATTTGAAGCATTATTTCCTGTACCGAATGTTAATCCCGTTGCTCCGCCTGTTGCATCTGTTCCGTTATAGTCAGCTAATACTGAGTTTGTGTTATTAGCATAAACAAAGAAATTTGTTCCTGATGTACCTGTCGCAATTAATTTCGGTGTTGGCGCAGACGTAAAGAAAGTACCTGCCGTACCTCCTGCAAGAGCGTGAATACATCCGTTAACACCTGCAGGATCTGAACCTGCAGTTTTTATCATAACTACTTCTGTTGTCGCAATATCAAATGTACCTCCAAGATTTGTAAAGAAGCTTGTATTAGTTAAACCTACATCCACTAAATAATCATCCGCAACTGAGTCTGCTGCCGTTGCATTGTTTCTTAAAACTATAAGAGTCCCTGCCGGAACGCTGCTCCATAAAGTGTTAGTAGTAAACTGGAATTTTCCACCCCCGTCAGTTGCCATACTTCCTGAAAAATCTTTTATAATCATTCCTCTCATATCAAGATTATTCTGAATTACTAATAATTCGACTCCGTCAGGTGTAGAATTCTGATATTTATTTATTACCACAGAAGTAATTTGCTCAAGTGTAAGTTGGTTGTTTGTAGCAGGAGATGTAAGAAAATAGTTTTCCGAACCTGCTGAACCATTGAATTCCAGTACTGCAACATAATAAGTTGTAGAACCGCTAAGACCCGTAACTGAAACACTTGTTTCTGTTCCGTTATAAACCACATAATTTCCTGTTCCTATCTGTGTGCCTGAACCGAACGCAGAATTAGCTGTATATGATACTCCGTTTACAGGATTTGCATCTACTGCGCTGCCTGATTTCACAAGGACGATTCTGTTCGTTCCGTTACCTGCATTAAAATTAATAGTAAATGAATTAGAACCTACTGATGCAAAAGTTACATTCGATGACTGTACTGTCGGCTGAGCAGACAATCCATTACCACTTACAGGAACGTTTGCATCTGGAGCACCTGTACTAGAGTTAACAACATTACCTGAAACTGAACCTGTGCCTGTTGGTGTAAATCTTACATCGATGGTAGTTGAATTTACTATTCCGCCTGATTGTGTAAGTGTTATATCGGATGTAGAAAAAGGATTTGCGCCAGTCCTTATTTCAAAACCTGTTGGCGGATGAATTAAAATATCGCTCGTTAAATTTGCTCCTGAAACTGTATAGCTTGAAGATGAAGATGAACCTCCAACAACTACTCCTCCGAATGCGCCTGTAAAACCAGTTAAATCTGTTGTAACTGTTGCACTTCCGACTATTTCTGAAGGAGTTACTTCTGACCATGCTACACCAACTCTCATCTCATCCATTACTAATACCGGAGTTGTTGCTGCTGCATCTTGTCTTAACAATATTTTTTGAATTCCGTTCAAATCCGTAAGTGTATTGGTTGCAGTTTGATTTGCAGCCGGCTCACTTCCGCCTAGAGCGGGATTTATCCAGATTTTTACAATGTCATTTGTAGTGCCTGCTACAATCTGATAAGACATAACTATTAAGTATGTTGTACCTGTATCTAATGGTGTTGCGACCCAGGCTGTATTGGCAGCCGTTGTTCTGGGATTGATACCTATATTGTATTGAGTAGTACCGGCTGCTGCATTATTCCTAAGCCAAACTGTTGCTGCATAGTTTGTAGTTGAACCGTTTTCAACGAAACCAACAGTATAGCCGCCCGTTGTATTAAGCGAAGATACAGAATTTACTTTAAGCAGAAATGATGCATAGACCGTTCCAGTTGCCTGATTAGTGAATACTCTGTAATTTTCTGACCCGGCGCCTCCGTATGTTATTCTGTTTCCTGTCGAAGCGGGAAAACCTGTATAAGTTAAATTTCCACTTTCAACCAATATCGAATCTCCTGTATTTAATCTTATCCATGCACCTGAACTTTGTGCGGATAATCCGTTAGTAGGACTCGCTGTATAATTAAATGGCTCTGTAAATAATTGTCCGAAACTAACATTTGCGCTTAATAAAACAAGCATTGTAAGTCCGATTGTTAGTAGAAACAAATGACTTTTGGAAGTAAATTTTCTCATAGTATGTATTTGAATTAATGAATGGTGTTAATGTAAATATTAATCAGTAATATAAAAAACGGATGTTATCAGGGTATTACGGAATAGGCGAGATAACAAATGAAGTAATATTTAATTGTTAAATTTACGCATTTATGTCTGCAAAATAAAGGTATTAATGCAAAACAAATTATTGATTACTAAGATTATAATTGATTTTTCTGAACAAATTAAATTAATAATTACCCGGATTGTTGATGATTGAAATGATAAGTTAATTTGAGTTTAATAGACATATTAATATGGAAATTAATATGGAATCAGAAAAGCCCTGTAGGAAAATTCCTGCAGGGCTTTGAATTATAAAATAATTTTTTAATAAAATTTTATTTGTTCAGCATCATCTTTTTCACTTCAGAAAAATTACTTGTTCTGATTTCATAAAAATATATTCCGCTGGTTAAAGAAGAAGCATCAAATTTTACCGAGTAAAATCCTGCCGGCTGTGATTGGTTCACAAGGTTTGCGATTTCCCTTCCCATTATATCGTAAACTTTCAGACTAACAAAATCTGCATTTGCCAGCTGATAATTTATTGTTGTTGCAGGGTTGAAAGGATTTGGAAAATTTTGTGATAATTCAAATTTCGATGGAACACCTAATGAAACTTCATTTGATAAGTCATAATATTTGAAGTTTCCGTTGTAATCAATCTGTTTCAGTCTGTAACTGTATTTTCCTGACGATAAATTGTTATCCTGGAATGAATAACTTTGAGGTCTGTTTGAAGTTCCGTTACCGGAAATGTTAGCAATTTTTGTCCAAAGTGAACTTGTGGATTTTCTTTCAACATCAAATCCTGAATTGTTTTGTTCATAAACTGTAGACCAGCTAAGTGATACATTGTTGCCGTTTACTGATGAAGTAAATGAAGAAAGTTCAACGGGTACAATGAAATTAGGAGCCCATGCAATTCCTCTGAAAACATAATTTGTTCCCGCAGTGGCAAGCATTGTTAATGAAGCTGTGCTGTCACCTGCATCTGTAACTGTAAACAATGTATCTTGTCTGACAGTATAAAGGATTGGATTTGCACCGGAGAAATCTCCGATAACACCTCTTTCACCTCCTGAAAAATTGTTCAGTGTATAATTATAAGTATATGGAGAAGTCCACGCAGTTGGTGAAGAATATTTTCTTATTCCCCCACCATTTGCAAATGAGCCGTCATCTGCAGCATAGACGGTTTTTCCATCCGTAGAAAATACATATCCGTAATTAGATTTAGTTGTGTATCCACCGGTTGTTTGCAGTGAAAGTGTTGCTGCGGTAGTGGGCAAACCTGTGCCTAAAGTATTAACTCCGTTGAATGAGCCTGAAGCAGAACTCAGATATAATTGATTATTGAAAATATTCAGAACTCTACTGTTCTGTGTAACAATAGAGGTTGGAGTTGTTGTTGAATCAGAATTTTTAGGATTATAAAAAACGGTTGTTGATGATGCTACCCATACATTACTTCCGTCTGCAACAGCTGATCTTAAATTTGTTGCAGCCGCGCCCGTAAATATAGTTTTTGTTTCGATTGTTCCGGCCTGATCTATAAATGCAACAACTCGTTGTGTGGTATTAGTTACTGTGGCTGTTCCGGGAATAGCTACATATCCACCAATTATAAGAAACTGACCATCTGATGTTAAATAAATAAATCCTTCTGAAGTAGAAGTGCCAGTTGTAGTTATAGGCTTGTTAGCACCTGACCATGTTACAGGCAGATCTACAGTTTGTACCAATGAACCTAACGGTGTAAACTCAAGAAGGGAAATTTTAGAAGCTGCAGATGTAAGTGAAGCAACTCCGTCACCGATTCTAACAACAACGATATTCCCCGGTGTAAATAAAGCAGCGTGTGTTAATGATGTGAAACCAAATAAAAACAAAAATATGTAAAGTAACTTTTTCATAGCTATAAAAGTGTTTAATTGAACATATAATAATATAAAAAAAATCCTAACAAAAACCTTACAAATATAAAATAAAAAAGCCCTGCGAGAAACCAAACTCACAGGGCTTTATGACATTATGTAACTACTTATACTTTATAACATAAATTTTTTAAATTCGTTTCTGATTCAAAAAAATTATAAATAAAAAAAGCCCCGTGAGAAGAAAAACTCACAGGGCTTAGGGTACAACCCATATAAACCAAATCTATTTTACTTTGTTACAATCATTCTCTTTACATCTGAGAAGCTGCTTGTTTCAAGTTTATAGAAATAAACTCCGCTGGCTAATTTAGATGCATCGAATGATATATCATATATTCCTGCTGCCTTTACATCGTTAACTAATAAAGCTACTTCTTTACCAAGAACGTTGTAAACTTTTAAGCTTACGAAATCCTGTTTTGGTACAGAGAAGGAAATTGTAGTTACCGGATTGAAAGGATTAGGATAGTTTTGTGATAATGAATAATCTTTAACAGTTCCTTCATTATTTGAAATTCCAATCGGGTTAGCAAGTATTCCTGCATTTTTTATTGAGAAGTCGTAGCTGCTCATACCTGAATTGTATTGTTTGCTAAGCTGGAAGTTCACTAAAGTAATGCTGCTTAAGTCAACAGATACACCGTTGATTTTGAACAGTGATAAATCTATTTCCTTAGTTGCATACGAAGATGTTAAAGGAACGTTAACAAACGGATATACATATTGTCCGTTTACCTTTGCTTCAAGGATAACGCTTAATGTACCTGAACCGATTGCTTCAAATCTTAATTTTGTGAAGTTTGTTAAGTTAACTCCCTCATAAGCACCATCTAAGCTTCTTGAGATATAAACTTTATCACCAAGATTTCCTCTCATTTTTACTCCGCCCGGGAATAAGAACGAATTAGAAGGTAAGGTTGGTGTGCTTGCCTGGAAGAAACTGAATTCACTTACTGTGCTTAATGGACCTGCATAGTTTCCATAAATACCGCCGCCTACAAATACAGCATCTTTGAATCCGTTGTTTTCTGACATAAATACCGATGCACTTGACATGTAGCCGATATTGTATGAGAATGAATTTTCTCCCGGTGTTAATGTGAATGCTTGATTAACAACCTGCTCTGGCATTCCCTGCTGTCTTGTGACATGAAATGCTACGTTAATAAGCTGATTTGAGCCGAAATTATTTTTTATATTCATTCTTATCTTTCCGTCATTTGTATATGATGAAGATTTAATGAATATGTCAGGTGATTTAAGACCAACTGTAGGATAAGCCACAGGCTTGAAACCTGCAAACTTAGTAAGTACGCTTCTTGTTATTTCAACTGCTGCTTCAGGACTTGCTGCCCAGATCTGATAGTTGTAAACATTGATTGTACCTGCAGGAACACTGTATTCCTGAATTGTCCATTTGTTATCTACTGTAAATCCTGCTGCTGATTCATATACGCTGAATATAATTGTGTTATCTGTGTAGTTCTTTGTAGGATTATATAATGCGCCTAAATAGAACTGATGACCATCGATATATTTTACTTCTAGCTGATTTAAATTTAATTTTGCTAATCTGTCGCATGCAGGCTTTGAGTGGCTGTATACTTCGGGTGCATTTGTTGTTGTTGAGAATATTGCCCCGACTCTTGTATTGCCTGCCTTATAATCAGCTGCATATGCAGATGTAGCATTTGAGATTCCTAATATATCAAAAGGTGTTGTTTCAACTCTTGATGTATTGAAAGGTCCCGGGTTCGGTGCTAATTGTGATAATGAATATGTCGGCGGGAACACGAAATCCTGATTTGCAATCAAAGGAGTTGTTTCGCCGTTCATTATTAATGTATGTCTCTTTAATAAAGCTGTTGCATAGTTATAGTTTGTTTCTACACCGCCTGAACCGCCGCTGCTTGTCGTATCGCAATGTAATACTAACTGCTGTGTTACGCATCCCTCAACTAATTGAGCGCCGCCCATATGCTGGGTGGTCAATGGATTGTTTATTGCTAAATATCTAATTCCCGGAGGAAGTATTAATGCGCCTGTTACTGTAACAGTTGTATTAGCGCCGCCTTTGGTAACTACTATCTTTTGGGTGAATCCGTCCGCTCCTGTTGTTACTGTTGTAGGTGATACTGTTCCACCTGCAGAAACTGATACGGTAAGTGTCTTTCCTGAAACTCCGACACCTAACTCGTTTACTACTTTTACCTTAATTGTATCTTTAATGCTGCAATCGTTCAATAAGCTTACAGGAACGATTGTCATCGGCTTCCATGGCTGGAATGTACCGTGAAGCATTGCTGCATCTATTATATCTTTTGCTCTGTCTCTTATATCAGCGTTTCCTGATAATGTGTTGTAATCAACTCCGTCTGTAAAATACCATATTGCAAGCTGAACTGCAGAAGCTTCTTTAGCTGCAGTTAATGAACCTGAGTAAGGAAGCGTTTTGTAAGGATAATAATTGTGTAATATCCATGCTACTTCAGGCTGTGCAAATCCTGAATCATTGAAATTGCCGGATGGAACGTTTACTGTGTGATTTAAGTCTATACAATATACTTTTGTTGTATGACCGTCAACTGTTGCGTTGATAACACCTGCGAAAACGTTTTCCGGGTTATGTGTCACCGGATTTGTAATTGTAACGTTGTTGCCATCAGAAAGACTTGTCAAAGCCATTACTGAGCAGCCGTTATCTGAATAACCTTTGTTAGCTACCGCGAAGGTCAGCATCACAAACATAAGGCCGTAAATGATTTTTTTCATATCGGGATGATGGTTTTATAATACTATTGCTAATACAGTTCCCGTGCCGTTTAAATATATTTCGTAACTGCTATATAAATATACATATTATGGTAATTTTCTCAAGTTACTTGAAAAAACTTTAGTAACTTGTATATTTTTATGTAGGTTAGAGGGTTTTAAGAGGAAAATAAAAGTATTTATACTATTATTTTTTTCTTGGGGAGTGAAATTGAAGGTTATATACTACGTTTTTATAAAATTTTTTAATGCATAAACTGATAATTCTTTGCTGTTTTTAAAATATGCTGAGATTTTTAATATTTGACTCAAAATAATAGTAGTATGACTACTGTTAATTTACAAATGTAGCAGTGATACTATATTTTTATGTACTATTGGCATGAAAATGACAGTTATGGCGTGATATCAAAGGATTTGGTTTTCTGATGCAGATGCTTTCCGCCGATTTTTAAGGAAAGAAAGAGTGTAACTCAACAAAAAAGCCCTGACTCCAATTAAGGAATCAGGGCTTTTAAACTTACGTTCCGAAGCCGGAGCATCGGAACGAGATACGAGAATTATTAATTATTCTCTATTCATTATTAATTATTTAAGCAGCATCAGTTTCTTTGTTGCTGAGAATTTATCTGATACTAATTTATAGAAGTATATTCCGCTTGAAAGCTTCGATGCATCGAACTTCACTGTATAGAATCCTGCTTCCTGATTTTCATTTACCAGATTTGCTACTTCCCTGCCCATCATATCATAGATTTTTAATGATACGAAGTTTGAGCTCGGAATTTCATAGCTGATAGATGTAGATGGATTAAAAGGATTCGGGAAATTCTGTGATAATGCATATTTTGTCGGTGCTCCTATTATTACTTCATTTGAAAGCTCGTAATAATGGAAGTTACCGTTATAATCTATTTGTTTCAGTCTGTAATTGAATTTACCTGCAGGTACGTTTGCATCTGAGTATGAATATGCTGTCTGCTGGTTTGTTGTTCCATGACCTGTTACACTGCCTATCTTTGTCCAGCCTGTTGTTGTTGATTTTCTTTCAACATCAAAGCCTGAATTGTTTGTTTCTGTTATAGTCGCCCAGTTAAGGTTTACATTTCTTCCGCTTACTGCTGATGTGAATGCTGTAAACTCAACAGGAAGTAAGTTATCCTGGTTACCGCCGATACCGAAATCTGAGAACGATGTAAATCCTGTTCCGCCTAATGTCGGTACTGCTGAAGGGCTTGTTGTTGTTACGTGATTTGCAAAGCTCCATCCCCACGGATTACCGCTGTCAGGTCTCTTTACAACACCTGTATATTGATAGTTTGTTGTACTTACGTTCATACTGTTACCGATAAGCTGAATATCGTATGTAAATCCTGCTAAACCGTCTCCTGCTGAAATTGTCCAGTATTGAGGAGCAAGGTTTATAAAGTTAACACCTAATTCAGTAGCCGGAATGTAATTTCCATTTCCCTGGTCAGGTAATGTACCTGAACCTGATGTATGATATACCGCTGTTAACGAGCCGCCTGTTGCAGGTGCGCCTGTGAAGCTGATAGATGCGCCTACGTAAGCTGCTGAACCGTTATCTAACGGGAATAATGAGCCTGATGTTGTTGATGTATTGAACCATCTCTTTATTGTACCTCTTACAGAACCGGCGCTTCTTGTTAATGCTCCGACGTTTCCTGTACCTGTACCGATTTCAAGTGTTCCGATTACAAGTATTCCGTTTGACTGGTCATATGTTCCGCTTATTGTAATGTTACCATCTGCCGTTACAACCTGATTGTTGCTGATTGTAAGATTATTTAAAGCTGTTACTGTTGAAGGAATATGAATTAAAGGATTATTACCTGTTACAACTAAGTTTGAACTTGAAGTACTTGATAAGTTGGTCAATGTACCTGCTAAAGGACTTGAGATTGAAAGTGTGTTTCCGCCGATAGCAAGTGTATTGTTTAATGTTAATGTTCCTGTTACGGTTACATCACCTGTCATTGTAGTAGCATTAGAAAGTGTCAGGTTTGAGCAGGAAGTTGTAGGTAATGAGCTTCCTGTGAAGATATAAGTTCCTCCAAATGAATTTGCAAATCCTGATACCTGTGAAAGAGCATTCAATGAAATTGAACCGCTTGTTCCTGAAAATGCTGCTGTACCTGTCCCTGTGAATGTTGTGGTGCCTAAAACTGTCGTTCCGGCTACTGTTAATGTTGTTCCTGTAGCAACTGTAATACCGTTTGAGTTTGTAAGTGTCAGTGTAGTACCGCCTGTACCGCCTAAGTCAGCAGTTGCGCCTGATATTGCCCATACACCTGTTCCTGAAGCTAATGTCATTGTTCCTGTTCCGGTTGTAGTTACACCATTTCTGAATGTCTTTGTAGAGTTACCCTGCCATGAAATTGTATTGCTTCCTGCTATTTGGAATGTGCCGTTAAAGACCGTTGCAGATCCGCCTCCAACACTGGCTAAAGTATTTGATAACCTAAAAATTGGAACTGTAGAAGCATCAACATTTGGAAAGAATGTTACACCTGATGCAGAGAAGTTGGATGATAAAGTATAATCTAAAATAGAACCATTATCATAAACAACATTTGAAATATTTACACCTGCGCCGTTGGCTGTTAAACCGGTTGCAGATACTCTTAAAATACCACCGCTGTTTACTCTTAATGTTGAACTTGAACCCCATGTAGGAGCTGTACCAACTGACCACACCATAATACCGCCGTTTTCAATAGTTATATCGTCACCTGTTCCATTATTGACAGTTAATGTTGTTGCATTATATGTTAATGTTCCACCGTTCTGAATTACAACTTCATCTATTGTTAATGAAGCCGCAGTACTGATATTGTGTCCGTTCCTTATATAAATTGTAGCTGCAGTTGAAGAAGGTACAAGTGTTGATGTAATCCAATTTGAATTATCAGGTGAAGATTCCCAATTCCCTGCTACATTCCAGTTTCCTGTTGCTACATTAGAACGGAAATAGTCTGTAGCAGAAGTAACATTATTTATAGTTACACTGCCGCTGGTACCTGTTATAGTACCATCTGATGCCGACATTGTGATTGAACCTGCCGTATTAAATTGAATATCGTTATAAGTCGCCACACCTGATACAGCTGATTTTGTTGTTGTACCTGAAATCGCGCCAGGACCTGATGCTTTGCTAAGTGTTATACTTCCTGTATAGTTTAAATCCACTGAGTTATCACTTCTTCTAGCCTCTACAGTAAATGCTGTAAGATTTGTACTTACATTTGCTGATGCCGGGACACTTACAAATGTTAAGTGGTCAGCTGCAGATAAAACTGTGAAGTTTGAACTTGCACCTGCAGTTAAACTCATACCTGAGTTAGTTGAAGCTAATATTGATACACCTGATTCCGCTGTATTATATGTTACTCCCGAAATTACTACAGTATTTGAACCATTAGTTATTGAGCCTGTTAATGTACCGCCTAATGAACCTGTACCTGAATTTAATGTTAATGTTATTCCTGTTGTAGAATTAACATTTGATGCAATATTTCCTGCGTCCTGCGATTGAACAGTTACGGAGAATGTTGTACCGACAGATGGCGAACCTCCGCCATTAACCGATGTTATTGCCAAATGGGTTGCTCCACCACCGCTTGTTGTTGCCTGACTGTTCGGATTATTTGTAGCCGTGTTCGTATTAAATTTTGTTGTAGCACCTGAACCATTGTATTCATAAATTCTGTACCAATATGTTGTGCTTGCTGTAAGTCCTGTAACTGTTACTGTATTACTGTTATTATTATAAACTACTTGCTCACCTGAACCGCCGTAAACTGTATTTGCTGAAGGGTCAGTTCCGTCTGTAGGAGCTGTGAATGAATTTGCAGTATTAATAATTACAACTCTTTTTGAACCATTACCATTTGTCCAGTTTACATCCATTTGCGAAGTTGTGATATTTCCAAATGTAATGGCAGATGCCTGTGTAGATGGTGCAGTCGGTGTTACTGAACCTGTTAAAGAAAAATCATCTAATCTGGCTGTACCCGTGCCTGATGCACCGCTCATTGTATATACAATTGTGATGGTTCCTGTTAAACCTGATATTGTATTTGATACTGCAGTTGAACCTGTATTAGCACCTGAAGTTGGAATTGTTCCACTACCAACGGATGTTCCGTTAATTGTCATAGACCAGTTCTGAGCACCTGTAGTACTTCTTACTCTCCAGAAACTGAAGTTTGTTACAGCTAAAGAGTAGCCTGCAGCAACGTTAAAAGTTAAAGTGAAAGTTGGTGTTCCGGATGAATTTGCTAAAGATAAAGAAGCACCAGAACTTCCAGCAAATCCTCCAAAAGCTGAAGCACTTGTTGTCCATGAAGAGGAACTTAAATTAGCATCAAATGTCCCTGGTGTACCTGTAAAAGGTTTAGTAGTAATTGACGTAGCCCCAAAATCATTAAGATAAATTACCTGAGCAAACCCCGAATTTGCACTGAATGCCATGAATATCATTACACAAAAGAAAAGCGATTTTAACATCGTATTTTCCTTTACTGTTGTAAATAGTTTTTTCATAGGAGAAAGTTTTTTTTGAATTAATAAAATTGAATAGTAATAATTTGTATTAATATGGTTTATGTAGTTAAATAGTCTATAAATGCCGTATTAAGGCAGTGTAAAATTTTATTATTTTGCCTGTAAGCCAACCGTAAGGTAAGTAAAAATCCCTGCAAAATAAATACAAAAGAGAGTATGTGAGCTATTATTATTTTACATATAAAATAAAAGTAAAACAAATCCTAACAAAAACCTAACAAAAATCGACTTTCTATACTTGTAGTATATCGTAGTATGGATATTTCTTTTGAGGTTTGTGATACGGTTTTTTTTCCATAAGAAAATGCGCGCAGCAACGGCTTTAGCGGGTTTAATATGTCATTTTCTCCTATGAAAACTCCGCGTTTCAGGCATTGAGGATTTGAAAATCCCTAAGGCGAAAACAAACGGAAAAATACTTTGTGAGGACTTCAAAATACCTGTTAAAGGGTGCGAGAGTCACTCCTCCCGCCGGAAAGAAGACTTTTACTGAGTGAATAGCGGCTTTTTGCTAATCCCCTGCCTTCAGAGGAAGCAGGAGAATTGTGCACATTAAACTATGCATAAAAAATAAAAGCCCTGTCATGTTAAACAAGTTCCCTCCCCTTAATAAGGGGAGGGTTAGGGAGGGGTTAAAGGGTAAAGATAAATTTGGTTTGCTCTTGCAGTTTACCTCCCCCTCCCCCCTCCTTATAAAGGAGGGGGTAAAACATGGTGAGAGAAACTTTTTAAAACACAAAAGCCCTGTCATGTTAAACAAGTTCCCTCCCCTTAATAAGGGGAGGGTTAGGGAGGGGTTAAAGGGTAAAGATAAATTTGGTTTGCTCTTGCAGTTTACCTCCCCCTCCCCCCTCCTTATAAAGGAGGGGGTAAAACATGGTGAGAGAAACTTTTTAAAAAATAAAAGCCCTGTCCTTATGTGGAGCAGAGCTTTTTTATAGGGGGAAACTGATTCAGAGTCAAGTTTCAAATGTCAAGTTTCAAATTTGATACAGCTGTTAATTCTAAACAGCTCTTCTTGAAACTCGTAACTCGTAATTTGAAACTGGATTAAAAAGGATTCCTGCTTACTCGTTCCAACCCTTCGGCAGGAATCCAGTTGTATTAACCCACACTTGCGCTTCGCTTTGCGAAGCTAATTAATAATTTATAATTTGTAATTAATAATTGCATACTGCGTGTTGGAGTTTTGCATCTGCTTTGTTATCAAATTATTCATTATTAATTACCGGCTTGCCGGTCCCGCTTCAGCGGGATTCATTATTAATTGAGCTTTTTATTTCGTTACAATCATACGTTTTACATCTGAAAAGCTCGAAGTTTCAAGCTTATAGAAATAAACTCCGCTTGAAAGCTTTGAAGCATCAAAGATAGCTTCGTATATACCTGTTGATTTAGTTTCGTTTACAAGTACAGCCACTTCCTTGCCGAGCACATCGAATACTTTCAGCGATACAAATTCCTTTGACGGAATGCTGTAAGAAATTTTTGTGACCGGGTTGAACGGATTAGGATAATTCTGTGAAAGCGAGAAGTCCTTCACGGTTCCGTTATTCTCACCGATGCCTACGCTGTTAGCGATAACAACTGCATTGCGGACTGAGAAATCTACATTGTTTAAAGAAGGATTGCTGCCTTTATCCATCTGGTATGTAATCATGGATACGCTGCTTAAATCAACGGGCTGACCGTTTACTATGAATGAACTGAGATTAATTTCTTTAGTTGTGAATGAGCTTGTTACAGGAATGTTGACATAAGGGTAAACATAGTTACCGTTAACTTTGGCTTCAAGATATACAGCCATTGTTCCAGCGCCCTGTACTTCGAATCTTATTTTTGAACAGTTTCTTAAATCAACTCCGCCGTATGATGCATCGAGTGAACGTGAGATATAAAGCTTATCGTTTAATGTACCGGTCAATCTTGCCCCGCCTGTGAATACTAATGAGTTGGCAGGAACTGTAGGCGTACCTGATACGATTAAGTTTGTGAACGTAGATACTGTGCTGGCTGAGCCTGCAAATCCGCCGTAAACACCGCCGCCTACAAATGCTGCATCTTTGAACTCAGTTGAGTTTGTCAAAGTAACAGATGCGCTTGATAAGTAGCCAAGAGAATTGAAAGTATATGTGTACTCCCCTGATGGTACGCTGATTGTCTGGTTAACTGTATTAGCAGGTAAGCCTTGCTGTGAAGTTATTACAAATGTGAACGGAACGCTCACTGTATTTGCAGTTGTATTATTGAATGTGAATTTTATCTTGCCGTCGTTTGTGTATTTTGCTTGTTTGAGATATACATCAGGATTTTTTAACGGAGTTGTTGAGTATCTTACTGACTGTAATGATTCATACTTTGCAAGAACCTTTTTCACAAGCTCGATAGCCATCTCTCTGTTTGCGCCCCAGCACTGGAAGTTGTAAATATTTGTTGTGCCGGCAGGTGCAGTGTATTCAGGGATAGTCCATTTGTTATCGACTACAAGCCCTGAACCTGTTTCATAAATGCTGAATGATATTGAATAATCTACTGTGTGATTTTTGTAATTGGCAAGCTCTGCCATGTAGAATTCTTTATCACCTAAATTTTCGATAGAAATATTTCTCAGCTCTGAACCTGATAATCTGTCACAGATAACTTTTGAGTGACTGTAGATATTCGGAGCGTTTGTTGTTGTTGAGAATATCGAACCGACTCTCTGTCCGTTTCCGTACTTGTAATCAACTGCGTAAGCTGAAGTTGCATTTGAAATTCCGAGAATATCAAACGGAGTAACTACAGTCGCAGTTGTACTGAACGGTCCGCTTATTGGGATAACGGTGTTCAGAGGATATGTTATCGAAAAGAAATCATTCTGGTTAGAGACCATCATTGATGTCTCGCCGTTTTCTATTTTAATATGTCTTTGTAATAAAGCTTCAGCCATATTGTAGGAGGATTCTACACCGCCTGCTCCTCCGGGACTTGAAGCATTACATGTAATTGTTGCCATTACTCTCTGGTACCCGAAGCATGGCTTTGCGCATACAAGTTTCTGATAGTTAGCTGGGTCTGTTCCGTGAATATATAATGTACCCGGTGTCATTTTTACTTTTGCCCTTGCGGTAAAAGTAGCAGTTGAATCTGTTCCTTTTGTAATAATAACTCTTGGTGTATATCCGTCTGCTCCGGTCACTCCGGATGCGGCAGATAATGTGCCTGAAGTAATTGAGAAAGTAACGGTTGTGCCTGAAACAGGATTTCCGTTTTCATCCAGCACTCTCACTTTTACTGTATCTTTTACATCACAGTAATTAAGTAAGCTAATTGGTGTAAGAACTAAAGTCTGAACAGGAGTTGTAACGCCTGCATGAAGAAGAGCATCGTCTTCAATTTCTTTAGCTCTGTCTCTTATTGGCGCATTATTGATTGTGGAATAATCAAGTCCGTCGCTGAATATCCAGATAGCCAATTGAATTGCTGCAGCCTCTTTCTGCACAGTGTTCATCGCACCTGCATAAGGATAAGTTTTTGTTGGGTAATAATTCTTTAAAATGTAAGAAATGTAAGAACCTGCATAACCTGAATCCACATAAGTATGCGGAGGGAAAATTGCAAGATAGTGTGCCAGATCCGTGCAGTAGAAAGATGCAGTGTTGGAATCGATTGTGCCTGCAAAAGTCCCTGCGAAAACATTCATGTTTCCATGTGGGGGATAAGGATTTGTAAAGACAACATTACTACCAATATCCGTGCCTGTAACTTTAGCCACTGAGATGCCTTTTGGAGAGGCAAACGCAGAGATTGTAAAACCTAAAATTGCAAGGAGAATTAAAATGGGGATAATTTTTCTCATAAATTTGGGTTAATTCGATTTATTTATATCAATGACAATGCCATAAAACAAGGGAAATACTATTTTGCAGTTTTTTATCACCAATAGTATTATAACTATCTTTAATATATAGTTGATAGAGAATGCTTGATAAAAAATCTTTTAAAGAAATGGCATAGTATATAAACTATTGAAAAAAAAATCGAAGTAGTACCACTACTATTTTACCCTCTTTTATAGTTGAATGACTATGTTTGATTTTTAAATAATGCAAAATTTTGATGGAAATGCAGGGTGGATTTTTGAAAAATATAGTATCAGATTATCAATTTATAGATATGCAGAGTGAAGTAAAAAGAAGTAAGAATACTGCTGAAAATGATAAAAGAAAGGAAGGAAAATAAAAAACCCGAACTCCTTAGTCCTTGCGGTCCAGAGGGAATATCGGGTTTTGTTTATAGGGGGACTCTTCAGAATTATAAACTATATTCTATAGTTTATAGCTTGTAAGTCTAAAAAGTGAACAACTTAAGAGTAATTAATATAAAAAAAATTATTTTCAATTCAAATGCAAAAAATACTAAGCGGCTCTGAAATTTCAGAGCCGCTAAACTATTATTTTACAAGAAGCATTTTTAATGTTTTTGAAAATTGCTGTTCATTTGAATTTGCTATTAACTTATAGAAGTATATGCCGCTTGAAAGCGTTGATGCATTTAATACAACTGAATGATATCCTGCAGTCTGAACTGAGTTTTCCAGAGTCATAACTTCCCTACCCATTACATCATATAACCTTATCTCAACTTTGCTGTCAAAAGGAAGTGAGTAAGCTATTTTTGTTGACGGGTTAAATGGATTAGGATAATTCTGACTCAGTTCGAATTTTTCAGGAACTCCGATTATAACTTCACCTGATAAATTAAAGTATTCAAAGTTACCGTTATAATCTGTTTGCTTTAATCTGTAATTATATTTTCCTGAAGAAAGATTATTATCAACAAAAGAATATGAATGAGAATTATTTGATGTACCGTTTCCGTTAACATAACCGACTTTTACCCATGAAGATGAAGCAGTTTTTCTTTCAATATCAAATCCGTTATTGTTTAATTCAGAGACCGTGCTCCAGTTTAAGTTAACATTGTTGTGAACAGTGTTTGCAGTAAACGAAGCAAGTTCAACAGGCAGCTGAGTATTATCAGGTCCGAATGCAACTGCTAATGGTGAACCAAACAATGGTCCTGCGGCAACAAGTGTGTTTGATGTTTTAAATCTATACATCGCATAATTGCTTCCTGAACTGAGAAAATTTAACCCTACCAGATGTGTCGGCAGCGTATTATTATTATATAGATTAATAAAATCTGCGCCTGTATGATCAAAATCATACTGGTATACTATTCTTGAGTTTTGTGAAGAGCTGCTTCGTTTTTCCATTACAACCTGAAAAGTAACATATTCCGATGAACTGCCTCCGGAAACAAAAGCATTATCATACGTAACAATAATTTCATTTGCAGTAATTTTATAGCTTAGTCTGTTTGGTACAGGTCCGGTTGAAAAATCAAAATCCATCCATAATGGAAATACAGCTGTAGTAACTAAACCTGTTGGTAATCCGGTTGAAGGAGGTGCAACTGCAGAACCTGTAGGGGTAAACGGATTAAAGTTTATAATTCCGTTTGTACCAACATACATTTGCAGATAACTTGTTCCGAAAAATCTTACAAAGTCACCTCCAAACTGGCCTGTTACATCGAATCTTCCGTCATTAACAGTTCCTGCGCTAATGGTTGTTACTGCTACACCGCTAACGATAAGACTCGTACTGCCCGTTGTGTCACGCCATGAAAATTCAGGCTGCGATGGTGACGGCGTTCCTCCGGGCAAGGAGTTTGCAAAATAATATAATGCAGTGCCTGAAGCTCCATTATTACCATAATAAACATTTGTCGGATCTTTGGGCGTAGCCGATTTTATCGGAGTAGAATAAACAACTCCCAAAGCAGTGTTATCTGTATTGTCAAATATTTTTAACGCAACTGAATCAATATTGCTTGTATTCCAGAAATTATTCTGAGCATAAATTGAATCTATTGAGTTATCATATAAATCAATAAATGGTGTAGTTCCATTCGTGTTATTTACAAAAACATTTTTACCGTCATCGCTTGTATCGGCATTTGTAATATTTCCAAGATTGGGCTTATGCCTGTTTTGTATAGTAACTCCCCATAGATTCCATCGGATTAGATTTCCTGTTATAATTGTATTTGGCTGACTTACAGCAGTACCGCCGGAGCATGCAATTCCGCTGCCGCCAAGTGACGGGCTATTTTGTATATTATTGCTGTCAATCTGGTTGTATGCAATCCTTACATAAGTAATTGAGTTACCTCCCTGAACGTTAATTCCGTATCTGTTATTTTTTATAACGTTACCTGTAACAATTGCGTTAAGCTGTCCTGATGAACTTAAAAAAGATATTCCACCGCAATTTGTGGAAGGTTTTAACAAAGTATTATTTGTAATCTTTATAGTATCCCCTACTCCGCTGTTTGCGAGATTTATCTGCGGCGTATTTACAAGCAGCCTGTCATTCCCTATAAAATAATTATCAGTAATGGTCATAGGAGTAGAAATATTAGAACCCGATTGAATAGCTGCACGGTAATTATTTAAAAACTGACAGTTGGATACGGTCATCCTGTTATTCGTTCGTAAAACAACAATTGCGGCATTAGTAAAGTTTGAAGCGATCAAACCGTTATTGCTGAATATACAGCTGTCAACTATTGCGCTTCCGTCATTAACTCTTAGAGCAACTGAATACTCAAGTGTAAGCTTTCGGATGACTGAGGAATTACTTGAGTCAATGCGTACTCCCGAAAATTTAGTTGTAGTATCAACCGGAGTAAATAAAATTCCTGTAGGAGGATTAAAGTACAAAGTTCCTGCACATGCAAGTGATCTGCCTGCGGCAAACTTTACAGTTATATCTGTATTAATATAAAGTGTGTCGCCGGCTTTCACTTTAATTGTATCATTAACTGTGTAATACCCTGAACCAAAAGTTACTACTCCGCCGGAATTTGTTACGAGGTCGTCCATGGTCCAACGCACCCCCGTTCCAGGAGTATAATAAGTTGCAAAGGTTTGAGAAATACATAAGAATAGAAAAAAGAAAACAATGGTGAATAGTTTCATTTTTAGTTTTTGCTTTGGGAAAAAATTTTAATGTAAATGAGTTTTCTTAGAAGTGTTACGCCAATTTACTCACAGCTAAGCACAATTTAATGATTATACTTCATTATTTCTACAACTCATTAAAAAAAAGAAATATTCTTAATTTTTTAATTTCTTTAACTAAATAAAAAACCCGTACTGTTATACACAATACGGGTTTGTACAAATTTACTATTTATTTGGGTGCTACTTTTTAAAGTTATTTTACCAGAACCATTTTCTTAGTTGTGATAAATTTAGAGTTGTTGCCTTCTGCAATAATATTATAGAAGTAAGTTCCGCTTGATAAGTTTGAAGCATTGAACTGAACTGTCTGGTATCCTGCAGAAACGTTCTGATTGAGAATCGTTGCTACTTCTCTACCTGTCATATCATATAATCTGATAGATACTTTACTATCAAATGGCAGGTCATAATTTATTTTTGTTGTTGGATTAAACGGATTCGGATAGTTCTGGCTCATATCATACTTAGTCGGTACACCAATTTCAACCAGTGTAGTCAATGTGTAATATTTATAATTACCGTTGTTATCCGTTTGTTTCAATCTGTAATTATACTTACCGGTAGAAATATTTCTATCTTCGTAAGTATAGTTGTGGGGGGAATTTGATGTTCCGTTTCCTCTAACAAAATTTAACTTAGACCATGTTGCTGCTCCTTCTGGTTTTCTTTCAACATCAAAACCTACATTATTTTCTTCGACCGCAGTTGTCCATTTAAGATTTACATTTCTTCTTTCAACGTTAGCTGTAAATGTAGAAAGTTCAACAGGAAGCAGGTTATCTACGTTACCAACTACACCGAAATCAGAGAACGAATTAAATCCGTGACCTGCTACAGTTAAAAGTGAAAGCCCGTTTGAATCAGCAGTTGTAGTATGGTTTGTATAATCCCATGCCCAGGGCTGTGTGTTGTCATGCCTTTTTGCGAGACCTGTGTATTGATAGTTTGTTGTACTAAGATTCATGTTGTTTGCTTTGAACTTAATATCATATAAAAACGAAGCACTTTCTAATCCATCGGCAGCAGTTATAGTCCAATACTGTGGAGCTAAGTTAATGAAATTTACACCCAGCTGTGGAGCAGGAATGTATCCTAAACCGCCATTATCAGATAAAGTACCTGAACCTGAAGTATGATAAGAAGCTGTCAATGTACCGCCTTGTGTAGGTGCATTTGTAAAACTAATAACGGGAGCAACATAATCTGTAGCTCCATTGTTTAAAGGAAATATTGTATTTGTTGTTGTAGTTGTTCCAAACCATCTTCTAATGTTACCTCTTATTGAGCCGCCTGTTCTTGTTAATGTGCCTACATTCGATGTTGAAGTTCCAATAGTTATAGTATTAGAGCCCATAATCAAAAGACCATTTGACATTTCCAGGGAATCCGATACAGTAATTCCATCGCTTGAAGTTACGTTACCTGAATTATTCATCGTGAGTCTGTTAACATTTCCTGTAAATATTGAGGCAGGCAAAGTAATAGGTGACGAATTATTAAATATCATATTCGCGCTTCCGTTACTTGCATCAATACTGCCTGATGTTCTTACAGGAGAACTTCCTGTCAAGGTTAGTGAAAAAGTGCTTAAATCTAAAGTACCGCTTGTTAATGTCAGTACTCCGGAAATTGTTCTATTGCCTGATAATACTGCTGCGCCATCAATTACAATATTTACCGGACCGTTTGATGCCGGCCAGGTTATATCTGAAATAACACCGCCGGAAAATGTTGCTGTCGCATTTGCAGGATATGCAAATATATCTGCCGCTCCTAACGATAATGCGCCTAATGCTCCAACAAAAGAGCTGCTTGCTCCCATGGTGAATGTACATGCGCTTGCGCTGTTATTAGTTAATGTTACACCTGCTGAGTTATTTATCTTAAATTGAACGCCTGCAAAAATAGTCAACGAGGTTACAGAAGCCGGGTATCCGATTGTTTGCGCAGATGAGCCGTTGAATTCAACAGTATTAGTACCGGTTGAACCCATTATCTTCTGCGACGTATTTGTACTTGTTGAATTAAAGTTACCCTGTATTCTTAATACTGTTGTTTTAGCAGTCGTGCCCTGGAATCCACCCGGGTCATTTGATGCCGTTCCCGGAGTGCAAGCCATATCACCGGTTATTGTGATATTAGTTGTTCCGACAACGCTCGTATTTAGTGTCTGAGTTGTCGTTCCGTCTAATGTCAGCTTTCTCATTGAAATTGTTGATGTATTACCCGACGCATCTGATGCAAAGTTCCAGCTTCCTGTAGATGAATATGAAAACTGCAGCTCACCGAATGTAACTCCATTGGTAGCCATAAAATAAGAAACAGTTGAGCCAAGCATTCTTATTTTACCCGAACCTGTAGAAGTAAATCCTCCGGAAACTATAAAGTGATTATAAGGAGTATTACTGTTTGGAGTTGTAATTGCAAATCCTCCATCGGCATACGTCGCTCCTGAATTTACAAAAAGTGTTCCTTTATTGGTTGCAGGTGTTGAACCGCTTAATACTCCGCAATCTGAATTTGCCGAGAAAGTATAATCAGCAGACTGTGTTTTTATTCCGCCGGTAGAACACATGATAAATGTATTCGCAGGGTGATTTGTAATATTTATAGTCTGGTCTGCGTTAGCCATGTAATCTACCATACCTACTGTAGTACCACCCGTCGTCCAGTTAATTGTACCTGAAGCAGTAAAGTTATTGAAACCTGCTGAAGATGTATTAGATGTTCCGACAACTCCCGCAGCTGTTGATTGAGTAGCACCTACAACAGTAATATTTCCTGCTCCGCCCACTGTTTGTGTTCCGCAGTTTAGTCTTCCGTTTACTGTCAATGTTCTGCCGGTATTCATTGAAATATTATCATTCAATGTTATTGAAGCTGCTGTGGCAATTGTAAGATTGAATTCAAATGTTGTTGTTGCTACATCCAGATTACCTTCATCCGGATTTTTAATCAGCGTTGCGTCTTCGAGAATTATAATAATTCTTTCATTTGGTCTTTGCGCTTCAAAAATTCTGTCGACCACGCTTTTCATTCTTTCGTAAGTATAATAATATGTGTGGCGCGGTTTCACATCGTCAATTGTCTTAACTTCTTTTCCTTCTTCATTTTTAATAACTGATTCTTTATCACCGCCATTTTTAACTATTTGAACTTCTTCTTTGCTTGTTATATCTTTTCTATCAAGATCAAATGAAGGCTGTATGCCTGCATCATTTTGACTTCTTGTTGTATAATCAAAAGCCAGATTTTCTCTTTGTATAATCTGTATTGCATTTTCAGATTCGTCATTTTTTACAAACTGATACTTCGTATCAAATCTGTTTTCCTGATTAGCTGATGAAATACTATTTATTCCTGTGCTGAAATTATCTGTTACAGAACCGTCAATTGTTTTACCGCTTCCCGTCATATTAAGAGTCAAACTTCCTATATTTGATCCGCCCGTTGCGCCTGAATAAACCAGATTTCCTGCAATGTTATGAGTTGTTGAAGTTGCTGCAGTAAGAGCAAGCTTTGCTGTAGTTTCAACTGTATAATTATTACCTACTGTCAAAGTTTGAGATACTGTAAATATTTTTGAGAAGCCGCCTGAGCTTCCGCCTGACATAGTAAGGTTATATAACGATTGTGAACCGCCAAATGTAATTGTCTGCGAAGCAGCCGTTCCTGTTAAAGATAATGTTCCTGTTCCCTGTGTAAAAGTTCCGCTGGATTTAGTAAAGTTTCCTTTTACATTTAATGTTCCGGAGCCAAGTGTTATTACTCCTGCAGATTGTGTTAATGAGCCATTTACTGTTAAAGTATTCACTCCAAGTGAAATAGTTGCATTCGTTCCACAGGTAAGACTATTGACTGCATAATTTCCGTCAACAGTGATAGTTCCGGCTGAACCGGGTGCAATTGAAACGTTATCTGTAGAAGTGGGCAGCGAAGGATTACTGCTCCAGTTTGTCGGGTCACTCCAGTTTCCTGTAGTCCCTACCCATGATATAACTGAACCAATATCTGCAGAATTTCCTCCGAAATAAAAGGTAGATACTAAATTAGTCAGGTTCATACCTGTTCGGTTTACCTGCGGGTCTGTTACTGTATTTGTACCATTTGATGATGTTGCAAAAGCTGCTAAAGTGCTGTTCACCATTCTAAGGTTTGCAAGTGTATTTACTAAGAACAAACCTCCCGAGCCTTGTATTCTTGAATTTATTGTACCCGTTAACACACATCCGCTTTGAGTAACTGTCCACGAAGCATTAGACCGTGTATCAACACTAACAGCTGCATCTGTATAAGAGCTAATTGAAGTTGTTCCGGAGTTATTACTATGCGAAACAGTTATATAACCACCCGTGGATAGAGCGTTTTGGACACTGAATGATAAAGAGAAATTTCTGTTATTACCATTGTAAGCTATTGGATAAAATCCTTTATTTGTGCCGGCTGCTGCTAATGTTCCCATGGTTGTAGGAAGCCCTGTAGTTGGAAAATATCTGGAAATGGTTCCGGTTGTAAAATTCAATAAACCTGCAGTATAGAGTATTGTATCAATATTGGTCGAACTCCCCATAGTTAAATTATATGTACCAAAATTGAAATTTCCGGCAGTCATAGAAAGAAACCTAACAAGGGTTACATTTCTGTTAACAGTTAAACCATTTGTATTATTCAATAAAAATTGAGTTATTGAAACGTCACCTGCCGCCATTTCATTATAATTACCCATAACAACAGGATTCGCTGTAGATGTAGAATAGAAATATGAAGGGCTGCCTGCAGTTGTTACAATTGTTGGAACTGCATCAAAACTTCCTCCATCAGCAACACCACCATTTCCACCAACCTGTATAATTGCGATTGAAGTAGGTCTGCCAATTTTAAAATTAGAAACCCTGGTAAATAAACCTCTAAAAAGATTTATTCTGTTTACAACAAATGTATCAGTTTGTGAAAGGGTTACATCGCCTGAATTCTGAATAGTACTCAGTGCAGCAAACTTGCCTGCACCCGATAAGGCAATAGTTCCTGAAGTGGGCGAAAGTGCAAGAGTTCCTAAGAATTGTGTTGTACCTCCGGGAATATCACCAGCTAAAGTACCACTATTAGTAAAAGTATTTCCTGTAAGTGTTAAAACTCGAGTTGTTGTAGCCGAGCCGACGAAAAGATATGCATTACTTTGGATTGTTATGCTATTTAATACAGTTATGTCGCTTAATAATCTAGCCATTCTTGATGTTGATCCATCAGTTCTGTTATTGATACTTAAATTCCATAGTGACATTGTGCTTGTTAGTCCAAATCCTGATGTGTTCGATAAAGTACCACCAGAAGTAGTAGATGTCCCGTCCCCTATTTGTAAAGTACCCCCGGTTATAGTTTTGGTTCCGCCTGTAGTTCCGGAAAAAGCTGTACCACCTGCCGCGCTGTGAGGATCTACTATGGTAATCGTTCCGCCTGACCAGACAACAGTCATTGTAGAGTTAATCGTCAATGCTGCAGTACCAGTTGTCAATGCATTTGTTGCATTTATATCTATATTAAAATTTCCGCCCGACATCAGTAACTGAGAAGTAGAAGCAGCATTCCAAGCTACAGCTCCATTCATGTTTAAAGTCCCGCCTGACATATTTAATACACCGGAAGTTCCAAAAGTCATTGTGTTATTTCCTGAACCATAGGTAAAAGTACCGTTATCAATTCTAAGCTCTCCGTTAATAGTAGGTGCACCTGCAGATCCCGCTAAAATACTGCAAGATGCATTGTTTAACCACAATCGTGAGTTCAAACCTATAATAGTTTGTGAGCCTCCCCATGGGGTAATAGTTGTAGCACTTGAAATTTTTAGAGTTCCTGCAGTCATAGTAATTCCTAATGCACTTGCAGCAATTGCGCGCATTGTTATAACAGATGTAACATCTAGAATAGCTCCGGTTTGAGTTGTACCTTTATTTAAAGTGATGGTATAAAAATCTGTTGTACCTCCTGATCCTGAAATTGTACCATTTTGATTTCCGAAGAAAGTTGTAATTACTCCGGCTGTTGTATTCATATCGAAAGTACCGTTATTCGTAAGGCTTCCTGTAGTAGCAGTTGTTGCATTTGTTCCTATACCTAAAGTAGCTGTTGTCAATGAACCTGATCCTGCGGTGAATGTAGCGCCTGCATTTACAGTAACAGTTTGCGAGACAAGTAAGCCTGCAGTTGGAGTTGCCTGATATTGAAGAACCCCGGATGTCCCGCCGCCAACTGTTAAATTATAACATACCAAACCGGTAGCATCAATTGTAACAGTTACCCCATCAGGAATGACTACATTATCAGTCGAAGATGGCACTCCCGAAGGTGTCCAAGTACCAGGTGTATTCCAACCGCCTGTTGAAGCTGTTTTAGTAACCGGTCCAGATGTTGCCTGTGTACCAGTAAGAGCAGTACTGAATCCCCCTTCACTGTAAGCAAATACTTTCCATTGGTAAGTTGTGCTCAGCGTAAGTCCGGTAACATTTGCAGTAACTGCATTGGCAGCGGCAGTTTGAACAAAGTTGTATGTAGTACCGCCGTCAGTTGAGTTATAAATTACGTAACCGTTTTCTCCTGTTGCATTATCTGTCCAGTTTAATGTCATGCTGCTTGAACCTACAGAAGTAAAGCTTAAACTTGTTGGAGCTGTACGAACGGGAGGAGTAAATCTGTAGTATTTTCTGCTTCCGTTTGAAGCAGAATTCAAATCTGTAATTGTTGAACTTGCTGAGTAGGAATTTGAAGTCTGAGTAATGGTTGTATTAGTAGCATTCGTGTTGGTATTCAGAGTCATAATATTCAGAGCAGTCGTATTATTAGAGAACCCTACGTAATAGACATTGGTTGCAGCACTATTTGTCGTCATCGTGCCGTAAATATATTCTATAACTCCGGTCGATTCATATAATCTTGCCTGGAAAGTTGCAGTACCTGCAGCAGCAGTGCTTAAATATCTTATCATAGTATTACTCCACTCGATAACAAGAGTTCTGTTAGGAGCTGAGCCAACAACTTTATATCTTACAATTCCGTCTGTACCAACTCTCATATCATTGGCAAATGGAGCAAGAACAGGAGTAGAGTTACCTCCTATCACGTATTGACCGGTAGTTGTTGTTGTGCCCATCGTGATAATACCGTTATCACTGATTGAAAACTGAGTATATCTTGAAGCCATAAAAAAGAAATCAAAGCCGATGCTGGTTAATGGCGATGAAGTATCGTCTGTACCGGCGGCAAGCAAAGAAGTCGCGCCGGTTGTCATATCAACTGTGTTACCGTTCATATCGGCAGCCAGTGAACCGTTTGTATTTGTAGTCAAAGTATAGTTAGCTGTACTTTGCGCATTTGCCAAATACGATGTCATTAATACAAATGACATGAGAAAGAGAACAAACAGGGTAAGTTTTCTCATAGGAGGTAGAGGTTAAATTTACGTTTAATAAACTTTTTTTGTATGAAATTTTATTTTTATAAAGATTAGATAAAAACAAGAATCCAATGGGGTTTGGATAATGAATATATCTACGCCAATTTTAGTAATAAGTGGTTTAAAATAGAATAATTGCAATAACAATACAATATTATAAATGGAAGGAAATGCCAATTTCTTATTTGAATTGTGACATGGATTTTTTAAGAGATTTGTAGTAGTAATAGGCTGAAACTACTAATAATTGTCCTCAAAATATAAGATATTGCAAATAATGAATGGAAACGAAGTTTACAAACTATATATACAAATCATACAAAAAATAGAACGTGACAAAAATCAATATTTGTGAAATATTTGCAGAAATTGAAGGTTACAGAAAAGAATAAAGAAAAGATAAGAGTATATTACTGTTTTAACAATACTATTAATGCGAAAAAGCCTGATATATTACTGTTTATTCATTGGTTTAGTGCAAATCTTACGAGGGGGCGTAAGTTTCGCTATGCGTTTTTTCAATAATTTATTGAGTATAAAATAAAAAACCCGCCCCGATAAAAAATCAGGACGGGCTTTAAAAATACTACTTAAATATTAGATCTTATTTTACAAGTACCATTTTCTTTGTTGTAATGAATTTAGAAGCATTACCGCCTTCTGCAATAATATTGTAGAAGTATGTACCACTTGCTAAATTTGAAGCATTGAACTGAACTGTATGATAACCTGCTGACTGAGTTGCGTTAATAATTGTAGCAACTTGTCTTCCTGTCATATCATATAGCATGATAGAAACCTTGCTATCGAATGGCAAATCGTAATTAATCTTTGTTGTTGGATTAAACGGATTCGGATAGTTTTGGCTAATATCAAATTTAGTTGGAATACCTACATCTACAAGTGAAGATAACTGATGATAATTGAAGTTTCCGTTATTATCGATTTGTTTCAATCTGTAGTTGTATTTTCCTGACTCAATGTTTCTATCAATGAAGCTATAGCTATGAGTAGTAGCTGATGTACCGTTACCGGCTACGTTACCGACTTTTGTCCATGTTTGTGAAGTTGAAATCTTTCTTTCAATATCAAAACCTGCATTATTCAGTTCAGAAACTGTAGACCAATTAAGGTTTACATTTCTTCTGTCAATGTTTGCTGTGAATGAAGCAAGTTCAACAGGTAAAGGTGCATTGTTATCACCTAAACCGAATGTTGAGAATGATGACAATCCATGAATGATGATTTTGTGCTGTGCTGAATTACGTTCGTATTCCCCCGGGTTCGTACCATAAACGAGGAACGGAGCATAAACACCGCCGCCATCTTCAGATTTACAGATTACAACGTTTGTATCAGCAGGAATAGTACCTAATTGAGCCGGATCATAATATAAAGTTAAATCGTATGTGAATCCTGTACCGTCAGGAACAGTGATAACCCAGTAACCGTTACCAACATTGAAACCTGTTGATCCCGGAGGATTTGTTCCAGGGTAGAATGTAAATGTAATAGCTGATGGATTTGTTCCTGTGGCACCCCAATCAATTTGCGCAAGTAATTTACCGTTAGAGGTAAATGTTTGTGTACCGCCGCCTACCGGAGGAGCTGCAGGGCTTCCTGCTACTGATGGTGCTGCTGCTACCGGAACGAACTCGTACGCACCAATATCAACTGCTCCGCCTGCTACTGTTACGCTTCTGGCTGTTCCGTTATAGTCGTTTGTTACTAATCCCGGAAGACCATTACCGCTTAATAACCAGCAATTAGCATTATTTACATCAGGTAATAGATTTGTTGAAGATGTATAAGCAGGGTCACCCGATAATGAGTATGAATCTAACGAAGTAGCTGCTTTATAAAGAGCTAATGTAGTGTAGTTAGTTGTTGCAATTTTTCCGGCTAATTTAACGCCTGAACCTGTTGCATTATCATATAAATTATTATAGTTAGAATTTTCTAACTGAGATGCAGCAGATTGTAAATAAATACAAGTTGAGCCGTATCCTGTTGCTGCAGATAATCCTGCATTGTTTACAATTGAGTTGTTTCTTATATCAGCCGTAGAACCTGTTGCTAGACAGATACCTGTAGTTAAAGCATCTGTTTGGTTTAGTGTATTTCTTCCAAGGCTGATTGAGTTATTGTAGATTTTGATACCTGTTTGTGTGCCTGTAGCGTAAACACCGTGAGTATTATCTCCAAGTACTGTTAAGTGCGTCCATCCGTCACCCCATAAATCAGCAATAACGTTGTTTCTTACAATGTTATTAGAAGCAGTTTCACCTGTTGTAAGAAGCACTCCATAATTACCATAACCACTGGTTCCGGTATATCCTAAGGTGTTAATGTTATTTCTTTCAACAACTATATTTTTAGCAGCTGTTGGGAGCCAGATTCCTCTGTGGTCAAGCGCAGAAACTGTTTCAAAGTTTGCAATGGTGTTTTGTGAAATCAATCCGCCGTTTGTTCCCTGCATACCGATACCACAGAAACCGATGCAATTTGCTCCGGATGTTGCTAAGTTATTATTTGTAAATGAAATGTTGGTCATGTTATTAGTACCTGCAGCCGAGCCGCCAACGCTTAAAACACCAAACATTGATTTCTGGAATGTACAGTTTGTAACAACAATTCCATTACCGTAACCATTTCCGAAACCGCCTGCTGCCTGGTCAGAAATTGTAATACCAATTGCGGTGGTAGTTGTTCCTGAATTTAATCCTCCGACTACTGTTACATTTTTAACAGTGTCCTGAGTAATAGTTGTTGTACCTGAAGAAGCAATATGAATACCAATAGGTGCTGTTGCACTGCTGTTTGTAATTGTCAGTGCTTCTGCGCCGAATGGATTACCGTCTATCGTAAAGTAGTTTAATCCGATAGATTTAATGATCGGAAGTGATGCCTGTGAAGAAGAAATAGATACACTTACACCTGCTGCAGGTCTTATTTTCAAAGTATTAACTGCAGTAGTTGGCGCATCACTTACATTATTGAGAACTATGTTACCTTCTGCATAAGATGCATCTGTCAATGAAAATACAGTTGCTCCGTTTACACCTCTTGAATTAAAAGCTGAAACTGCTGAAGCTAATGTAGCAAAGTCCCCAACCATTGCATCAGGTAAACCTAACTGTAATTTTTCTTCTTTAGTGAATTCATGATAAAGGGTTCCTTTGTATTCTACACCGTTAACCATAGGTACCTGATATGTTTCTTCTACAGTTGTAAATACATAATCACTCTCTTTGTATTCAGGAAGTTTATTAAGTGCTTCTGAATTTGGATTAGATTTAGTATCTACTTTCGCTGCATCGTTGTCCGCTAAAACTCTTCTTTGAACCTGTCTTGTACGAGTTTCAAATTCGAGCTTGCCTCCGCCGATAGGTCTGAATAAAGTGGTTCCCACTGTATAGGTACCTGAAAGCGGTGGTGCTGCAATAGTGTAAGTATTAGGTGATGTTGGATATGTTGTAATTGTATTAACATCTGTAGCAACTAAACCTGTTGCAGGATTAGAATTAACTGCACCAAGGTTATCCTGAGCAACAACGAAATATGAAACTACATCTGCAACTGATAAACCGGAAGTTCCGATTGTGAAGTCGTATGTGGAACCGTTATAAACACCTGCTGCGCTGTTTGCCAAGCTGAATGCAGCTGCATTTACTTTCCAGTAAACTCTTGGAGCGTTTCCGCCGCCGGCAACTCCGTCACCATCTGTAATGCTGACACTGTTGAGAGATCTGGAATTTAAGTTACTTGTTCCTGTTAATGCTGTATATGTAATTACCGGACCTCCATTTAAAGTTGCTTCATAAGCGCCTAATGTAGGAGTTGATGCATCTCTGGTTGCTCCTGTGTAGTCAGTCGTAACACTTACAGGTGTTCCAACGTGATAAACAGGTGAACCTGCCAGAATTCTAAGGTCATTGGTTGCATTACTGAATGTAGGATCGACTACTAATGAGTTTGCATTTCCACCGAATCCTGTTTGTATTCCGGCGAGATTTGTTCTGTCCGAACCTAAAAATCCCGGAATAGCCGATGCAGCGTTAAATGTATTAGCTACATAATAATCATTGTAGTTTATATTAGTGAAAGCTGTATTTGCAGCTGCACTATAAATAGCATAGTTCTTTTGTGTAGTACTGGTACCGGTCTGAGTATTTGCTAAAACATTATTTCTAATATCTAATGCACTTGCACCTGAACCGACATATAACGCTGCAGTAATAGCAGTCGTTGAACCTGAACCCATACTTCCTGTCATGCTCACACTATTATAGTATAACGAAACACCGCCTGCAGTTGTGGAAATAGTTGTTGAACCTCCGACTGTTCCAATCCATATACCCGCAGAAGATGAATTACTGAAAGCATTCCAGTTGGAACCGTTTACTCCATAAATTACGTTATTGGCAATTGTCAATGAGCTGGAAGCAGTACCTGTTCCAACGGTAATACCTCTGCCGCCGTAACCGCCTGTATTGGTTGCCAATATGTTAGTAATTAAATTTCTGGTAACAGTTGATGATACAAAACCTGTTTCAAGTGAAATACCGACAGGTTGAAAAGCACCAGATGTAGTAACACTGATTGTGTTTAGAGAAATTGAGCTGGTTAATGCATTTCCTACCTGGATTGCCTGTGTCTGAATTGTTGTGTTTGAATTCAGATTATTACCGGTAATGTTTAAATTATCATCACCGCCTGAAGTTACAGAAGCAGTACCTGCTACATAAATGCTTACAGTGGCAACTGTTATTGTATTATTTTGAATTGTAACATTATCATTATCTGCACCTGAAGTTCCGGGAGTATTTCCGCCGACTGCAATACCGTATCCGGTTGCAGTACTTGCACCAGTGCTCATGATACAATTTTTAATTGTATTATTTGTTGCACCTTGGCCAGTACCTAAACTTACAAGGGATATGACTGTTGGTGATGTTGTATTTGTATTTGAAATTGTTAGGCTCTTATCTGTACCGCCGCTGTTACTTCCATCTATAATTACATTATCTGATCCGTTCAATTTGATAAGTGCAGCACTTGGAATTGAACCTGTTACTGTTGCGGTTGAGTTTGGTTTTATTGTTAATGTAAATGAGCCGCCATAATTTGAAACTGTGTTTAATACTGCCGTTGCAGTTTCAGTGGTACCTTCTGCCTGAATATCAAGAATAAGATTTGCTGTAAGTACTTTTGTGTTAATATCGTCAAAAGCTGCTTTTAAAGTTGCATAATCTCTTCCGGCTGAACCTACTGTCTTAGTTCCTGAAATTGAACCTACAGCTGTAAATGTATTTGGAGTTGTAGGAGGAGTTGAAACTGCCGGTGGATTAGCTGTAAATCCTGAAGCTCCTAATGAAGGAGAGCATGAGAAGTTCGGTGATCCTGCCGCATCCTGAGCAACTAGGTAATATGAAATTACATCACCCGGGGCAGATGTTACTGAACCAAAAGTGAATGTGTATTGATTTGAACCGATATCAGTTCCAGTTACAGCTGAGTATGCTCCTGCATTAAGTTTATAATAAAGTGTAGGTAAACCTGCACCTGAACCTACGCCTGAAGCGTCTGTGATTGTAGCAGTCAGTGTTTGATTTGCTCCAACTATTGTATTAGTCAATGGTGTATAAGATATTGCAGGACCTGAAACATCCTGTGCTACGAAGTTACCTGCATCGGCACCCATATCTGTTGGTGTTAATGTGCTTCTTGTCTGTCCGTCAAAATCATCTGTTACTCCGGCAACAGCAATACCTGAACCTTCGATAACTGTAGGATTTGTCGGGCTAATATGTAAATCCACCGTAGAAGAAGTTCCTGCCGGTGTTAGGAACTGAGGATCATATCCTTCAATACTTGAACCGTCCTGACCTGTTGCAACTTTCCATGCTGATAAATTAGCAACATCTAAAGAGTTAAAAAATCCGAACACACCACCTGTTCCATTAACATATACGAGGTTATAATCGGAAGCTAAGCCTGTAGGATTTGCTGCGGTACCGCCTACTCTGATACCATAGTGTTTACCTGTGCTGGTTCCGTTACTTCTTGCATTCCAGAAAATATTATCTTTGAAATTTCTGGTATTGGTGGTTATAGTGCTTATAAAGGCATAAGTATTTGCAGCTGTTGTAACAACACCTGAACCGCCGATATATACACTGTTATTGTAAAAATTATCTGTACCTGCTACCTGTTCGTTAATACCGTTGATAACGATACCTGCAGTAATTGAACTTCCTGCAGCATCGATACCAAGACGGATCATATTATTCTTATAAGTAGATGTACCCGAGTTAACGGATATACCGTTCATTGTAGCTGATGCGCTGGATGAAACAATACTGAAAGAATGAATAAAATTCCTTTCTATTGTATTTGTTCCCGTAGTTGAACCGTACATAATACCTGTTACAGTTACTGCACCTGCAGCACTTGTATTAGATAAGGTATGAATTAAATTTGATGTTAATGTATGGTTACTGCTTGTAGCGGCATTTGTTGCAATACCCATAACGGAAGCTCCTGTTCCTGTTCCGGTACCGCCTGCTGCAGTTATGTTTCTGATTGTGTTAGTTGATAGATTTCCGTTACCGGTTGCTATCTGCATACCAATCATCTGAGCAGTAGTAGAAGTTGAGTTACTCGAAATAGAGTTTGCAACCGTACCACCTATTAAATTATTGGAAGCAGTGAATACCAGTGCGGCACCTGTATTACATCTTATTCCGTAAAATATAAAAGCTCCGGATGCGCCTGCATTATTTGCAGTAAACCCGCCGATTGTATTATTTCTGCAATTCCAGTCATTTGAACCGAAGTTGTAGAAACCATAAACATCTGTAGCTGTAGTTGTATTTGTTGAATAAACTATTGAGCCTGTTGCTGACTGGCTTCCGATTGTATTACTATCAGTATTTGTAAGACCTGTGTTTGCAAGTATACATGCAAAAGGTGTGCTTGTGCTTGTTCCGCTTGATGTAACACCGGTTAAGCTGATAGCAGCAATTGTATTATTTGAAATTCTGTTTAATGTACCGCTTGTAATAGCAGTAAGGTGAATAGCTCTGAATATACCTGTGCTTCCTGTTAAAGTATATGTACCTGTCTGAGAATTAGTTGCATAACCGATAATATTATTTGTTATTATAGCTCCCTGCATCCCTGAAGTTGCAGTTGATGGACCCATCAAAATTGCATTATGTACTGCGCCTGTTGTCCATGTTCTGGTTGCGCCCTGATAAAATTTATTTCCTGTAACTGTCCAGTTATTACATCCGCCGTTTGTAGCTACCCCGGCACTGGTTACGGTTGCAGAAAAATAATCGTGAATAGTATTATTGCTAATAACTATTCCGCTGTTACCAATAGCTGTGGTTGTAGTTGAACCGTTACCTAAAATACATTTTGTAGGTAAGTTAACACCTGCCGGTCCGATATCACAATTAGAAATTGTGTTGTTATCGTTTCCGTTAGCTGTAACTGCATCTGTAGAAAAGAACACCACTGCACCGTTAGTGGCAACTGATGCATTTCCTGAACCTTGCAAACTGCAATTTGTAATTGTATTATTTGTTGCACCGCCAATAAACCTGATAGTACTGGTAACTGAAGTAGCAGATGCTGTAGTATTAGAAATAGTTAAGCTGTTGCCTCCGGTGTTCAGACCGTCAATCGTGACGTTGTCTGCACCTGAAAAATCTATCATAGGACTACCCGCTGTGGTTGCTCCTGTAATTGTTCTGGAAGCCCCGCCTGTAGGAGAGATAGTTATTGATGTCCATACACCTGCATTTAAAGTTGCAGTTGCTGAACCTTCAGATGTATTTCCGGAAATTCCGATGGTTATTA
The DNA here is from genome assembly GCA_018266835.1 of Bacteroidota bacterium. Lineage (NCBI taxonomy): Bacteria > Pseudomonadati > Bacteroidota > Bacteroidota bacterium. Next base: position 170,575 of record JAFDZP010000001.1, on the reverse strand, counting down.
CGGCTGACGTCTGAGCCCCGCCGTTAATTGCAGTGAACGCTGCGCCAAGGGTTGTGTAGGAACCGTTTCCTACCAATGCTCCGCTGACATCAACTTGCGCGTTTGCTGTGAGCGTGAGAAACAAAACAGCAATACACGCCAATAGAGATACTAAAGATTTCCTCATAGAGTGAGTTTGGTTAAATTGATAAATAAAAAAAGTAATGTTTTAGAAAAAAAATTATAAAATATGGCAAAATTCTGAATTAATCAGAATTTTGCAAAAATAGTTGAGTCGGAATAGGTTTAACTCTGTAAAATAGACTAAAAACGATTTGTTTTCAATTATAATTAGTCTTATAACACTGACATTTTCAGACGTTTGTGACATGGTATTTTGGAGTCCTAAATTCTTAATAGTAATACTTTTAATGGATTTTTTTTTATTCTGATAAAGAGTAATTATTTAACTAATTTAGGGTAATTTTGAACACATCCAGTAAAAAAATATTTATTGTCGCAGGAGAATCCTCAGGAGATTTCCATGGGGCTAATGTAATTCGTGCATTGACTAATATTTATCCGGACGTTTCTTTAAAAGGTATTGGGGGAAACGAACTTGAAAACAGCGGTGTAGAACTTATTCACAATTTTAAAGAAATTAACTTTATAGGATTTACCAAAGTAATAAAGAATTTAAAAAAAATTACCGGAGTTTTAAATGATACTGTAAAGCAAATAAAGAGTTTTGAACCCGACTTGGTAATTCTTGTGGACTTTCCGGGATTCAATTTAAAGCTCGCAGAGAAAATCAGAGTGTTTTATACCGGCAAAATTATTTATTATATCTCTCCGCAAATCTGGGCATGGCATTACAGCAGGATAAAAAAAATTAAAAAGCTTATAGATAAAATGCTTGTTATATTTCCTTTTGAAAAAGAAATGTATGAGAAGGAAGGAGTCGCAGCTGAATTTGTAGGTCATCCGCTGAATAATCGTATAAATAAATATTTAAGTGAAAACAAAAAAACCGAAGGCAGAACAAAGATAATATCTTTAATGCCCGGAAGCCGAAAAGAAGAAATTGACAGAATCTTTCCTGTTTTCATTGAGACAGGTAACAAATTAATTAAAGAATTCAGCAGCAAAGTTAATGTGATTTGTTCGGAGAATTTCCCGATGGAGTTTTATAAAAAATTCAAAGGCATAGAGAATTTTAATTTCATTCTCAATAATTCAAGTGAAGCGTTGTATAGAACTATTCTGGATTCTGATTTGGTCATCACAAAAATCGGGACATCTTCAATGGAATGCGCATTGCTTGAAACTCCATTTATATCCGGATACAAAGCAGGTAAAATGAATTACCTAATAGGTAAAAATCTTGTAAGGATAGATAACTTTGCAATGGTAAATATACTACTGAAACGCAAAGCCGTAAAAGAATTTATACAGGAAAATATGACTTCTGAAAATATTTTTAATGAAGCAAAAAAGATTTTAACTGATAAAAAATATGCCGAGCAAATGAAGAACGATTTCAAAGAAATGAAAAAAATACTGACAGATAAAAATGCTTCACAGAATGCCGCAGAAATAATTTCAACCTATTTGAAGTAAGATTGAAGAGTTTTTTAGAATATAGTGTTTTACCTTTTTTAATAAGAGTTTTAGTCAGTACCCTGAGAGTTGAAATTACCAATGAAAGTGCTTTAAACAAACAGGCAGTATTTATTTTCTGGCATTCACAAATGTTGCTGGGCTGGAGTTTATTTAAGAATAAAAAATCATGCGCATTGGTTTCTCAGAGTAAAGACGGAGAAATATTATCTACACTTTTAAAAAAGTGGAATTACAAAGTAAGCCGCGGCTCTAGTTCAAAAGGCGGAAAGGAAGCATTGAACGATTTATTTGAAGTAGCTAAGGACGGATACAATATTGTGATTACACCTGATGGTCCGCGCGGACCATTGAAAGAAATTAAAAACGGCGCACTCATAGTTTCTCATGAATGTAAAATTCCGGTTATACCTGTAAAGATTAATTACTCTTCAAAAAAAATATTAAAGAGCTGGGATAAATTTGAAATCCCCTATCCGTTTTCAAAATGTAATGTAAAATTTGGCAAAGAATATAAATACGATGAGTATCTTGATGAAGCAAGACTTACTGAATTTAAAAAACAATTAGCATCTGAACTTTGAATTACCTGCGATTATTTTTATTACCGTTTAGTTTAATTTTTCTGCTTATTGTTCTGGTAAGGAATAAACTCTATGATTGGAAAATAATAAAGCAGGTAAAGCTGAATGTTCCTGTTGTTTCTATCGGTAATATAAAAACAGGCGGGACAGGAAAAACGCCGTTCACAATTTTTTTGGCAGAATTTCTATTGAAGAGAAATTTAAAAGTTGCCATAGTTTCAGGAGGCTATAAAAAGGAAAATGTTGACGAAATTTATTTTATAACCGGAAAAGAGCAATCTCCAGCTATAAAAAATCTTGGCGATGAGCCCTTTCTTATCTTCACCAGATTAAAAAATATTTCAGATAATTTTATTCTTGCTTCAGGCGGGAAAAAATATTCTACTTCAAAAATCACTTCTGAAAAATATAAGCCGGATGTGATAATTATTGACGACGGGTTTCAGCATAGGGACTTGTTTCGCGATATAGACATAGTATTAATTGAACATCCTCAAACATTACAGGATAAAATTTTGCTTCCTGCCGGAAATCTGAGAGAAACAAGTTCAGGTCTTAAAAGAGCTTCCATTGTCATTAGGAATAATAAATCTCAAATAATAGAAACAAACGATTTGATTTCTATAAAATATATAAACAAAGGTTATTTTGACCTGAGCGGCGCACAGGTTCAATTAGATAATGCTGTTTATACTTTATGCGGAATTGCAAATCCCCACTCTTTTTATTCACTTATTAATACGGATAAATTAAATATTTTAAGAAAGTTTGAATTTCCCGACCATCATATATTTAAAGAGGAAGAACTCGAAAAACTTTTTACGGGAATTGATAAGGAAAAAGTAATTGTTACTACTGAAAAAGATTTCGTAAAACTGCAATGTATGAAAGAGTTATTTAAGAAATACAGAATCGTTTGCCTTAAGATAGACGTTCAGTTTAAAAAGGGAAAAGATATTTTTGAAAACAGAATTAAAGAAATAATTTTATAATGAAAATAGGAATTTCAAAATCTGAATCTAAGTTTGAAAGATATACAAAGTGGCTTGACCACTTTGAAGTAAACTATGAAGTACTTGATTACGAAAATCATGAAAAGGATTTACAAAAATTTGATGATTGCGCGGGGCTAATTCTTTCCGGCGGAGTGGATATTTACCCCGAAATTTACTGTGACTGGGACACTCCCGAAACAAAAGGAACATACATCCCTGAGCGCGATGGATTTGAAATGAAGCTGATTGAAAAAGCTATCAGGCAGAAGAAACCTATTCTTGGAATCTGCAGAGGGCTGCAATTAATAAATGTATTTTTCAGAGGCAGTCTTATTTTTGATCTGGAAGAGATAAGAAATGTAAATCACAGAAAAATTTCGGAGACGGAAGACAGAATTCACGAGATAAGAATTTTTAATGATACACTGCTTAAAGAAATAATAAAAGAAGATACAGCCGAAGTTACCAGTTCACATCATCAATCTGCGGACAGGCTTGGAGAAGGTCTTATGATTTCAGCAAAATCACCCGACGGAGTAATAGAAGCAATTGAATATGCAGATAAATTAAATAAGAACTTTATGATTGCTGTTCAATACCACCCCGAAAGATTTTTAAATTTTGAAAAAGCCGCATCAAAAAATTTACTGGAGAGATTTTTAAGTGAGTGTAATAAATAAAAAAATATTGTTGTATCTGCTTGTGGTGCCATTGGCTTTTTTGTATTCCTGTACTTCCGGCGGAAGTTCAATTAATGAAAATGATTATTCCATTGGAGATATTATTTCTTCAGTTAATAAAAATTCTGAAAAATTGAAATCAATGAAAGGCGAAGGTGTAATTTCAATTGATTCACCTGATATGAGTAATTCGGGATCATTTACGTTAAGCATTGTCAAACCGGATAGTCTATATATAAAGCTTGAAGGCCCATTTGGAGTAAGCATTGCAGCAATACTTTTGGAGAGAAGCAGATTCACTTATTATAATATTCAGGATAACCGTGTTATCATAGCGCCATCAACAGGAACAAATATAAAAGCTGTGTTGAGAATAGCTTTGGATTTTGATGATTTCATAAACGGATTTTCCGGCTCATATAATTTTGCAGATACGAACTCACAGAATTTTACCCTTAGCAAAAGTGAAGACAATTTAGTCTTGATCCAAAAAACACAGGATGAAACTAAAAAATATTTTATTCATCCATTAAAAAGGTATATAAAGCAATACAATGTTTACGATAAAAACGGAAAAGAAAAGCTAACGGTAGAGTATACAAATTTTTCTGAGGAAGACGGATACTATTTCCCGAACAAGATTAAAATTTCAAGAGCAGCAATGAATGAATATGTATTTCTTGATTACAGTAAGAAGGAACTGAACAAGGGATATTTAGGATATAAAATTAAATACCCCAAGTCAGCAAAAGTTATAGAGTGGTAATTATTTTCTCAGTTCGGCTTCAAAAATTTCTTTGCTGCCTGCTTTTGAAATAACATTCATAGGTCGCACCCATGTTAATTTTCTTCCTTCTTGGGTAGTTGCATTGGATGAAATTACATCATAAGGAAATTCGATTGAAAGAATAAACTGTCTTCCTTCAAACATTTGCCCATTAAGTTCGCTCATTGAATTATCATTTTCTGAATCCTGATTAGCCATCTCGTAATAAAATTTTATAATGTCACCCTGCTCTTTCATATAAATGCTTGATTTACTCTTTGATGCCTCATCGTCATCCATTGAAACTGCAATTGCCTTTATGTCTTTGAAGTCATAGTCAACTTTTAAATTCTTGCCGGAGTCAGGTGTGTTTGCAGATGTTAAGTCTTTAAGTTCTATTAAATCGTTTCCTTTGAAGTTCTTTTTTATTTCAGAAATTATAGTAGAGTCCTGATATACATCAATTTTTTTAGTGGTATCTAAGGCAGCAAGTCCTTTCATCATTTGAAAAAATTGAGATGAAATGTTTATGTTCATAGTTTCTGAACCTGAACCGTCTTTGTTCAGTTTTATATTTCTGGTTATATCAACACACGAACTGAACAGAAATACAAAAGGAAGTAAAATTAAAATTTGTTTGTAAAATTTTTTCATTATCACGGGGTTTATTTTTGATTAAAATATACACATATAAGAGAATATTAAATTATAAAATTTTATTATTGAGTTTCTCACTTTTTCTATTTTACGGTCTGGTGGATTTTGACTTCAGAACCGATAAATCGAATCAGCTGGAAATTTACAAACAGGAACTTGCCAAAATTGAAAAAGATATTCTTGATACTAAAAGCGCAATTACTTTAAACTCTGAACAATTAAAAAACTATACTTTTCAAGTATCAGCTGTTGCAGATCTGCTGAAGAAGGTCCAGCCTGATACCTTAAAAGAGGAACGTGCTTTGATTTTAATGGATGAACAGCTTAAAAAAGTGAATGATAAGTTGTTAAAGATTAAAGCAAAGTTCGGCGCAAGAGTAATATGGCTATATAAAAACGGGGAAAATTATGAAAGTGAACTTCTGTTCAGTTCAAAATCGCTGAATGATTTTTATGTTAGACTTGCATATCTTGAGAAAGCAACTAAAATAAGAAAATCTGAGATTGAAAAAATCCGCAAAGAGCAGAAAGTGTTACAGGAAGCGAAACGAATTATGACACTTTCTTATGCCCAGAAGATGAAAGTAATCGAAGGAAAGTCTGAGGATAAGCAGTCCTTAATGGAAAAGAAAATTCAATTTGAAAATAAAGTTAAGTCATTAAAGTACAGAGTTGATGAACTTGAACGAAGAAAAGATTTTGTAGCAAAAAATATCAGGCTTATTGAGAACCAGCTTGCCGATAAATCGTTTGACAGATATGTTACACTTGACCAGAATGTTACCTATGACGGCCAGCCTGTTTCCTCACTTAAAGGTAAACTAATTGTACCTGTGCTAAGCACATATATATTGAAAGATTTCGGTTTGGGATTTGACTTCAATCACAGGATTTATACTTATAATACCGGCATAGATGTATCAATAGCCAAAGGCTCTGAAGTAAAAGCAATTGCAAGCGGGACTGTCGAATCAATTGTCTTTATTCCGATGTACGGCAATATGATTTTCATCAATCATGGCGAAGGAATAAAATCAGTTTATGGAGTTATTGAAAATATGAAAGTGAAGCCCGGAGATGTTATCAAAGCGGGTAATGTTATTGCTTATACATCGGATAATGAGAACGGTCAGTCATTTCATTTTGAATTATGGAGATGGAGCCGCGCGCTTGACCCGAAACAATGGGTAAAGGTTAATTAAGAGTTAATGCAGATTGAAAAAAATAAATATACTGTTTCAATAATACTTACTACTTACAACAGAAAAAAGTATTTACCCAGAGCAATTAAATCAATTTTGAAGCAGTCGTTTAAAAATTATGAAGTAATAATCGTAGATGACGGCAGTGATGACAATTCTGAAAAAATAATTTTTTCTTACATCAAAAAGTATTCTAACTTTAAATACATAAGGCACTCCAACAGAAAAAATCCGCTGTCTGTTAATACCGGATTTCTAATGGCAACAGGGAAATATATAACGCTGCTGGATTCAGATGATGAGTACAATAAAGAACATTTGAAGTTAAGGGTAGATTTTATGAATAAGAATAAATCGGTTGATTTGCTGCACTCCCCTGCTGAGTTAATCGGTAAAGAAAAAGATATGTACCTGCCTGATGCGCGGAATAAGAAAAAGCTGATTCATATTAATGATTGTATCATCGGAGCAACATTATTTGGCAAAAGAGATGTCTTCATAAATTTAAAAGGCTTCAAAGATAAGTACTCGGCTGATTTTGATTTTTATAAGCGGGCAATCAAAAGTGGCTATAATGTAGTTAAATTTGAAAGTGCTACTTATATATACTATAGAAACTTACCTGATAGTGTAACAAATAAATTAAAACAGAGAAAGTAATTTAATGACAGTTGATGAAAAAATAATGCTCGGATGTATTGCTCTTGCAAAACGGGGCGCCGGATATGTTTCGCCAAATCCTTTAGTCGGATGTATAATAATAAAAGATGATGCAATTATCGGTGAAGGATGGCATAAAAAATACGGTGAACCGCATGCTGAAGCCAATGCAATTGAAGATGCGAAGAAGAAAGGTTTTTCAGTAGAGGGCGCAAAGCTCTATGTAAATCTTGAACCGTGTTCACACACGGGAAAACGCCCGCCTTGCGCTGATTTAATTATCAAAGAAAAAATTTCTGAAGTTTATATAGGAATGCAGGATCCATACAAAGAAGTTAACGGACTCGGTATAAAAAAATTAAAAGATACAGGAATAAAAGTAACAATCGGAATTTTAGAGGATGAATGCAAAGAGCTGAATAAATTTTTCATAAAATACGTCACTGAAAACAGACCGTATGTAACGTTGAAAATTGCGCAGAGCATTGACGGAGTTATAGCACTGCATAACAATAAATCAAAGTACATAACAAATAAGGCTTCGAGAAAAATTGTTCATCAGTTACGAAGCGAGTACGATGCAGTTCTCATAGGTAAAAATACGGCAAAGTGCGATGACCCTGATTTAACTGTAAGAGAAATCGAAGGCAGGCATCCTTATAGAATTGTCATTGATAGCAATCTGAAACTTCCAAAGGATTTAAAACTTTTCTCTGATGAAAATCATTCTAAAACGTTCATTGTATCAAATGAAAAAGATAAATCGAGAAATGTTATTCACATCAAAAATAAAATCACCGTTAAGAAGATATTAAAGAATCTCTATGAGCAGAAAATTAATAGTGTTTTAGTTGAAGGAGGCGCTCATATATTTTCTCAATTTTTAGAGGAAGATTTGTTCGATGACGCTTATTTTTTTATAGCGCCTAAAATTCTAGGCAGCGGATTGCAGGCTTTCAATGGTTTCAGAATCAAAAATTTAGACAAGGCAAAGGACTTAAAATTTGAGTATCAAAAAAATTTAGATAACGATATTTTACTCTATTATAAAAAATAATGTTTACAGGAATAATACAGGATACAGGCAGAATACTTTCTTCAGATAATAAAGGAGATTCAAAAAAATTCAGAGTTGAAGTACATGATATTTTTTTGCAAGGTGTAAAAACCGGTGATAGTATTTCCGTTAACGGCGCGTGCATGACAGTGGAAAGTTACTCGAAAGATAACTTTGAGTTTACAACAATTGCAGAATCTTTGAGCAAAACTAATTTAGGAAAATTAGAAACAGGTTCGTATATAAATCTTGAAAAAAGCATGACTATGAATTCAAAGCTTGACGGTCATATTGTTTCGGGACATGTGGATACAATCGGTTTAGTAGATAAAGTCATTGAGAACGAAGACAGCTGGGAGTTTTTTATAAAATTCTCAAACAAATTTTCGGACAATGTAATTTATAAAGGCTCTATAGCAATAAACGGAGTGAGCTTAACTATAGCAGAAATTGTAAAAGAAGGAAATAAAAATACTACTATAAGAATTTCAATAATACCCCATACATTTAACCACACCAATTTTAAATTTCTGAGAGAAAAAGATATTGTGAATATCGAATTCGATCTTCTCGGAAAGTACGTTAAAAGAATTTTAAGGAAATAATAATGGCAGCAGTTTCAGCAAAGTCGATGTTTGAAATTTACAGACAGAAAGATTTCAACAAGAAGTTTAAATTAATAATATATACTGAGCTTAATGAGCACAATAAGGAAGCTGAGATAAACCGCGCAATGGATGGCGAATCAGTGTTTGACGGATTTTTGAAAGATTCTAAAAAAGAAGAAGCGAAAAAAATATTGAAAGAAATTTTAGATGAGATGAATAAAAAAGAAGAAGCGATGAGTGTAATCCAGATAAATGAAAAGCTTGCTGAATATCTTGCTTAAGTTTTAGGAATAAGTAATTCGTAAACAGTCTGCTCTTTAATATTGTACATACAGATAAACGTGCCGATTGGACATTTGTCTCCTCCGTGAATCGAACACGGTCTGCATTTCAATCCTTCCGTTTCCAATATTATATCATCTTTTCCATACGGAAAAAACCCAAACTGAGGAATTGTTGCTCCAAACAATGAGACAACCTTTGTACCTACTGAATTTGCAAGGTGCAAAGGTGCGGAATCATTTGTTAGCAGCACTCTGCATCTTCGTATTAATTCAGCTGATTCCAGAACATTTAACTTCCCTATCGTGTTAATAATATTTTCGTTATTAGAATTAGTAACAAGATAATCTCCAAGTTCCTTATCAGCTTCTCCTCCAATTAAAAATACTTTTGAATTAGTATTTTTTAAAAGATTTAAAACTTTAGCAAAATTTTCCACAGGATATTTTTTTGTGTACCAGACTGTACCGGGAGCTAAAGCAATTAAATCAACTCCACTATTTATATTTTCGTCGTTCAATAATTTATCAACTCTGTTTTCTTCGTCATGGCTTAAATACAACTCAGGCTTAACTATACTTTCCTCTGTAATCCCTAGCGGTTTAAGCAAAGAAAGATTTCTTTGTATTTCATGAATTCCTGTTAAATATTTTACTTTATCAGAATATAAAAAACTTAAAGAAGATTTATCAAATGTAATTCTTTTCTTAGCCTTGCTAAAATACGAAATTAAACTTGAACGAGCAGAACGGTGAGGAGAAATAACAATATCGTAATTACTTTTTACCTCTTGTTTAATTCTTGAAAATGAATCACTGCCTCGTTTATCGTAAACAATTAATTTATTTATTAAAGGATTATGTTTAAATAGAATTGAAGTAGCAGGAATGCAGAGAAAATCAATTGACCAGTCAGGGTTTTGTTTTTTTAAAACCTGAACCATTGGCAGTGTAAGAATTACATCACCAAGAAATGCTGTCTGTATTATTAATACTCTTTTACTCATAAAATTAAATTAATCAAACCTTGCATCTTTGAATCTCTTATGAAACCACAGCCATTGCCCGGGATATTTCCTTATAACTTCTTCAAGTTTTTTATTAACTAACTGCACAAGCGCATTTACATCTTCATCTTTTTTGCTATCGTAAGCAGTGGTATTTATTTTTTCTACAAAGATTTCATACTTGAAATTTTTCCTGATTCCATAAGCAAAAACTAACTCGCAGCCTGTCCTTAAAGCTATCTTCACCGCTCCCGGAAAAGCTGGAACACTGATACCAAACAGCTTTATATATTCTGCATACTGGCTATGCGCTGACTGATCAATAAGAAAACTTACTATCTCGCCTTCTTTTATTTTTGTGAAAGCTTCTTTTATTCCAAGGCCTAAATTTATTATCGAATTGCCTGATGATTGCCGCAGTTCCATTATATATTTGTTAAGTCCTTCACTTGCCTGAGTCTTTGCAACTATATTTAAATTCTGTAAACCAAAATACGGAAAGGCATATGCAAACATTTCCCAGTTGGAAAAATGCGCGCTCATAAGAATAATTCCTTTTCCTTTATTCATTCCCTCTTCAAATATCTCGGCATTATTAACTTTAATAAGTTCATCACTCATTTTTTTATTTATTTTCGGGAGATAAAAGAGTTCAAATATATTTATGCCGAGATTTATGTAGCAATCTTTAAGAACGGATTTGTACCAAACATTATCTTTTTCAGGGAACGCCAGATTTAAATTATACAGCGCTACTTTTTTGCGGACGGGAATTATATAAAAAAGAAAAAGTCCAAAGATTACACCTGCTCTTTGGACTAAACTTAAAGGGAACAACCTTACTATAAAACCTAATAGTTTTGCTAGTGCTGTCAATTTACTATGTGTTCACTGAATAATGTAGCTGAGTTAGCTTTGACAATTTTGACTTTTACTTTATCGCCTATTTTCAATTCCTTCATTTTTATCAAGTCGCCGCTTTCATTTACAAATGTTACATCTTTAGGAAGAATAACAGATTTATTGCAATCCGTCCTTCCCATAAATTGCTCATTTGATTTCTTGCTATAGCTTTCTATAAGCACTTCCATTTCTTTTCCTATCAGTGACCTGTGTATCTCAGTAGAAATCTCTCTTTGCACAAATATAAGTTCATCCATTCTTTGTTTTTTTACTTCATCACTTAATCTGTCAGGCAGTCTATATGCTTTTGTATTTTCTCTAGGAGAATAAATAAAAGTGTAAGCGCCGTCGTATCTTACTTCCTTAATTAAATCTATGGTCATTTTATGGTCTTCTTCAGTTTCTGAAGGAAAGCATGAAATAATATCCGTCGATAGACCGATACCCGGCATCAAGTCTTTTGCCTTCTGCATAACTTTCATGTAATGGTCAACAGAATATAATCTGTTCATCATTTTTAATATTCTATCAGAACCCGATTGTACAGGCAAATGAAGATAGTTGCAAATGTTATCAAACTCAGCCATTGTTTCAAGAAGTTTTGTATCGCAATCGTATGGATGAGAAGTAGAGTAACGTATTCTCATATCAGGAACTGCCTTCGCAACTGTTTTCAACAAATCGGGAAAATCCATTCCTTCATAATCATATGAATTTACATTTTGTCCGAGCAAAGTTACATCTCTCACTCCGCTGTCAAATAACATCTTCGCTTCATCTACAATATTTTTATAATTTCTGCTTCGCTCTCTTCCTCTTGTAAACGGAACGACGCAGAATGTGCAGAACTTATCGCACCCTCTTATAATAGTAAGCCATGCGCTGATACCTTCTTTTCTTATTGGTACAATATCATCGTAAGTTTCGGTTTTAGAAAGTTTTACTGCGCTTCCTTTCTCACCTGATTCCATTGCACTGTCTATTAGATGCGGGACTTTTCTGTATTCATCGGGACCGACAATTAAATCAACCATTTTCTTTTTATCAAGCAAATCTGTTCGAAGTCTTTCAGCCATACAACCGAGAATTCCGATAATCATATTCGGATTACTCTTCTTATATTTCTTTAAGTCATCCAATCTTTTATAAACTCTCTGCTCTGCGTTATCGCGGATTGCGCATGTATTGATAAGTATTACATCTGAGTCATCTATATCTGAAGTCTCATTATAGCCGGACTTACTTAGTACTGATAAAACTATTTCAGTATCTGAAAAATTCATCTGGCATCCGAATGTTTCAATGTAAACTTTTTTGTCGTTCGATTCTTTGTTGAAATTCCGAACGGCAGTTTCCTGCGGATTATTTATTATCAGGTTATTTAATTCAATCATCTTGTATATATTTTCAGATCTCTTAATTTTATATGGAAAATATCTCCTGTACAAACTGACGAGCGAAGCGCCATTCTTAAATAGAAATATTGTTTTGTTTGTGGAACATCAACTTCAACTGAATTCATATTGGAAATTGCGTCAGTTCCTTCAAGTGAAACAAAATTTACTGCTGTATCAGCATTAATGTAAAAAAATCTCAGAAAAGAAATATCTGCATCAGTGTGTGCGTTATATTGCATTTTCAATTTTGATACTCCTCGAAAGTCTATTGAATCCAGCGGAATTACCCGTGTAAGCACTGTACTGCAATCGCCGACAATGCTATCCAGCAATCCGTCCCTTTCAAATTTCAAATCATAAGAAGGTGTTGTTGTATCAACACTGTTATCTTTACATGAAGAAAATGAAACTACAAGTATAAGAATAAAACAATATGGGATTATTTTTTTTATCAAGTCCTTAATAAAATTTTATGGCAATATTAATTAAACAAATTTTAATTCCTGGTTCTTTATGTAAAACTCTCTTGTAACTTCTGCAATTCCTTTAGCATCCATTTTCAATTCTTCATAGAGCTCTTCAGGTTTTCCATGCTCGATAAACCTGTCAGGAATACCATGTATTAAAATATCATTCTTGAAATTATTCTGTGCCATGAATTCTGATATTGCGCTTCCGAATCCGCCTATGATGGTATTATCTTCTATTGTAATTACTTTTTTAAATCTTGTAAACACGTCATACAATAATTCTCTGTCGAGCGGTTTTACAAATCTCATGTTTACAACTTCAGCATTAATGCTGTATTCTTCAAGAAGCTTTGCTGCTTTTAATGAATGGTCAACCATATTACCGATTGCAAGTATTGCAATATCTTTTCCGTCTTTTACAATTTCACCTTTACCGATTTCTAACTGTGTGAACTCACCTACTTCAACTCCTAGTGCATTTCCTCTCGGGTATCTTAAAGCAATTGGTCCTTTTTTATAGAGTGTAGCTGTGTACAACATGTTGCGTAATTCGTTTTCATCTTTAGGTGCCATTAGTACCATTCCGGGAATCAATCTCATATAAGTTAAATCGAATGCTCCATGATGTGTTGGTCCGTCTGCACCCACAAGTCCGCCTCTATCCATTACAAAAACAACCGGCAATTTTTGAATAGCTACATCGTGAATAATCTGGTCGAAAGCTCTTTGCAAAAATGTAGAATATATTGCAGCTACAGGTGTAAATCCTTCGGTAGCAAGTCCTGCACAGAAAGTAACTCCATGCTGCTCGGCAATACCAACGTCAAAATATCTTTCAGGAATTGTTTCCTGTAATTTGCTCAAACCTGTACCATCGGGCATTGCTGCGTTCACTCCGATAATTTTTTCATCTTTCTTTGCAAGCTCAACTAATGCGTTACCAAATATACTTGTGTAAGACGGAACTGTTGCCTTCTTATGTTCTTTTCCCGTTGCTTTATCAAATGGAGTTAAAGCATGCAGCTTTTGGAAGTGTGCGCTTGAATAAGATGGTCCTTTGCCTTTTTCAGTTATAACGTGAAGTAAAATCGGTCCGGACATTTTTTTAACTTCTTCCAATGTCTTCACAAGATTTACAACGTTATGGCCGTTTATAGGTCCGAAATATCTGAAGCCAAGTGACTCAAACAACATTCCCGGTGTGATAACGCTTTTCAATCCGCCTTCAACTTTCGCAGCGACCCTTCTTAATCTGTCTGATGTCCTCTTATCAAGCTTGCCTGTCATATCCCAGACCTTACTTCTGAATTTATTATACGATTCGTTTATTACTATGTCATTAAAATAATTCTGTATTGACCATACGTTAGGAGCAATAGACATTTTATTATCGTTCAATACAACTATTATATCTTTTTTAAGAAGACCGATGTTATTCATTGCTTCGTATGCCATGCCGCCCGTCATTGAACCGTCACCGATTATTGCGCAAACCTTATAATTCTTCTTCTGAAAATCTCTTGCAGTTGCTATTCCGAGCGCTGCTGAAATGGATGTCGTAGCATGTCCTGCTCCGAAAACATCATATTCACTTTCGCTTCTTTTTAGAAATCCGCTGATACCGTCCTTTTGCCTTATAGATTTTAATGCTTCCCTGCGTCCGGTTAATATTTTATGAATGTATCCCTGATGGCCTACATCCCACAGGAGCTTATCATCCGGTGTATTGAAAACATAATGAAGCGCCAGTGTGAGTTCTACCACTCCAAGTGATGCCCCTAAGTGTCCCCCGATTTTAGAAATCGTATCCATTAAATATTCACGCAATTCATCACACAAAACTCTTAAATCCATGAGATTCAGATTTTTTAAATCCTTAGGATAATTTATGTGCTTTAAAAATTTCGTCGTTTCAATATCGAATTCTTCCACGTTATTTTTAGTTTTAGTTTTTTGCTTACTATTACTTCTTACAATCTTACTTACTTTCTGAATTAATTTTTTCTATTTTTAACTCTGCTTCATTCAGTTTATCTCTGCATGTTTTAATTAACTGCAGACCTTCCTGGTAGTGCTTTATAAGCTCGTCCAGCGAAGTTTCCTCTGAACCGTCTTCTAAAGCTTCCATTATACCCTGAAGTTTCTTGAATGAATATTCAAATGATGTGTTATCTTCTTTAGTTTTCGCCATGGGATTAATTTATTACTGCTTTCTTTGTATCGTCATAAAATTTAATTACTACATTATCTCCTTGAGATAATTTCTTGCTTCGTGAAATCACCTTATCATCTTTTTCAATAATGGCAAAACCACGCTTAAGAGTGCTTTCTGGTGATACGCTGTTCAGGATTTTTTCGTAGTTATCTATAACGTTTTTATGGTTTAAAAATTTCATATTTACATTCTCAAGAAGTTCTGAGCTTAAATCGTCCAACCGTATTTTATAATCGTTAATTAAATCTTTTGTTCTATTAAAAATATAACTCTTTGAAAAGCTCTCTACAACTGCCCTTATACTCTGCATTCTTCCGAGAACATTCGTTTTTATCATGCCTTCTGCTTGTGATAATCTCTCAAGCAAATCTTTTCTGTCCGGTAAAATTAATTCTGCAGCTGCTGAAGGTGTCGGAGCTCTTAAGTCTGCTGCATAATCTGCAAGCGTAGTATCAGTCTCATGTCCTATTGCAGAAACTACAGGAAGTCTTGAATCCGCTATTGCCCTTACACAGGATTCTTCGTTGAACGTCCATAAATCTTCTATGGAACCTCCGCCTCTTGCAATAACTATTACATCTAGGTCATACTCTTCCCTGTTAGCTTGTGTAACTGCTTTGCAAATGCTATCAACTGAACCCTGTCCCTGAACATTTGCATGAAAAAGCAAAATCTCAACGATAGGATAACGTTTAGCAGCGACTTTTTTAAAATCCTGTATAACCGCTCCTGTTTCAGAAGTGATAATACCTATTCTACGTGGAAACTCTGGTAAAGGTTTTTTCCTTTCCGCATCAAATAACCCTTCTGCTGAAAGTTTTAATTTTAATCGCTCAAGTTTTACTAAGAGTTCACCAAGACCAAAGTGCTCCATCTCTCTTACCGTCACAGAATAGCTTCCATGCGGAACATATACATCAAGACTTCCGTTAATCAAAACCTTCATTCCATCCTTAGGCTCGAAAGGCAGTCTCATTGCATTTGTCTTCCACATCTTTGCAGGAATCTGAGATTTATCGTCCTTTAAAGTAAAGTAAAGATGTCCTGAGCTGAAATGCCTTTTAAAATTGGAAATTTCGCCCGTGAAAATGATTTCAAGAAATTTATTTTCCAGAACACCTTTAATCATTAATGTCAGATCAGATACGGAAAGAAATTTGCTTTCTATCAAATTTTTAGGATTACTTTACTGTAGTTTGATGAATATAGAATACTTTATAAAATACAAAAATTTATCCGTAAATATAATTGCATTTTCTATCACATAGTTACGCACAAACACCTGAATTAATTTTTCAAAATAACACCAAAGACAGTTGAATGAACTGATTTATATGATTATTTTTGTGAACAAAAAGTATTTCTGAACTGAGTTAAATCAAACAAAAATTGTTAATAATACTTTTTATCAAAATCAGAAAAATATGAAAATATATTCCTGGAATGTGAACGGAATCAGAGCTATCCAGAACAAAGGCTTCATGGATTGGTTTGGAAAATGCAAGGGTGATATTATCTGCCTGCAGGAAACCAAAGCACAGCCCGACCAGCTTGCAGACGAAATAAAAAATATCGGAAAGTATAAGTCTTACTGGTTCTCAGCAGAAAAAAAAGGCTACTCAAGCGTAGCAACTTATTGCCTGCAGGAACCAATAGATGTAAAACTCGGCTTTTCCCACTCAGTTTTTGATACTGAAGGCAGAGTAATTCTTACCGAATACAAAAAATTTGTGCTGGCAAATGTTTATTTCCCGAACGGCGGCAGAGGACCGGAAAGAGTAAAATATAAATTAGATTTTTATGATGCGCTTTTTTTCTATCTGCAAAAAAATTACAAGGAACGAAAAGGAGTTATAGTCACAGGCGATTTCAATACCGCACATAAAGAAATTGATTTGGCGCGCCCTAAGGAAAATGTAAAGACATCCGGATTTATGCCTATCGAACGCGAATGGATTGACAGAGTAATAGGTCTGGGATACACTGATATTTTCAGAACATTCAATCAGGAGCCCGAGCAATATACTTACTGGGATCAGTTTACAAAAGCCCGTGACAGAAATGTAGGCTGGAGAATAGATTATTTTATGGTTAGCGATGATTTGGTAAAACATGTAACAGATGCGCAGATTCATTCCGAAGTTTATGGAAGTGATCACTGCCCTATTTCAATCACACTGGATGTGAAATGAAAGCACTCGTTCTTGAAAAAATTGGCGATATAAAAGAATTAAAAAATAATTTAGTAGTAAAAGAAATTTATGCACCTGTTCCGAAAGAAAATGAAGTAATAATAAAATTAAATTATGCTTCTCTAAATCACCGGGACTTGTGGATTACAAAAGGTATGTATGCGGGAATCAAAACTCCCGTTGTTCTTGGCTCCGATGGAGCCGGAGTTGTTGCAAAGGGTATGGGAGGAAATGTTAAAGAAGGCGGCGAAGTAATTATTAATCCTACTATTGATTGGGGCGACAATCAGGACTTCCAAAATAAAAACTTCAGAATACTCGGCCTTCCCGATAACGGCACTTTAGCAGAATATGTCTGTGTTCCGGGGAAAAATATATATAAAAAACCGCAGCATTTAGATTTAAAAGAAGCATCAGCTATACCTCTTGCAGGGCTAACAGCATACAGAGCATGTTTTGTAAAGGGAAATATTTCCAAAGGTGATAATGTTCTTATTACAGGAATTGGAGGCGGAGTTGCAGCATTCGCATTACAATATTCAGTAGCAGCGGGAGCAAATGTATTTGTAACATCGGGCTCGAATGAAAAAATAGAATTCGCTATAAAGCATGGGGCAATCGGCGGAATAAATTATCACGATGACGGCTGGGAAAAAAGATTCAAGGAAATACACCCTAAGATAAATGTTGTAATTGACGGAGCAGGCGGTGATACACTGGCCAAATGTCTGGATATCTGTACAGAGGGCGGAACAATTGTTTCTTACGGAGCAACATTATTAGCAGTAAAAAATTTTGAAATAAGAAAAGTATTCTGGAAGCAGTTAAAGATCTTCGGAACTACTATGGGTTCAGATAAAGATTTTTCCGACATGCTTAATTTTATAGAGAAAAATAAAATTGTTCCGATAATTGATAGTGAATATTCAATAGAAAACGGAGCTGATGCTTTTTTAAGAATGGATAGCGGTGAACAGGTGGGAAAGATAGTTATAAGAATTTAATTTTTTTATATGGTAAGCGCCTTCAATTCTAAAAACTCAGGCACGTTTGTAATTGCAAAATCTATTTTGGAAAAAAACCAAATTCCTTTTATTCCGAAAGGAGAAAACCTTGCAGGGCTTGAGTACACTCAGTTTGAGCTTCTTGTAAAGGAAGAAGACTTTGAAAAAGCGAAAGAGTTTCTCGCAGATATTCAGGATAACGGAATTAAATACCAGGAAAGATTTGAAAAGAAGCATCAACCTTTTATTGGTTACATGATAATTGCCGGTATTCTGGCGGCTGTTGCAGCCTTATTTTTGCTTGGGCTTTGGATAAGGGAATAATGAAAGGAGTTATTTCTTAAATATAATGCTTAGTATCTTTCCAAATATCTTTTAGTCTTACCTTCGGTTTTCTTGCTATATAAATCGGTAAGTTATTTTCATACGGCATTGAGTATTTATTTGATGTCGAATCAACCTTAGAAACTTCCTCAAATATACTTAGGTGGTCTTCTAATTCTCCGCCGATAATTATCAAAGTGTTTATAGAATCATTTCGTTCTGCTCCCCATAAATAATGATTATTATGCCCGCATAAAACTTCAGGGAGATTATATTTTCTCCCGTAGTAATTAATAGCTCCGGCTTCACCGTAGTTCTGTGCGTAAATACCTGTAAATTTTCTTTCACTTTCGGGAAGAGAATTATAAGCTGCAGTAACTTTTGCAGTCATCTCAGTCCATCCGAATCTGTCTGCAAAGAATTGAGGTAAAATCCCCTGCTCATGTTTTTCAGATTCGCCCGGTTTTACTCCAAGCTTATTCTGATATGCTATAAAATTATCGGGACTTAATACGGGAGTTACTAAAGGAATTATTATCAATCCAAGAAAAAATATTATTACGGGTAAAATAATTTTAAATTTATGAAGATTCTTTCTTTCAAATAATTTGATTGTAACTACAGAACCGATTGTTATAAGAACAGGATAAAGTCCCTCAAGATAATAAGGCTTCGCTTTATTCAAAGAAAACATTATAAAGCAAATAAGAAAGATGAATGCAATCACTCTGTATTTTTTCATTGATAAGAATAAAAGTGAAACGAGCGCGGTAAGCCATATTATAAAATTTATCGGACCGTAATCTGTGATTTGTGATTTTATAAAGGCAGCTAAAGAGAAATCTGCATTCTTGTACTTGGCTGCGTTTGAGATAAACTGCTGAGTAGCAAAATCATTGAAGTAATTCCAAAGTGCATAAGGTATTAATGATAAAAATATTATTACTGCTCCAATCCAGAAGTATTTTGATTTTAAATATTCTCTTTCTTTTGTAAAAAGTAATGAAATTAAAATTGAAGCAAGAAGAATCAGAATTCCGATTTTATTATTAAAACCTATCCCTGCAATAATTCCGAAGTAAATCCAAAGTTTCTTATCATTTGAGTTTATTAACCTGATTAATATATAAAACAATAATGTCCATATGACTATTTCCCATGAGTTCATAGAGTAATATCCGCAGTTCGCAAGATTGGTCGGAATATACAGAATACAAATGCAGCTTAAATACAAAGAATATTTATTACCTCCCACTTCTTTATTAATTAAAGCAGAAATAACAAACAGTGAAGCTCCAAGCAGTGCAGGAATTATTCGTATCGATAATTGTGAATCACCAAAAATTGTAATCCATATTTTAAGTATCAGGACTGAAAAGGCGGGATGGTCAACATAACCGAATGATAAGTGCTTTGCACAATCTAAATAATAAAATTCATCCCTGAAAATAGGATAATTTAAACCGGCTATAATTTGAAAAATTGAATATTGGATGGCGAAGATAATTATTTCTACAGGAACAGATGAAAAGAGTCTTTTCATAATTCCGGGAAATATTAATCTTCCATTTGAATTTTTCTTCTTAGCTCGTTAAGTTCAGCATTGATGTTATCAAGCTCAGAGTATTCGGAAGTTGACTGGTTGTATGTTTTTCTTTGTTTCTTCAGATAACTTTCATCGTAATCAATATTGTATTCATCGTCATGAGTTTCTTTGCTGCTGCTTTTGCTGCCGGTCCTGTGTTTTATAGCATCAAAAAATACTTTAATACCTTTTACAATCCCGTTGTATGATGCCACAGTTTCAAGTACAGGGGGAGCAACTTTTTCGCGCACGTCTTCGACTAAATCAGTAATATGAGTAACAGTTACTTTTACTGTATCTGCAGTTGCTGTAAGAGTATCTTTAACCGTATCAAGTGTGTTAGTAATAGTATCCATGTTTTTGTCCACTGAGTCAGCTATTCTGTTCGCAGTGTTCAAAAACTTTGCAGTGTTTTCTATTAATGGTTCAGATTTTTTCTTTAAATCAAGTACGTCATCTGAAAGATTTTCAATTTTATCTGCCAGCGCTTTTATAAGCTTTATAAGGACTGCAACAAATCCTATTAAAACACCTATGGTTAAAATCTGAAGAATTACTGATATTATTATGAATGTATCTGCCATTGTGAAGTGAAATATTTAATCCGCCCGTATAAACAGGCGGATTAATTATGAAATGATTTTAAGCTTGCTGTTGTTTTGTTTTTTCGTCTTTGTAAGCGTCAACTCCGGCTTTGACTGCATCTTTAAGATGCTGTGTTTCATTGGAAATTTTTTCCTTTGTTGATTCCAAAGTTGTAGTTGCCTTTTGTTTTGCATCGTTGAGAATCTGATTTGCATCGTCAATCAATGAGCTTGCTCTTTGCTTTGCTTGTGAAATAACATCCTGTGCTTTTACTTTAGCTTCATTCATATAATCATTTGCTTTGGTTCTGGTTACTTCCCAGTATTCCGAAGCATCGTCGATTAATTCATCTTTTTTGATTTTAATGTCAGCTCTTAATTCTTTACCGCTTTTTGGTGCATATAGCAGAGCAATTGCTGCTCCGATTGCGCTTCCGGCCAAGAAACCTACCATTAAACCTTTAGCCATTTTGTTGTCTTCCATTGTATTTCTCCTTAAATTAAGTTTTCGCTCACTGCCTGTTTCAGATAAAAATCTAAAATAAGCATTGAACCTTGTTTGAAAAATAGTAATATAAAACCCTTAAATCAATTATATTACCCGTTATAATTATATACGTATTATGTAGTTTTAAAGTTCATAATTTATCGTACATATCTGTGTTTTACTCCAACCGGGAAGTACTCTTTATCCCCTGCTTTTTTTAAAACTATGAACGGCACCTGGTATTCCGCCGGCACATAGTTTTTGTACTCACTGTTTATATGCAATATCGATGCCAAGATAGACCTTCCGATTAACTCCCTTTTTTCCTCATCCGGTTCAAGTTCCTGAACCAGTTCTACAGTAATTCTGAACCTCATATTTTTATCTTCATCTTCCAAAATCTGCATCACATACTTGCCTGTGACTATGTCTTTTACTTCGTTTGACTGCAGCCCTATTGAGATATTTTCGGGATAAATATTAGCTCCAAAATACGATAAAGTGAACATACTTCTGCCAAAAACGTACACAAACGGCATATTTCGGATTTTCAAATCCGGATAATCTTTTTCCATTTCAGCTAAAACATCGAAGCCGTTCTCATTTAAAATTGAAATCATTTCATCAAAAGAATAAATTCCACCGTCATCATTTATATGGTATCTTATCAGAGGAATTCCGTTATCTCCCGTAAAAAGCAGAGTGTTCTCATGCTGCTCAAAATATCTGCTATACGGGTCATACTGACATAAGCTTGACAAACGTGACTGACCAAAGACACGTTTTGTCAGTTCCGGATGTTTTGAAAAGAACTTTCTTATTTTTATGGTAAGCGGAGTTTCATTTGCAAGCACGCCGGCATCAGCCGTTCCATATAACGATGAAAACGAAGTAAGTTCATCTTTAATTCCTAACCTTTCGCTCATCAATGTACGCCATTCTTCGGAAATCACTTCACCAGCCATCACTAATTTATTATCAAATTGCTTCCAGTCCATACCTTTTGAAATTCCCGTATCTACTACATCTTTCAAAAACGGCGGGTAGCCGAATAAAATAACCCGTTCAAATTTCTTTCCTAGTTCACTCACAACTCTTAAAATTTCATCCTTATTATTTCCTGGAGCTATAATCGTTACTCTATATCCCTTCATTGATAAAAATCTTACGCAATTAGTTGTAAATAATCCTCCAACCCAGGTTCCTAAAGGAAAACAGATAACGCAAAGATTTGATTTTGCCTGTGGGACAAAACACTCAGTTAATACCTGTTCGAACCTTTCAGAAATGTTTATTTCATCTTCTGCATCTCTCATCCAGAAAGTCGGCACACCTGTTGAACCCGATGATACAGAAATAAAATCGAGATTTGCCATATCTCCGTATCTGCAGGTTTCAGCTATTGGATATTTCTTTATGTAATTTTCTTTTGTTACAAACGGAATCTTCTGAAAATCTTCTAAAGTTTGTATTGAAGAAACACCAACATTATTTTCTGCTAAGAATTTTTTATATGCAGGAACAGTCAACGCTGTTTTGTAAAACAAATCTAATATGTGCTGCTCAAGCTTATCTGTGTTTATTCTGTTAAGGCGGGAATCTAAATCGTATGAAAGTAAAGAGTTGAAATCTGTTTTTTTCATAGGAAAAATTTATATCTAATAAAAAACGGCATCCTGCCATAAACAAGATGCCGTAAATAAATTTTATTTATTAATTAAATATTAATAGCTTCGCCGTATGCAACGCCTGCTGCTTCAAGCACTGATTCACTTAAGCTTGGGTGAGCATGAATTGTTCTGATAATTGATTCTCCTGTTCCTTCTAATGATTTTACCATAACAAGCTCAGCAATCAATTCAGTCGCTTCGTTACCGACAATATGCGCCCCTAAAAGCTCATCGTACTTTGCATCGAAAACCAGTTTAACCATACCGACTGTCTCTCCTGCTGCGCGTGATTTTCCGTTTGCAGAGAATGGGAACTTACCTATCTTAACTTCATATCCAGCTTCTTTTGCCTTTGCTTCAGTCATACCTACAGAACCGACTGATGGAACACAGTATGTATTTCCGGGAACGTTATCATAATTTATATCAGGCGCATGTAATCCTTTGATTTTTTCTACGCAGTTAACTGCTTCAGATGAAGCAACGTGAGCAAGAGCAGGTTTCATTGTTTCATTAATACATGAAACATCACCTATGGAATAAATTCCTTCAACGTTTGTTTTGTAGTTAGAATCAGTATTGATTCTGCCTTTAAACAGTTTTACGCCAATGTCTTCAAGTCCGAGATTTTCAACATTTCCCTGAATACCGATTGCAACCAATACTACATCTGATTCAATCTCTTCATTAGCTTTGCCTGAAATCTTTGTAATAACTTTATCGCCTTTTACGGTTACTGATTCCGTTTTTGTCTCAGTAAATATTTTTATACCGCTTTTCTTAAACTCTCTTGCAACAACATCTGAAATTTCTTTATCTTCAACAGGTAAAATTGTCGGCATCATTTCAATAATAGTTACTTCTGTTCCGAAGCTTCTGTAGAAGTAAGCAAACTCGCAGCCGATTGCACCGCTGCCAACGATAGTCATGCTCTTAGGTAGTGTTTTTGTAATCATCGCTCCGGTTGATGACATTACTTTTTCTTCATCGAACTTTAAATCACCTAAGCTTCTTGCTCTTGCGCCTGTTGCGATAATTGTATGTTTGGATTTTATCTGTTCGCTCTTGCCTTCTTTATTTGTTATTGTAATCGTCTTATCTTTATTAAACTTTGCCGAGCCTTCAAGTACAGTTATCTTGTTCTTCTTCATTAAATACTTCACACCTTTTTCAGATGTATCAGCAACCCCTCGTGATCTCTGGATGATTGCAGGAAAATCGAAGCTTGAGTTTTCAACATTAAGTCCGTATTCTTTTAAGTGACCGATTTTATTTTGCAATTCAGCGCTTTTCAGTAATGCCTTTGTAGGGATACATCCCCAGTTTAGGCATACTCCGCCGAGTCTGTCTCTTTCAACAATGGCAGTTTTAAAACCAAGCTGCGAAGCTCTTATAGCCGCTGTGTAGCCGCCGGGTCCGCTGCCGATAACAGTTACGTCAAATTCTTGCATGATATATTTTTATTGTATTAAATTATTGGATTTCAATATTAGAACAAATAATTTACAAATATCGTTTTTTACTTTAAAGGAAGAAGAAAATCGCAACTGTAATTTAATGCTAAAAAGCCGCAATAACAGATGTTATTACCAGCTTTGTTTCTGCCGGACCTTTAACCTGAATTGATAGCACACCTGCTTCTTTGGCAGGATAATCATTCCCTCCCGGAAAAATAGCATCTCCCACAAAAATCATTTTATCTATTGGAATATTTAAAATTTCTTTGAGTTTATTTATCCCGTAAGCTTTATCAATTCCGGGTTTTGTTACATCTACTGAAGTCATTCCGCCTAAGCGGACTGAAAACTCGGGAATAATTTTGCCAAGTTCTGCCTGCATTTTTTTCCTTTTAGAAAAATCCGGGTCCCATTTACTTTTCTCATCGTTAGGCGCATGCTGACCTAAAGCTGAAAATGTTATCTGGCTTCCTCTGTCTTCAATCTGCTCTCCCCATGTTTTTTCAATCTTAACTTCTGAAGAAGCGACTTTAGTTAACGCATCGGTAATCTTCTTTTTTTCTTCTTCTGTAAAATCCTCCGAGTATAATTTTTGCCATCCGGATTCATATTTATAAAACTTTGTACCGCAGGTAGGTAGAAGGAAAAGATTTTTGAGATTTTCATCTGCGTGAAGATTTGCAAGGAACTGTTTTTCAAACTGCTCAAAAGCCCCTCCTGAAATTATAGCCACTTTCAAAACAGTTAATAGCTCCCTTAATAATTTTGCCATTTCAGAATCTATTGGAAATTTACTTTCTGCAAGTGTTCCGTCAAGATCAAATACAATTAGTTCTTTCATACATTAAATATAATTTTTAAAAATGAACATTGGATTTAAATTGCCGATATCATTTCATATTTTAAAGGAAGAAGAAAAAATTATGGAAAATTGTAAGTTCTGTAGAATTGCCAAAGGCGAATTAAATTCATACAAGCTATACGAAGATGAAAAATTTTTTGCTTTTCTTGATATAAGCCCTATTCAGGAAGGGCATTTTATGATTATTCCGAAGAAACATTCTGAATATATTTTTGATTTAGAAGAACCGGATTACACTGAAATAATGAAGCTTGCCAAAAAGCTTTCTAAAAATTTAAAAGCTGTAACTAAGGCAAAGAAAATAGGACTTGCAGTCGAAGGCTTCGGTGAAGAGCATTTACATATTCATTTAATGCCTATAAATAAAGTTGGTGACTTAGACCCTTGTAAATATAAAAGAGCTATGGATGATCATTTAAAGATGCTTCATAAAAAATTTCTTCCTTATTTCAGCTCTGAACAATCATAATGTAAAAATTTCTTACGTTCAAATAACAATATAAATTTTTATTTTTAACCATACCCCAATATGTATGGTTAACTCTGTACTCAATAAGATTTTTTCATTCAACCGTTTGCGACGAAACTCCCGCCTTAAATTTTTTTATTTCAAACGAGTCCTGCTTGCTATTTTTCTTATAGCTATTAATTTTTTGATCGGTGTAATTGGATTCATACTCATCGAGAATTATTCTTTGCTTGACTCGTTCTACATGACTACAATAACTATTACTACAACGGGATTTCAGGAAGTACATGCACTCTCCCCCATCGGCAGAGTATTTACATCGTTGCTTTTAATATCATCTGTCGGAACTGTATTATACGGGATTTCAACCATCACATCTTTTCTTGTTGACGGAGAAATAATAAAACTTTTAAAGAACTATACCATGAATAAGCAAATAAATGATCTGAAGAATCACGTAATTGTCTGCGGATTCGGAAGAAACGGCAAACAGGTATGCGAAGAGCTTGTGAAGGAGAACCGTTCATTTATAATTATCGAAAGCAACGAAGAGAGACTTGAATACATAAAAGAATTGAAAAGTTATTTATTCATAGACGGAGATGCAACAAATGATGACGTGCTGATAAAAGCGAAAATAAAAGATGCCAAGGCACTGATAACAACTTTACCGACTGACCCTGATAACGTTTACGTTGTATTAACTGCGCGCGAAATGAATCCAGATATAACTATCATCAGCCGCGCATCGGATGAATCATCCGAATCAAAATTAAAACGCGCAGGAGCAAACAATGTAATTATGCCGGAAAGAATAGGCGGCACACATATGGCTACACTTGTAACCAAACCCGACATAATGGAATTTATTGCTTTAATTACTGGACAGGCGGGAGTATCTTTTTCATTCGAAGAATTTCAGCATGGAGATATAAAACCCGAATATAAAAATAAAACTATAAAAGATATTTCAGTAAAGAAACAAACGGGAGCGACGATAATCGGATTAAAATCTGAAGATGGTAAGTTTCATGTAAATCCCGACCTTGGTACAATCGTTCAGGAAAAAATGAACATCATTGCTCTGGGGACAAAAGAGCAACTGGAAAAATTAAAATCAGTTTTATTAGTAGAGAAGGTAGCTTAGTAGTTTACAAGAACTTCAAGTTCAGTTCTTTTACCTTCAAGATAATCTCTAAGGACTTTCATTTTCTTTTCTTTATTTAGTAACTCACCATCAAATCCGTTTATCAAATCATTTATTTCAATCCATCTGCATTCGAGAATTTCACCTTCCTGTGGTATTGCTTCTCCGTTTATATATTCAGCATGAAAAACAAAATTGATATATGTTGTTTCACCTTTTGTAACAAGAATATTTATTAAGTAATCTATCTTTGCTTCAACCGATGTTTCCTCTTTTATTTCACGATAAGCTCCCTCCAGAATATTTTCATTCGGCTCAAGATGTCCGCCCGGGAAATTATATAAACCGTAACTTACCTGCTTGCCTTCCTTAACCATGAGAACTTTACTTCCATTGGTAATGACTGAACTTATATGAATAACCACACTCACCTTATTTCCACCAGAATGATAATGGACCGCCGGAATTTACATATCCTGATATATCAATTTTGGGAATAAAAACTCTCTGTTCACCAACTGCATAAGGTCCTGCCTGATATGGATTGAAAATAATGGTAATCCCCTTTTCATCGACAACAAAATTTTTATAGTTATCCGGCTTGGGAGCAGTACCGTCACTTATCATATCTTCCATTCCTGTCATTCCGTTTTTCTCCTGCTGTTCAATCAAACTCTTTTTACAATATTCAGAAACAAATTTTAAGTATCCGTCTTTATTCACAGAATTCTCTTTAAATAGATCTGCAAAACTTAATACACATGCATTAAAATCAAAATTATATGTCTGAGTAAAATAATTCGGATGAGCAGTGCCTGCAATAAATTCATAACAGGATAATTCAATGCTCACAAACGAATTCATAGCATAGGAGGTTTTGTAATCAGTTACCAGTTCCGAAGTCATATCATTGAACGCAGTATCATATGTAAATAAATTCAGATTCTCTTTAAATCCTTTCACCCAGCTTTTTTCCAGAGTATCAATGTAAGTATTCATATCACTTGCAATTCCGCGGACTCCCATTAAAGCATCAGGACCAAAATTGAATTTGGGATATTTCAAATCCAGCATATAAGCATATTTATTTATAATCCCTTGCTCTTTATAAAAGGCAGAATCTACCTGAAGCTCTTGTCCAAATGCTAATGAATTGATAAATAAAAAAAGAAGGAAAAAAAACTGGATAAGTGTTTTCATGGCTAAATATATTTTTTTAATGCTTTAAGCATTGCAAGATTTTCTTCTTCAAGTCCTACAGTAATTCTAAGACAATGACCTAAACCAAACGGTTTAAGCGGGCGTATAATAATCCCTTCTCTGAGCATGCTCTCATTTATTTGCGCAACTTTATTTTCGTCACCGAAATCTATCATTACAAAATTTGCATATGAAGGAATCCAGTTCAGTCCCATTTTTGTAAACTCTTCCGTAATTAATTTATATCCTTCTTTATTTACTGAAAGCGACTTCGCAAGAAAATTTTCATCTTCGATTGATGCCACTGCACCTACTTGCGCAGGAAGTGAAGGCTCAAACGGCATCTTTACTTTCATTATGCTTTCAATAAAATCCTTTTGTCCAAAGCCGTAACCTATGCGGACTGCAGCAATACCGTAAACTTTTGAAAATGTTCTGAGTGTGATTACATTATCGTGTCTGTAATGAAGTGAATCAGGATATTCAGGTTTATCCTGAGCGAATTCAAAATACGCTTCATCTAAAATTACAATTATATCATCAGGGACTTTATCAACAAAACTTTCAAATTCTTTTCTCGTGAATATTGTACCTGTAGGATTATTAGGATTACATAAATAAATTATTTTTGTCTTTTCATTTATTGCATTTAGTATCGTATCAAGATCAAATTTATATCCTTTCTTCATAGGAACTTCGGTAAACTTCTTGCCGCTTGATTTTGCCAGTACCTGAAATCCTATGAACGTCCCGGCCGATGTTAACAGCTCGTCATCATCCTGAAGGAAACATCTTAAAATGTAAGAGATAATCCCCTCACTTCCGCTGCCGACTGCAACGTTATCAATATGCAAATCATATTTTTTAGCAATGAGTGTTCGCAGTTCAATTGCTCCGACATCCTGATATCGGTGCACATCTTCCATACACTTTATCATTGCAGCAACTGCATTTGGTGATGGTCCCAAAGGATTTTCATTGGACGCAAGCTTATAAACTTTTTCGAGATTAAATTCTTTCTGTATTTCTTCAATAGTTCTGCCCGGAACGTAAGGTCTTAAACTTTTTATATGTGAAGGTATAAGGGACATTTTTCTTTTTATTTTAAGCAAAATAGCTTTATTAATTTTAAGTGAAAATGTAATATTTACAGCTATAAATTCTTAATAGTTTCTTAATTTTCTCTGCTGTTACATTTTACAAATTTCTTTAAATTGATTTCAAATATAAAATATGAAACTAAAAATAGCACTGGCACAGTTCAAAGTCATTAATTCCAAATCATTAGAAAACTTACAAAAAGCAGAAAAATTTATGTCAGATGCTTCATCACAAAATATTGAGCTAATATGCTTTCCTGAAATGTTCATCACGGGATTCAACTGGGATTTTCTCAACTCAGATAAAAATAATTTTGAAAGCTACATAAACACATTATCATGTTACGCTAAAAAATATAAAATCTGGATTAACGGTTCTGTTCCTGAATTAAACGAAGAAGGAAAAATCTGTAACACTTCAATTTTATTTGATTCAAACGGTGAACGTGCAGCTACATACAGAAAAATACACCTCTTCAGTTACATGAAAGAAAATGAACATCTTGCAGCGGGAAATAAACTTGCAGTAACAAATACTCCCTGGGGTAAAACAGGACTTTCTGTCTGTTACGATTTACGATTTCCCGGAATGTTTCAGACTTATGCAATCAATGGAGTAAAACTTCAGATTCATCCTGCCGCCTGGCCATATCCACGACTGGAACACTGGCAAACTCTTACCAAAGCAAGAGCAATTGAAAATCAAATGTTTGTCGCAGCGATTAACCAGGTGGGAGATGAAGACTTCGGCTCAAACGGCTCAGTAACTTACTTTGGAAACTCTATGATTATAGATCCATGGGGAAAAGTTCTTGTACAGGGAAACGACAAAGACGAGACTTTATTAACCACAGAAATTGATTTAGATATAGTCGATGAAATAAGAAATACGATAACAGTGTTTGAAGATAGAAATCCTGCGGTATGCGATATAACAAATATGATAAACTAATATATCATTGTATAACTCGGATAGATTTATTTTAAGCTTTTGATGATTTATTTTTGTGCATGCTCACGGGAAAAAAATATTTAGCCTTGATGTAGTTTTAATAAAAATTGTCTAATCTGCCTTCTATGTCTGTAGATATGAACTATAGCATGCTCCATTATCTGTTCATAATCATAACTTCCCCAGTTAGTTTTTATATGTTTATCAGCATCTGCCTGAAGCATTTCCCTTTCTTTTATTTTAGATAATGCTTCTACATTAAACTTAAACATTTCATCAAGAGCTTTTATATATTCTGAAACTTTGTTCAGGTAAACTATTTCAGGAAGGTCAAACTTTTTGTCAGGAAATTTATGCTGCAATATTCTCGTTGGATAAAAATATCCACAGATTACAACATGAGATAAAATTGTCTGAATTGATTTGCAAGCAGGATTTCTTGTTTTAGAATCGACAATTTTAATCAGATCTGCATCTGAAATTTTTCTTATTGTTTTCTTTAAATCTGCCAATGCAATTTCATATTCATCAAGAATTGCTCCAATGCTGCCTTTGCGGAAATTTTGCTGCATAAAATTTAATTAGTTTTATTGTTTTTCTTAAGCTTGCTGATGTAATTTAATATGTATGAGCTGCCTTTTAAAGTTCTTTTCACTTCGCCTTCAAGATCCCTTAATCCCGATAAAGAATTTCCCTGCACTATTTTCAAAAATTTTTTGAAAAATTTCATTTCAATTATATCAGGTCTTTCGCTTGTTTCGTATTTGCGTTCAAGAAATTTTACATAGGCATCTGCCATTGATAAAGCTGTTTCATAATTACCCAGTCCATAGTGGCATAATATCATATGAAATTTTGCAAAGTTTACAAGAAACGTCGAGCCGCCGCTTAACTTTGATAGAAGAGAAAGTGCTTCTCTGAAATTTCCTGTATAGGTGTTATACATTCCTAAGCCAAGACCTATAGTAAAATCTTTATCCTGTATATTTAACTCACCGGAATGATTTTCAATGAATTGCTTCATCCAGTCATAATCCTTTGCCAGAGAAGCATTATTTAAAAATCCGATAAAATTTATTAAAGGTAAATCAGGCGATATTGGCTTATAGAGTTTATTCTTCAGAAAAAATTCCATTAAAGGAATTGCTTTTTTTGCAATGGCAGGAGCTTTATCGTAAGGTGTATTATACCTCGCTAGATTTACAATTGTGTTTATACTGTTAATTGTAAAAATTGTTGTATAAGAAGTAAATCTATGATTTTTTCTTTTAAAGAAATTGTCAGTTATTTTTTTATAGCTGTCCTCAAAATCTTTGTTCATAGAAATTTTCATCAGGTAATATTCGGGATTTATTATATCATAAACCTTAGGAGAAATCTTTTTACTCCTTTCAATAAATTTTTCAAAATCGAACAGCTTGAATATCTCCCCGCATATATCAGCATACTGAAGATTGGATGAAAATTTTGCCATTGGAGCAACTTTTGCATTAGAGATTATTATATCCAATGCAATCAAGGCTGCCACTTCCGATTGGAAGCTGAACATAGCAGAATCTTTATATGGAAGCGCCTTATTCATTAAATCCATAAGGTAAAGATTGGCAGTTTGGAAAATTTCAAACATATTGGAATCTGAAGGACTCTGAATATCTTTGTACTTTTCAAAATAATTTGTTACTTCCTTTTTATAAGCATTGGTAAGTTTTTTGTGATACAGCTTGTGAACCTCTGCGAATTTCATATGGTGCTCGGAAGTAGTATAGTACTCAGTTGAAAGGAATTTTTTTGTCAGTTGGAATAGAGCAGTCAGAATATTTCTTATTCGCGCCTCTTTTGTTGCCCTGCCCTTAGTTTTTAATTTTTTTGAGACTCTCTCTATTTTCAAAGCGGGACTATCGAATGCAGGATAAAACGTTTTAATTATATCAAACAGTTTTACCGTATCTTTTGCAGTGTTGAAATATGGAGACTTAATAAATTTTTCAAACCTTTTGAATTCATCAGGTGTGAAAGTCTTCAGCGCTTCAATCGCTTTATGTTTATGCATTGAGCTTGGGGTTATAAAAGTTGAAATTTGGTAAAATTGAGGATAATATAAAACACTAAAATCAAATAATTCTATTTATTAAATTTTCAAAATACTATCAAACTTAATTGTAAATAACGAACAAAATCACTAATTTTAAATATTATTTCAAACCTACCTTCATTTAATGTCTCAAAATAATTACTCTAAAATCAAAACTTTTGATCAAAGAGGATGGGTAAAGGAAAATCTTTCATATAAAAAAGATTCCGGAAGCTGGGCCTGGATTTTACACAGAATCACAGGAATAGCATTAATCGGATACTTATTTCTGCACATATACTCGCTTAGCCCGCTAACACAGGGAGAAGCTGCATTCACGGATAAGATGAAAAATTTTACAACTCCATTCTTTATGTTCTTAGAGTGGCTTTTATTTGCATTTGTATTATTCCACTCGCTTAACGGAATAAGAATAGTTTTAGTAGACTGGGCTGACGGCGCAAAATATCAGAAATCATTATATGTATGGTCATGGATTGTAGGTGTATTATTATTTGTCATGATGGGTGTATTAATGTTTTCTTACGAAATCGGCTTATTAACTAAATAACTCGAAAAAAAATTTTAAATGTTCAAGTATCAAAGTTCAAAAACATCAGGTTCTAAAAGCTGGGTAATCCAGAGGGTAACAGGCGTTGCGCTTGTAATACTTATGATTGGCCACTATATCTTAATGCACTACAATCCTGATTCCGGGCACACATATCAGGCAGTACTTAACAGAATGTCTTACTCATGGTACAGAATTATTGATATCAGTTTTCTGATATTAGGTATGTATCACGGGCTCAACGGAGTATGGGGAATCTTCAGAGATTTCAAGCTAAAAACATGGCAAAATTACACAATTATTGCGCTTTTAATGATTTTCGGATTAGCTTTTATCGCATGGGGCGTGAACATAATATTTTCAATCCCCTACATCAGAACTACAAGTATTCATTGATTCCAATTAATTTACAATTGACTTTTTAACGTAATTTTATAATTTTTGCTAAATTAACCAAAAATCTAAACAAGGAAACCTCCACATGGAAAAATTCAGTGATCTGCAAAAAAAGCTTGACGACATGAAGACTGACATAGAGAAGTTCTATTCTAAAGGTCAAAATGCCGCAGGAACCAGATTAAGAAAGAGTTTAAACGAATTAAAGAAGGTTGCTTCCGATATCCGTAAAGAAATTCAGGATACAAGAGCATCAAGAAAAACCGAAGGTTAATTTTTTCTTGTTCTTTACTTCCGGAGTGGAATCTAAATAAGGGTTAATGCATTTACATTTGTAGGACCTTAATTTAGAATCCACTTTTTTTTTATACAACCCTTTTGCCAAACATCAGGGAAATTAACATATACTTTTACTTCTCTTTTCGAAACCCCTGTTTCGGAAAGTGGTATAGAGATTATTGTCCCAAACAGGGGTTTGGGACATAGAATAGAAGAACATATATTCACAAAATTTTAACTATTGCCATAATTGAGCACATCACGAATAAGAAATTTTTGCATTATTGCCCACATAGACCACGGCAAATCCACTTTAGCTGACCGCTTACTTGAAAAAACCAAAACTGTTGCCGAGCGCGATATGGTCAAGCAGATACTTGACGATATGGAACTTGAACAGGAGCGCGGTATTACGATTAAACTTCATGCAATTCAGATGAAGTATAAATCAAAATCAGGCGAAGATTTCATTTTTAATTTAATTGATACTCCGGGACACGTTGACTTCTCTTATGAAGTCTCCCGCTCTCTTGCCGCATGCGAAGGCGCATTGCTTGTTGTGGATTCTACTCAGGGCATTGAAGCACAGACAATCAGCAATCTTTATCTTGCAATAGATAACGGTCTTGAGATTATCCCCGTCATCAATAAAATCGACCTTCCAAACGCAATGCCTGATGTTGTTTCGGAACAGATTGTTGATTTAATCGGCTGCAAAAAGGAAGACATAATTTTAGCATCTGCCAAAGCAGATATTGGAACTGAAGATATTCTTGAAGCAATCGTATCAAGAATTCCTCCTGCTCCAATCAATAACGAAAAGCCGTTACGAGCGCTTATATTTGATTCGAAGTTTGATATCTACAGAGGCGTAATTATTTATTTAAGAGTTTTTGACGGAGTACTTAGAGAAGGACAGAAAATAAGATTTTACTTTAATAATAAAGAGTTCGTTGCTGAAGAAGTAGGGATATTAAAGATGGATAAGGTACGGACTAAAGAACTGGAATCAGGACAGGTTGGATATTTAATTGCCGGTATTAAAGACGTGAACGAATCGAAAGTCGGTGATACAATTTTTAATGCCGAAGACCCTATAACAGAACCATTACCGGGATATAAAGAAGTTCTCCCTATGGTATTCAGCGGAATTTATCCTTCTGCTGCAGATGATTTTGAAGTATTGAGAGATTCGCTATCAAAACTGAAACTGAATGACGCAGCTTTATCCTTCGTCCCCGAAAGTTCGTTGGCGCTCGGCTTTGGTTTCAGATGCGGATTTCTCGGAATGCTCCATATGGAGATTGTTCAGGAACGCCTTGAACGCGAATATAATTTGAACATTGTTACAACCGTTCCTAACGTAGAATATAAAATTTACAAAACAAACGGAGACGTTCTCATTGTTGATAATCCTTCTTCAATGCCCGAGCCGCAGTTAATTGATTACATAGAAGAGCCGTATATTTCTGCAAACATTATTACTCCTACTGAATACATGGGCAACTTAATGAAGCTTGCAAATGAGAGACGCGGTGTATTTGTGAACAGCCATTATGTAGATGCAAAAAGAGTTGATCTGCATTTTGAATTACCTCTGAGTGAAATTGTTTATGATTTCTACGATAAATTAAAATCATACTCACGCGGTTACGCATCGTTCGATTATGAATTAAAAGATTACAGAAAATCTGACTTAGTAAAGCTTGATATTTTATTAAACGGAGACCCCGTTGATGCTCTATCAACCGTTGTTCACCGTTCCAAAGCTCATGACTGGGGTAAGAGATTATGTTCAAAACTGAGAAAGCTTATTCCGAGACAGATGTATGAAGTTGCCATTCAGGCAGCCATCGGCGCAAAGATTGTTGCAAGAGAAACAATTTCTGCAATGAGAAAAAACGTTATTGCAAAATGTTACGGCGGTGATATTTCAAGAAAAAGAAAGCTTCTTGAAAAACAAAAAGAAGGAAAGAAGAGAATGAAGCAGGTTGGCTCAGTGGAAATCCCGCAGGAAGCATTCCATGCAGTGCTATCTCTGGATGACTAAGGGAATTATGAATTATAAATTATGAATTATGAATGAAACCGTATGAAAGAAAGTATCGTAGTAACTAAGAGTTTTGATTTCGCGATAAGAATTGTCAATTTATATAAATTTTTATTGGAAATGAAAAGAGAATATGTGATGTCAAAGCAGATTTTAAGATGTGTAACCTCAATTGGTGCAAATGTACGTGAATCTCAAAGCGCTGAATCCAAACCTGATTTCATCCATAAGCTATCTGTAGCTTTAAAAGAAGTTGATGAAACATCTTACTGGTTGGAATTGTTATATAAAACAGAGTTTATTACAAATGAACAGTACGAGAGTTTAATTTTTGATACTCTCGAATTAAGAAAAATTATTTCATCCATCATTCTCACTTCACGTGGAACTCATAATTCATAATTCTTAACTCATAATTCGAAAAACACGCTTAATGGCATTAATAAAAAAGACCACAAAAACAGATAAAAATAAAGTAAAGAAGAATAAACCAAAAGAGTTTTTTGATGCATTAGTTTACGCAGCAATTGTAGCATTCATCATAAAAATATTTTTGTTCGAAGCATACCGGATCCCCACAGGCTCTATGGAAAACACACTGCTTGTCGGCGATTTTCTTCTTGTAACAAAGTTTACTTACGGAGCAACGACTCCGCGAAATGTTCCTTTCACAGATATAAGAATTCCCTACTGGAAACTCCCCGGCTTTAAAGATCCTGAAAGAGGTGATATAATTGTATTTGATTTCCCAGGAGACAAAGATGAACTCGAATCAAAAGAGGTTGTAAATTACATCAAAAGATGTGTCGGCTTACCCGGCGATACAATTCATGTTGTTGATAAGCAGCTTTATGTAAACGGAGCTATTTTCCCGAATCCGCCTAACTCGCAATTTGATAAAGTCCAGCGCGGACTTGATACAAGGAATGCAAGAATTTTTCCTAAAGGCGCTCCATGGACTGAAGACAACTATGGACCGATTCGTGTACCTAAGAAAGGCGATAAGATTGCTCTTAACGATAAAAATTTCGACCAGTGGAGAATGTTTGCTTTGAAAGAAGGACATAGAATACAACTGAATCCGGGCGGAGTGATTTCTTCTGACGGAGTAAATCTTCCTAACAACGAATACACAGTTGAAAGAAATTATTTGTTCATGATGGGTGATAACAGAAACAACTCTCTCGATAGCCGCTTCTGGGGATTTATGCCTGAACAGAATATCGTAGGACAGGCGTTTATGCTATACTGGTCATGGGATGCAAATATACCGTTCTCACATTTCTTTGATCTGCTCGGTTCAATAAGATGGGGCAGAATCGGAAATCTTATAAGGTAAGATTTTAGAATTTTAATTTTTCGAAAACTCTGATTTTATTATTTAATGAAATCAGAGTTTTTTTTATAAAAACCCGCGAAAATTTTTCTTCATAAATTTGAACCAATCCTTCCTCTTCTTTGTTGCTTTAAATAATACCAAAATTAAATGGAGATATATTGGATACAGGTTTTCACTGGATTCTTTTTAATATATTTGTAGTTGGAATGCTCGCATTGGATTTAGGAGTATTTCACAAAAAATCACATAAAGTTGAGATAAAAGAAGCACTTATATGGAGCGGTGTATGGATAGCATTTGCATTAATTTTTGCTTTAATGCTCTGGATGGGCTGGATTTATCAGGGAGCTTATGACCACACAGATGTAACTATGAAATTTCTGACGGGTTATCTTATTGAAAAATCACTTAGCGTTGATAATGTATTTGTGTTTGTTTTGCTTTTCGGATACTTCAAAGTTCCAAGCGAGTATCAGCACAAAGTATTGTTCTGGGGAATTCTTGGAGCATTAATTATGCGTGTTGTATTTATTTTTGCCGGCGTTGCTTTGATTAATAAATTTGAATGGATAGTCTATGTCTTCGGCGCATTCTTAATTTTTACAGGGATAAAAATTGCGGTTCAGAAAGATAAGGAAATGCACCCTGAAGATAATCCTGTTCTGAAGCTGACTAAAAAATTTTTTAGAATGACTCCGGGATTTGTAGGCGATAAATTTTTCGTAAAGAAAGATAAGGTGAAATATGCGACACCTTTATTCGCTGTATTAGTTCTTATTGAAACAACTGATTTGATTTTTGCGGTTGACTCTATCCCTGCTATTCTTTCAATTTCAAATGACCCTTTTATTGTATATACTTCAAACGTGTTTGCAATATTAGGTTTGCGCGCTTTATATTTTGCATTAGCCGGAATAATGCACTTATTCCATTACTTGAATTACGGACTGGCAGTTATTCTTTCATTTGTCGGCACTAAAATGTTATTGGATAAAGGTGTTATCGCAACAGAGATTTCACTTATAGTTATCGCAGGAATTTTAGCTTTATCTGTAATTTTCTCGTTGATATTTCCGAAGAAAAAACCAAGAGTGCAATTGAATGGACTGACTGAAAAACAATAACAGGTTCTTGTTTAATAAAGGTACCCTATAAAGCTATTCGTAGAAATGCGCATAGCTTTTTTTATATCCTTTGCATTTTAAAATAAATATTATGATTAAACTTTAAAATAAAATTGTCAGGACTTTATATACATATTCCCTTCTGCAGACGCAAATGCACTTACTGTGACTTTTATCTTGTAACGAATTTAAACATCGTTGATAAATTTGTTACAAATTTGTTAAAAGAAATTGAACTCACTGCGCAATTATATAAAGAAGAAAAATACGATACTATTTTTTTCGGAGGAGGTACGCCTTCCCTGCTCCCGCCGGAAAGGTTAAAAGAAATAATTGATACGTTAAAATATAATTTCATTGTATCGGAAAATTCCGAAGTTACAATTGAGGCAAATCCCGAAGATTTTTTTGAAGCAGATTTTCAGAAATATAAAGAAGCAGGAATAAACCGTTTCAGCTTCGGAGTGCAGTCATTTATAGATGAAGAGTTAAAGTTCTTAACAAGAATGCATACGGCTGAGCAGGCTGAGAGCGTAATTCGTGAATGCAGAAAAGTTTTTGATAATGTCAGCTGCGATATAATATATTCCCTGCCTAATCAGACAAAAGAAAACCTTGAATACTCGCTTAATAAAGTTATTGAGCTGAATATTCCGCACGTATCTGCATATACTTTAATCTTCGAAGAGCAAACTAAGCTATTTACTTTGCTTCAGAAAAATTTAGTGAAGCAGAATGAAGATTCCGTTGAATCAGATTTATATTCATATGTATCGGAATTTCTGATAAAGCATGGCTTCAATCATTACGAAGTATCTAACTATGCAAAACCGGGTTATGAATCTAAACATAATCTGAAATACTGGAACTATGAAAATTACATTGGCTTCGGTCCCTCTGCGCACTCACTTCATAATGGCAAGAGATGGAATAATTTCCGCGATATAATAAAATACAATATATATTTACAGGATGGAAAGCTCCCGATTGAAAATGAAATTAATCTTGATGAAAAAATGATGAAGATGGAATTTATTATGCTGGCTTTAAGAAGCACGGGAGTAAATTTTGAACGGTATAAAAAATTCTTCAATACAAATTTTTACGAAGACTATGAGCATTCAATAAATGATTTACAAAGAAACCGATTAGGAATTATATTAGAAAAAGAATTTAAACTGACTGAAAGCGGATACAAACTTACTGATGAAATTATGGCTAAATACTTCTAAAGTTTATATTTTTATTTTTATAAACAAAGTGGGCGATGAGAATTGTTACAAGAATGAAGGGTACTGCTCCGAGCAAATCTGCAACGTAATGATAACGGAGATATACAGTTGAAAAAATCATGAGACATGCATAAGGCAGATAAAAATAAAAAGTATTTGAACGGATTTTTCTTGAGAGATAAGTAATTAGCACAATCATAATTGTATGTCCCGAAGGAAACGCATCACGCTGAGCAAAAGCCTCAGGATTCGATACTCCCACCGGAATCGACTCACCGAAATCAATCACCTGCCTTAGCAGCTTTGCAAAAAATATTCCCGGAAGCTCAGTGTTAATAGAATTAAAATCATGAATTGTAAATCTTGGTCCAATTGCAGGCACTAGCAAGTAACCCAGGAACGAAAGATAAAAGCCAACGAATACTACGAACATAGCATACTTCAACTCTTCATATCTGTGCCACAGGTATAACTCCATTGCGAAAATTACAGGCATCAGATAAAAAATACCGTATATTATTTGTATGAACTCAGTGAACCACGGGTGATTAAAGTGGAGAGACATTGTAGTCGGATCAACTCCGAAAATCGCTCTGTCAATATTTGCAAGGTAGCTATCATACAGCACGGGACTTGAGTACAACATCAGATAATAAACCTGTTTAAAACAGAACAGCACCATCAATATCGGATAAAAAAATCTTATAAAGCGGGCAACTCCGGGCTTCTTCTTTGCGAAGTCATCCTTCTTTTCGTAAATGCTTACGCAATATACTATAACGATTCCCAGCAGAAAATTTACAGCAATCATTATAAATTTTCCCATGATAGGAAGAATGAACAAACTTAAAATGCTGAGTATAAGAAGGAAGA
Organism: Bacteroidota bacterium; assembly: GCA_018266835.1. Lineage (NCBI taxonomy): Bacteria > Pseudomonadati > Bacteroidota > Bacteroidota bacterium. Next base: position 130,526 of record JAFDZP010000001.1, on the reverse strand, counting down.
TCTGATTTGCTTTATCGGGGGCTTCTAAATATCGTAACCTATTTTTAAAATCTTCAATCAATAATTGATATTAAAATTAATCAGAGTTATAAATGGGTTAAAAGATATGTAGCAAGTGTAAGAAATATTGAAACACCAATCACATCCTGAAATGCTGTTTCAAACGGACCTGAAGTTATTGCGGGATCGAATCCCATTTTTTTAGATAAGAAAGGAAAAATTGTTCCGACTACTCCGGATAGATTAATTGATATAAACATTGAAATCCCGACAGTAAGACCGAACAGAAATTTATTCGTATCTTCCCACATATAACCGATGCATGCAACAATTATTCCGACAACAAATCCTATTATGGTAGTAGTCTGCAATTGTCTTTTAACCGGTTCAAACCATCTGTCTAAACTTATCAAGCCTGTATCAAGTGCGCGCACAACTATAGCCGCGGATTGCAGTCCGGTGTTCCCTGCTATTGCTGAGATAACGGGCATAAATGATGCGAGTAATATTACTTTGCGAAGTGTTTCATCGTAAGAAGCGATTACAAATCCGCCTATGAATTCTATACCGAGTGTAATCAATACCCACGGCAGCCTTAACTTCGCAATCTGGAACGGAGATTTTTTTTCAAGCTCTTCAGAATCGGAACCAACCATCTTTGCAACGTCTTCAGAGTATTCTTCTTCCATAACGTCCATGATATCGTCAGAGCTAATTTTACCAATTACTCTTCCGTGCAAATCAACTACGGGCAATGACACAAGATCATAGCTTCTGAAAATATTCGCAACTTCCTGCTGGTCAACATCGGCGCGGACAGATATAACATCGGGATTCATTACATCGTTAATAATTTTATCCGGTTCTTTCATCAGGATAATAATTCTCTTGAGAGAAATTATTCCCACAAGTTTATTATCATCTTCAACAACCCAAACGTTATAAAGCTGGTCAACTTCATCAGCCTGCTGCTGTATCTCTTCTATTGCCTCGGCTACTGTTCTGTTGCAGTGAATGACAACAAACTCCTTAGCCATAATACCGCCGGCAGTATTCTCATCATACTGAAGCAGCTCACGTACTTCCTGTGAATCTTCTTTATCAATCGAGTCTAAGTTCTGAAGAACTTCATGCTTCTCTTTATCATCAAGCTCGCTTACAAAGTCAGCAGCATCATCGGAATACATCTCGCTTACGATGGAGCTAAGCTTTTTGCCTTCAAGCCGCTCTACAATCTCATCTTTTCTTTCATCGGATAGCTCAAGCAGAACATTACTTGCAGTTTCATGGTCCAGCAAAGAGAAGAGATAGAATGCGTCATCATCTTCTTCCAGATTTTCAATGATAACTGCAATGTCAAAATCATATAAGTCGGCGACGATATTACGAAGCGCACCATCTGACTTATCATGTATAAGTCCGGTGATATTCTCTAATATCTCTTTATCAACTTCAAGAACTGATTTATATGTATTTTCTTTTGACAATTAATTAATCCGGTATTGACTGGAAAAAATAAATTTGAAGTCTTGCAAGTTATCAATTACAAGGCGGAGTTTCAATTTAAAACGGTAAATGTTTGATTAAATATTCAGAGAGGATTAAATCTTAATATTGTTTCTTCGGGCAAATTCTTCGCAGTACTCTTTTGCTTCTGCAAGTCCGACACCTGACGATTCCCTGTATAACTTGATTGCAGTAATGAGATTGCCATTTTCAATAAGTACTTTCATTTTTGTTTCAAGCTGAGAGAGATTGTTTTCAAATACTTCTTTTTTCTCTTCTCCATTGGAAGAGAATTTAAACAAGCTCGGCATTCTGTGCATTATTTCTTCAGCTTCATCTACAAATGCTTTTGCATCATGCAGGCTCAGTTGTTCTTTCTGCTGAACATATTTTATCGCATCAATTTTATTACCTGATTCTATCATTGGAACTATCTCCCCCACCATCTTAATATTTTTAGCGGCTGAGCGGATATGCTTTTTTGTTTCAAGTGAAGAGTCGTATATCTCCGTTGACTGAGCAAATATCTGCTGATCTCTGGGGATAGAGTATACTTTTGATTTTTTTTCTCTTCCTGAAAATAATTTTACAAGCACTAAGAAAAGGAATGCAATCCCTGCTCCTATCAATCCATATATAAAAGTATCCGGCATATTTTAAAATAATTAATTTATAAAATTAATACTATTCAAAGATGAATTATTCAAAATAGATTTTATATAATATATTGATTATCTTGAAGAAAACTAAAATAAATCTATGAAACCCCTATTCTTATTATTATTTTCTATAGTAAGTTTCACTTTATTTGCCCAGGACCGGGACGTTAATGATACAAAGGAAATAAACCATTCAAGAGACTATTTTTCAATAGGGTTATATGGCGGAGGCCATGTCAGCAATTCTTTTAATGTAACTCTGGGACCGGTTAACTCAATCTCAGGTGAAATTGAATATCGGAAAACAAAAAACTGGGGATTTTATATAAAAGGTCTATATGAATTTGTCTCCCATGATATTAAACAACTTTTTTACTACCAGGAGGCAGAGTATTTTACCTTTACTGACGTAAAGGAACCTAATACATTTTCTTTTTTATTTAATTTTGGTGCAAGGTATTATTTAACTGATGGCAATGTTTCACCTTATTTTCAAGGCGGCCTTAGTCATGAAACTTCTTATATGGGAGATTATTCGTACAAATTAAATGACGGCATAGGAAGTTACTCAATTTACAAAAGCAAAGCTTATTTTGATGAATATCTTTCACTCGATTTTGGAGTGGGAGGAAAAATAAAACTAAATAAAAAAATCTCCGTTGATATGCAGGCTGATGTTTATCAATACGTTGGAAAAGACAACTACCATAAACCCGGATATTCAGCACTAATTGGTTTAAAATATAATTTATAAAACCCATATGAAAAAATTATTTTTATTTGTTTTAATATTAACAAACTTTAGCTTATTTGCACAGGACCGGAATGAAGATTCCGGTGAATATACTCATCGGCATAAAAGATATGATAAGAACTATTTCACTATAGGATTTTATACCGGCACATATATCGGTAAAAAGCCCGTGTATGAAAAAAATTATTTTATAAATTCTGTTGCCACTGAAATTGAATATTTTAAGTTCAGTGATTTATCCATTTATATAAAAGGATTGTATGAATTTACTCAGACTTCTTTCTATGATTTAATGGGCTATTATCCTTCATCCAACCAGACTTTTAATGAACCATATACAAACAGAATTGTTTTTTCATTCGGAGGGAGATATTATGCCGGAAGCAAACACAGCAAAGTAAATCCTTATCTTCAGGCAGGTTTAAATCAGGAAGGAAGTTTTGTAGATAATTATTCCGCTACAACCACTTACTCCGGCGGGATTGTCTATACTTCAAATTATCATAAATATTATACAATCAGATTTGGTCTTAACATCGGAGTAGGATTTAATATAAAACTTGGAAAAAGATTAAACTTCGATATGAAATATGATTTGCAAAAATCATTATCAAAAGATGATAGAGATTGGAGTGACCATCCTGAAGGCTTCAATGCATTTTCAGTTTTGGCAGGTGTGAAGTACGATCTGTAAATTAATATAAATGCAGTTTCATTCCTTCATGTGAAGCTGTAAAGCCAAGCTTTTCATAAAAGCGGTGAGCGTCTTTCCGGCGTTTATCTGTTGTGAGCTGAACAATTCTGCATTTTTTTTCTTTAGCTTTTTCAATTGCGTACTCCATCATCTTCGTTCCTATTCCCTTCCCTGTTAAAGAATCTCTTACTCTCACACTTTCAATCTGAAGCCGCATACTTCCGCCGAAGTTTAAGTTTGGCAGAAATGTTAATTGCATTGTACCGATAACTTCACCATCGATTTCAGCAACAGTCAGTTCCTGATATGAATCTGAATTTATAAGTTCAAAAAAATCGTAATAAGATTGTGGCAGTGGCAGTTCAAATTTTTCTCTGGTTGCTCCGAGAAAATCATTTGCAAGCATTTCAATAATTGAGGGAAGGTCTTCACGTATTGCTTTACGGAATATCATGTATAGTTCTGAAGAATTTTATATAAGATTATGAACATTACAATTACAAGAATAATCAGAAATGAAAAAACATAAATGGGATTTAATCTAGGCTTATTTAATTTCTTATCCTCAGCTTTTTTCTTTTTTTTCTTCTCTTCTTCGTCTTCAGCTAAAATTTTTTCCATCCAGATTTTCGTATCCATAAAGTTTTCATTCACTTCCAGAAACATTGCTGCATTTGCCTGTTTAAGATTTGCCTCAGCAGCTGCTTTCATATCAATAATCCCCTGCGGAATTTCGTACTTATGCTTAAGGTCATTCAGATAAACTTTATTACAATACTCAACGATTAACTTGCTCACATAAGCATTTGCGCCGAATGCAATTCCGTCAAGTTCAAGCAGATAGTTCAGGTCATTTCTAAACAAACGCATCATTCTAACTTTATCAATTTTTATGAATAGCTCGTTGCGTTCTTTTTCATTCGATATCTGAAAATATGTTTTTGCGTAGTAGAGACTTTGATTTCGCAGGTCTGCAATTTTTTTTGCGTTTGGAGTGAGATCATAATCAATATCGTAGCCTTCACTTGAAGCTATTTGCTCTTCTATCTTAAAATCGTGACAAATTATATCAAGGTAATACCTGTAAGGAATTAGGATTCTCTGCCATAGAGTATCTTTATTGGCAGGATGAATTTCAAGAATTTCGTCGATATATTCAATCGCGCTTTCGAAATTTTTAAGAGCTACCTCTTCCGCGGCAAGAGTGAGCTTGTTTTCGATATTGAGCATATAGCAAACATAACAAGAAAAGAATTAGGATATAATTATAAAATTTTCCCTATACCTGCTAATAGGGATGAATTTCTTTTAATCTTTTTCATTTATAATTATATTTGTACAGCTCAAATAGTGAAGTTTCAAATTTTAAATAGGGAAAAGTTAAATGTTATTCGATAAGTCTAAGGACATCCCATAACTCGTAACTCATAACTCATAACTAAAATAAAATCCGTCAAAAACCCATCAAAATTTTAAAAATAAAATATTGGATATTGTTTTTTCAATGTTGAGGAATGAAATGTGACAATAATGCGACTATTCAATTTTTAAATAGTGAAAAAGTTAAAAAGGATTCCGCTAAACACTATACTGAGCTTAGCTCAAAATGTGACAATAATGTGACATTTACA
>JAFDZP010000001.1:0-125201 GCA_018266835.1 Bacteroidota bacterium | reverse complement strand
AATTTAAAATTTGAAATCAAAAGAATGTGACAATAATGTGACAATTAGAATTTCAGTTTGCTGATTTTTGAAAAACCCGACTTTTTCCCGACTATTTTTAAAAAATCTTAAAGCGCATTTTAGATTCTTCACAAAAAACTTCCCTACTAATAGGGGCATAGTTAGTGGTGAGTCGGATGAGCCAGTGCTTCGTTATTTTTATTACGCTGATATATGCTCCAGCCTGCTCCGGTAAGGACAACGATGGCACCGATTATCTGCATATGATGAACTCCCTGCCCCAGGAATATGATGCTGTAAATTATAGTAAGCGGAACGCTGAAAAAAGTATATACCATTGCAGATGAAGCTCCGACCTGGCTGATGCACTTATAATAACAGCCGAAGACTACTGCTCCGCCAATGATGCCAACAAAGCCAAGCATCAGATATTTGTTAAGCCCGAGTGTCGCCCAGGGAGTAGCCTGTAAATCTGTAAATGAGAATGGAATAAGTACAAGTAAACCAAAGAATGCAAGTAAAGCAGTAAATGCGACGGGATTATATTTTTTGCTGATGCCTGCTACAAGCACTGAGCTGAATGAAATTATCATTGCGGAAAAAAGCATGAGCATATCGCCAAGTAAGCTGCCGTTGCCCTGATGCAAACCGCCAAGCGTGGATATTACTACTCCTGAGATTGCTACAACAGCTCCGGCAAATGCAGGCCATGACCATTTTTCTAGGCGGAACAGGACTGCAAATATCATGGAGAAAATAGGAGCGGTATTGAAAATAATTGATGCTTGTGTGGCAGTGGTTTCCTGGAGACCTTTTGCTATTGTATAAGAATATAGACCGAAGTTGAGTCCACCTGCAAGTGCAATGATAAGAAGTTCTTTGAAAGGAATTTTACTCCACTTTTTCCAGAAGGTGGCAAGAAGCGCCATTGAAATTACAATAAGAAAAACACGGATAGTGGCAACAACGCTGCTTTCAATTCCTTTTAGCATGTGCAGAAAAAGATAATTTAAGCTAACAAGGATTGCAAAAGAAAGCCCGAACTTATTAAAAAATTTGCTCAAGTTATCCCCCTGATAATTATTAAAGTAAATTAAAGATTAAGATTGAAATTTGGTTTGAGCAATTTAGTAGTTTGTACTTAATAATACAAAATAAAAAAACCCGCAGAAATATTACCCCCGTCTGCGGGCTCTAAGGAAAGGAAAAGAAATGAAAAAAAATTTATAAGATTAATAAACTAAACCTGCAGGAGCTGCGCTCATATAAAATAAAGGATTAGTTGCTATTATATCATTAAACTCTTTTAGCTGAGAGAAATTTACATTGGAACATTTGAAAGAAAGAAGTTCGTTATTATCTTCATATAAAATTACCATAACTTCATTGTCGTTCATTTTTTGAAATGTGAACTTCATTTCTGTTCTTTTAGAAGACTTTTTTGTAATCTTAATAAAGGGCTTATCGATTTTGTTGAATTCTACTGACATGGTGTTTAGGGTTTATAGGGTTAATTAGTTTTGCTTTCTAATTCCCTTTTATTCACTTTCCGTGCCAAAAGCACAACGAGTTTATTACCTGAAAAAGAAATCAAAAAATGAAATTGGTAGGAGAAATGATAGTAAGATAAGTTTAAATGTAGTGATTGAACTATCTAATTATGGCAATTACAAATAAAACAATAACAAATATTATTATGAAAAGAATGCCGTAAATTTCAGTGCGGGGGATTTTATTGGCAATTTGAGCGTCGTAAATATTGAAGATTTTCCCGCAAATATCACAAGTCACCCAATCCGGATTGGTTGGGTCGGGAGTAAAAGAACCTCCATGCATTATTCCGCAGCCCGGACATTTTAATTCTCTAGTACTTAGCACTTAAAAAATTTAATTATAAAAAACCCGCTTAAGAAATCTCAAGCGGGCTTATATTTGTAAATTACTAATAAGATTTATTATTATCCGATTCTTTTTTCAAGTGCATGGTACTCATCCCACATTTCCTTAGGAAGAGCATCACCGACTTTTTCAAAGAATTCTTTCATACCTGGAAGTTCGCCTTTCCAGTTTTCGTTCTTAACTTCAAGTGCTTTTTCAACTTGTTCTTTTGTCATATCAAGTCCTGTTGTATCAAGTCCGGTAGCTGTAGGTACATTACCAATTGCTGTTTTCACTGCATCTGTTTTGCCATGAAGTCTTTCGTAAACCCATTTAAGAACTCTGGCGTTTTCACCAAATCCCGGCCATAAGAATTTGCCGTTCTCATCGGTTCTGAACCAGTTGATGTGAAATATCTTCGGTGCTTTATCACCGAGTTTCTTGCCCATATCAAGCCAGTGCTGGAAGTAATCACCTGCATTGTATCCGATGAACGGAAGCATTGCAAACGGGTCTCTTCTGATAACACCAACTGCGCCTGTTGCAGCTGCTGTTGTTTCAGATGACATTGTTGCGCCTACGAATACACCATGCTGCCAGTCAAATGTTTCATATACAAGCGGAACGTTTGTAGCTCTTCTTGCGCCGAATAAAATAGCATCAATTGGAACTCCCATCGGGTTTTCAAATTCAGAAGAGATACATGGGCATTGTGCTGCAGGAGCTGTGAAGCGTGAATTCGGGTGAGCAGCATTTCCTTCACCTGTGTAATCATTGCCCTTCCAGTCCTTCATGCCTTCAGGTTTCTCTTTTGTGAAGCCTTCCCACCATGGCTCATTATCTTTTGTGAGAGCAACGTTTGTGAAGATTGCATTTTTGTGAAGTGAAGCAATTGCGTTAGGATTTGTCTTTGGGTTTGTTCCGGGAGCAACTCCGAAAAATCCTGCTTCAGGATTGATAGCATATAATCTGCCGTCTTCGCCGATGTACATCCATGCGATATCGTCACCGACTGTTTTTACTTTGTAGCCCTGGTCTTCAAGAGCCGAAACCATCATTGCAAGATTTGTCTTTCCGCAGGCAGATGGTAAAGCTGCTGTGATGTATGATTTCTTTCCGTCAGGTGTTTCAAGCTCAAGGATAAGCATGTGCTCTGCCATCCAGCCTTCCTGTTTGGCAAGCCATGAAGCAATACGAAGCGCAAAACACTTTTTACCGAGTAATGCGTTTCCACCGTAACCTGAGCCAACAGACCATATCAGATACTCTTCAGGGAAGTGAGCGATATATCTTCTTTCAGGATTGCAATCAGCAACTGAGTGAAGACCTGCAACGTAATCATATTCATCTTTCATCTGATCAAGAGCTTTCTGCCCCATTCTTGTCATGATTTTCATGTTGGCCACTACATAAGGTGAGTCTGTGAGTTCAACGCCAACCTTAGAGGCCGGAGCGCCTAAAGGACCCATTACGTAAGGAACAACGTACATAGTACGTCCCTTCATACAGCCATCATAGATTTCTCTCATCATGGATTTCATCTCATCGGGTGATTTCCAGTTGTTTGTTACACCTGCATCTTTTTGATCTTTTGTACAAATAAATGTGCAGTGCTCAACGCGGGCAACATCGTTTGGATTTGAATATGATAGATAGCTGTTCGGATAGGTCTTCTCATTTAGTTTATGAAAAGTACCGTCTTCAAGCATTTTATTAACGAGCATTTGATATTCTTCATCTGAACCATTGCACCAGTAAATGGCATCGGGTTTACAAAGATCGGCGCACTCCTGCACCCAATCTTTCAACTTCATTGAGTAGGGCATTTTTTCTCCTGTAGTTTTATATGTTTTATTGAATAAAAAATTTTATTTGAAAGGATTAACTACCTTTAATTTGTTTTCAAAAATCTGATTGTGATTTAAATCTTCAGAGTAAAGTATTGTACAATTCGTTTTCAAAGCACTTTGAATCATCAATGAGTCGAAGTAACTTAAGTTATATTTTTGTTTAATATCTATTGCTTTAAGAATATCTTCAAATTCTATTGAAATAATTTCAGTAAGTTCTTTAGTAAATCCCAGGTAATATTTAACTATTTCAAAATCTAACTTATACTTTTTCAGAAATACATTGGACAATTCATTAAAAATCTGTATGCTTGAGAAAATTTGATTATTTTCTTCTCTCTGTTTATCCAAGTAATTTACTATAAATTTGTTCTTATCATTTACTTGATTTGTTTCATCTTTTAACCAAAAATATACCCAGATGTTTGTATCAATAAATATCTTATCGTTCATTCATTTCATCTTTCGAAATTTTTTGATAACCATTGACTTTCGAAATTTTATCTTTAATTGATTCATATAAACCGGAATGATCAGAAACAGATTTAGCTGCATTGATTATCTTGGAGTCTGATGTTTTTTTCTCTTCTGCCAATTTATACATAGCTTCGTCAATGTTATCCGCTGTAATTTCTTTGTCTCTTATATTCTTAATTTTTACTGTTATCATCTTTCTTTTTTCCTTTGAGTATCTTTTTTATAACGTGTGTATATTTTTGTTTTTCTTTTATATCTGTTATCGAACTCTGGTTATAACTCATTAATATTGCCACAGGACGTGTCGATTCAAAATTCATCAGAACAATTTTTATCATGGACATAATTGGAATAGATAGAATCATACCCATAATTCCCCAGATATATCCCCACAATATCAAAGATAGTAATAATAAAATTGGACTTAAATCCAATTTATCCCCCAAAACCTGAGGCTCAATTACGTTTCCAACTACGTTTGCAAGAACTATTAAAATTATCAATATAACAATTGCTACTCCGAAACTATCAAACTGAACCAAAGCTGTCATAAATGGCAGCACTGTTGCAATCATAGAGCCAATTGTAGGAATGTAATTCATTAAAAATGAAAGAAACGCCCAGACGATATAAAAATCAACATTGAATGCCCATAAAATAATTCCGATTACAATTGCGTGAATCAGATTTATAAGTGTCTTCCCTACTATGTATCTTCTTACATCAAGGAAAATATCTCCCATAGTTTTTGCAATCGTCCTTGCGCGCTCTTCGGAAAAAGCTCTTAACACTCTGCGTTTCAGACTGCCTAACTCGGAAAGAATAAAGGCAACGTATATAATTATAAGAACGAAGTCTCCAAAAATTCCGGCTATGCTTGTGAACAAAGAAGTAATCCATCCCTGAACTGAACTATCCTTTACAAGATTTTTCAGGTTCATGGATTCCTTAAAAGCATTAGCATCGAATCCGAAATTTTTCAATGAGTTCGTTGCGTACTCAATAAGAGAAGTAAACTTATCCTGATACTTGGGAATTCCTGCTGTGAAAGGTCCGATACTTGTGAGTACAAATATGCTTGTAATATTTGCAATTATTACGATACAAAGTATAACAATAATTATTGCAAGAAAGGACGGGACTTTTTTCTTCTTTAATAATTCAAAGAACGGCTCGAATATAAAAGCAATTATCACTGCAATAAAAAACGGCAGCAATATTTCCTGCAGTGTTTTAAGCGCAAAAAATGTTACCCCCAGAATAAATAGGATAGCGGCAATTTTCAGGACTTTACTATCTTTCATTAGAATAGTTTAGTTGTAAAATGGTCGTTTCTTGTAAGGAATGGGGTCTTCCGTTTTTGCTAACTGAAATCCTCTGAGCCTCAAAGCGCAGCTGTCGCACTCGCCGCAAGCCTCAGTATTGCTTTTATAACATGACCATGTCAGATGAATCGGTGATTTCATCTGAACTGATTTTAAAACTATTTCTTTCTTTGATAAATTAATTATCGGTGTTTCTATTTTAATCTTCGTCGAAGGCTTTGTGCCTTTATCAATCATCTTATTGTATGCATCAAAAAAATCTTTTCTGCAGTCCGGATATCCGCTTGAATCTTCCTCAACTGCTCCAATATAAATATGTTTTGCACCTATAACCTCTGCCCAGCTTGTTGCAATTGCAAGTATGTTTGCATTGCGAAAAGGGACATATGAATTCGGAACACTTTTATTTTTTAAATCAGCCTTTTCTATTTTTATATGTGAATCAGTTAAAGATGAACCGCCGATATCTCTGAGGTATCTTATATCAACAACTAATCTTTTTTTGACGTGATAATATCTTGCAATATCCTTGAAAGCTTTCAATTCTCTCTTCTCTGTTTTCTGCCCGTAGTTTATGTGCAGAAAAGCCAGGTCATATTTTTTTGCGGCGTATGCAGCTGTTAATGCACTGTCCATTCCTCCGCTTACAAGTACAATTGCCAGTTCTTTTTTACTCAATATATAATTCAGGTTATTATTCTATTCTATAAATAATTTAATTCTTTTGCTTTTTGTGTCAGTTCATCTCTGAAATTCGGATGAGCAATATTTATTAACAACTCTGCTCTTTGCCTTAAAGTCTTGCCGAATAAATCAGCAATACCGAATTCAGTAATAACAAAATGAACATCGCCTCTTGAAGTAGTTACACCTGCACCGGGAGTTAAGAACGGTTTTATCTTAGAAATTGTATCCCCTTTTGCAGTAGATGCAAATGCCATAATTGGTTTACCGTTTTTGCTTCTTGCCGAACCCCGGATAAAGTCAACCTGTCCGCCGAATCCCGAATAAATCTTATGTCCTATAGAATCTGCGCATACTTGTCCAGTTATATCAACTTCTATGCATGAGTTTATTGAAATCATGTTGTCATTTCTGGCTATAGTGAAAGGATCGTTAACAAACTTTGACGTTCTGAATTCAATCAGAGAATTATCATCAATATAATCGAATATTTTTTTCGTTCCGATGACAAAGCTTGATACCACTTTGCCGGGGAGTAAAGTTTTTCTGTCACCGTTTACAACACCAAGCTCTATTAAATCTATTAAGCTGTCTGAAAACATTTCGGTATGAATTCCCAAATCATTTTTTTCTCTCAGATAAGGAAGTACTGCGTCAGGAATTGCGCCGATACCCATTTGTAAAGTATCACCGTCTTTAATTAAAGTTGAAATGTTCTCCGCTATTTTTCTGTAAACAGCTTTCTCTTCTTTACCCATGTTCGGGTCAACCATCGGAAGCTCAGGAAGATCTATATCACACTCAACTATGTAATCAATTTTATCAATGTGAATAAAATTATCACCAAGAACTCTTGGCATTTTTTTATTTAGCTGGGCAACAATAATTTTTGAATTTTCCGCAGCAACTTTTGTACACTCGTTACTTACTCCGAAGGAACAATAACCATGAGCATCGGGCATTGAAAGATGAAGAAAACAAACATCAATCGGGAATCTTCCGCTCTCAAATAATATCGGAATTTCTGATAGAAATATTGGAGTAAAATCTGCCTTTCCGGCTTGTACTGCTTTTCTAACATTATTTCCGGTAAAAAGTGCATTGTGACGGAAATGGCCTTCCATTTCAGGATTTACATAAGGAGCAGTAGTAAATGATGTTAAGTGACAAATTTCCACATTATTAAGCTCGTTATATCTATTGCAAAGTGCTTTTACAAGTAATTCAGGGTAACAGCTATTAGCGTGTAAGTATACTCTATCGCCTGATTTTACAATTTCAACAGCTTTTTCGGGATTAACTATCCTGCTTGCATATTCGTGTATCATGGAGTTATGAATTTATGTTTATAAAATACCTCATATATTTTTAAGATTAAATGAAGTAAACGGATTATTAATTAAGTTTTATTTCTATGTAAAAATCGATAAAATTATGGGCATAAAAAATGATTTATATCAGTTTTCAGTGAACTTTTTTATTTATAAATCGTTATTAACTAAAACTTTAAAAACCAACCAAGGAGATATCAAACAATGTCAAAGTTAAAATCAGTAATTTTCTTAGTTCTTCTCACTTTTGCTGTTACTTCACTTTCTTATTCAGCAGGAAATCCATCTGATTTAAAAATCGGTGATAAAGTAAGTGATTTTACTATTAAAAATTTTGATGGTCATACATATTCGCTTTCCAACAGCGGCTCGGAATATACAGTTATTATGTTCTGGTCAACTGTCTGCCCTAACGTTCAGCCATATACTTCAAGAATTAACTCACTTGCAGGTGAATATATGCCAAAGGGTGTTTCTTTCTGGGCAGTTAATTCAAACAATAACGAGTCAACAGAAGAAGTTAAAAATCACAAAACAGAAAAAGGATATCCTTTCCCTGTTTTAAAAGATAACGGAAGTGTTGTAGCTGATTTATTCGGCGCGCAAAAAACACCTGAAGTTTTTGTTGTAGATAAGAATATGACATTAGTTTACCACGGAAGAATTGATAACGACAGAGATGAAGCAAACGTTACTTCTTCTGATTTAAAAAATGCATTAGACGATTTACTTGCAGGAAGGCCTGTTGCAAAATCAACAACAGTTTCGTTCGGATGCGGAATCAAAAGAAAATAATTTTTATAAAATTATAAATGAAAATACTAAAAAATTTATTCCTTCTCTCAGCTCTTTTAGTTTCCTTCAGCTTTGCAAATGCTCAGGAAATTCAGCCGCTGAAAAATGAAGAGATGGTTTCAAAGCTGCTTAAAAACAGCGACGATAAAATTGTTATAGTTAACCTTTGGGCTTATTGGTGCAGTCCTTGTAAAGAGGAGTTTCCTGACCTTGTTAAATTCGGAAAGGAAAACAAAGATGTTGCAAATCTGGTACTGATTTCACTGGATGAAAAAGGTGACCTTGAAACAAAAACAAAACCGTTCCTTGCAAAGAATAATGTGGATTTTGTCACATACTATAATTCGTTCGATAAAGATGAAAAACTGATAATGATGCTGGATAAAAACTGGGAGGGAGCGATTCCTTCTACTTTCTTTTTTAAGGATGGGAAATTAGTAAAAAGCTTAATCGGTAAGCAGACTGAAAAAGAATTCAAAAAAGCTTTCGATGAAGTAAAGCAGTAAGTTAAAATTTATTTATATATAAAAAAATCCTGCCGTGAATTTTCATAGCAGGATTTTTTATTTTATATCTAAATTTATCTTACTTGATTAAGCAGATTGCATTTTCTGTTTAGCAATTCTGTCTAATCTTCTGCTTCTCTCTCTTCTGGCTTTTGGTGTTAAAGGACCAATGAAATAAGTCTTAATAATATACCACCAGAAACTTCTCTGATTTAATTCCGGGTCAATCTTATGAGCAATTTTCGCATGTGCTGCTGGAGCTTCACTCCAGTGCAATCCGGCTCTGTCATGATGGACTGTATGAAATCCATTATTGAATAAGAAGAAATTCAAACCGCCGACAAAATTTCGTGAGTGATCTGTTTCAGATTCTTCATCGGCATGAACGTGCTGAAGATAATTAAAAATCAAAACACTGAATAAAGAAAACTGCTGCGGAATAACTACATACAATAATGCTTTTTTCCAGTCTAGTAATAAAAATGCAGCTATGAAAATTCCAAGCACTGCATATTGTGCAAGGCATAAATAGAATTTTTCTTTATTTGTTTTTCTTAATTCGCTAAGATGGTCTTTAATAGCTTTCTGCTGATAAAATCCGCTTATAGTAGGATAAGAAATGAGAGTGAAAAAATTATTCTTCTCACTGAATCTGTAAGTAATCGTGTAATCGCCTTCTTTATTATTTAATCTGTGATGGTTTTTATTATGTGTCGGAATCCAAGCGAAAACAGGGAAACCATAAAAGCAAGTTAGCCACCAGTCAGTCAAGATGTTAAGAAATTTATTTTTCCACATAGGGAGGTGGTTATGATTGTGAGTCATAGTTGCTACTGTAACTGCCATGAACATTGCCCAAATGAACAGGAAGATATTTATTGCGCTAAAATTTCCCTGGTCAAGTGTGCTGTAATTCCACTGTACAATTAACAGTGAAGTTGTGATGAACATGAAAATTAAGGTTTTTCTGTCTGCTTTAAATCTTAGCATTAATATATTTTGATTGTTAAATTAAGTTAGAACAAATGATAGTATGTAGATATTCATTTAAATTTACCCTATACGAAAAACTAATCTTATTATGTCTCTATAGTTTTAACCCAATGTTATCTTTATATGTTCCCTACCATTTTCTTCGGGTCAACTTTAGCTGTAAATTCTGCATCCGTCAATAAGCCTAATTCAATTGCTGCTTCTCTTAATGTTTTATTTTCCTTATGCGCTTTCTTTGCAATCTTTGCTGCATTCTCATAACCTATGTGTGTATTCAGTGCAGTCACAAGCATCAATGAATTTTCAAGCTGCACATTTATCCTTGCATAATTAGGTTCAATGCCGATTGCACAATGCTTATCGAATGAATCACATGCATCGCCAAGTAGTCTTGCTGAATTTAAAAAATTAAAAATCATAACCGGCTTAAATACATTCAACTCAAAATGTCCTGTCATACCACCTACGTTAATTGCCATATCATTACCGACTACCTGCGCACATACCATGGTCATTGCTTCAGCCTGTGTGGGATTTACTTTACCGGGCATGATAGATGAACCGGGTTCGTTTTCGGGAATGATAATCTCCCCTATTCCGCTGCGCGGTCCCGAAGCAAGAAGTCTCACATCATTTGCAATTTTCATCAAGCTGCATGCAAGAGTTTTTAATGCTCCCGATGATTCTACAATTGCATCATGCGCAGCCAATGCCTCAAATTTATTTTTTGCAGTTTTGAACGGAAGTCCTGTAAGCTCGGCAATATGTTTTGCAACAATTACATCGTAATTTTTAGGGACGTTTAATCCTGTACCTACTGCAGAACCGCCGAGTGCAAGTTCAGATAAATGTTCAAGTGAATTTTTTATTGTCTTCATTCCGTGCTCAAGCTGTGAAACATATCCTGAAAATTCCTGTCCTAATGTTAATGGAGTAGCATCCATTAAGTGAGTTCTTCCTATTTTTACAACACTCATATACTTCTCAGATTTCTCATGCAATGTATTTCTAAGTTTATCAGTGTTCGGTAATGTGTTATCGATTAAAATTTTATATGCTGCAATGTGCATTGCGGTCGGGAAAGTATCATTGGAGGATTGTGATTTATTAACGTCATCATTGGGATGCAGAACTTTCTTTTCATCCGTAAGCTTCCCGCCGCTTAATACATGAGCTCTGTTTGCAATCACTTCGTTTACGTTCATGTTTGACTGCGTACCAGAACCTGTCTGCCATACAACCAATGGGAACTCATCATCCAGTTTACCTGCAAGAATTTCATCGCATACCTGTCCTATCAATTTCATTTTATCTTCTGATAAAACTCCGCACTCATGATTAGCCATAGCTGCAGCTTTCTTCAAAATTGCAAAAGCATATACAACTTCTTTCGGCATTAAGTTACCGCCGATTGTAAAATTTTCTTTTGATCTCTGAGTCTGCGCTCCCCAGTATTTATCAGCCGGCACTTTTACTTCGCCCATTGTATCGTGCTCTATTCTGTATTCCATTTTGTTTTGAGTTATAAATTTTTTGAATGAACTTAAATTAAAAATTTTTGATTGCAGTTAAAATTGCAAAATTTATAATTTTGATTTCGCTTCTCTTTGTCAATCATAAACTTTGTTTTTTCATATATCGAAACTTACGCCCCCTCGTAAGTTTTGAGTTAAAAAATTGTTTTTTCAATAGCGGCTTTATATAAAATTTTGTTTTGATTTTGATTTCTCCGGTATTGTAAAACATTATCTCCCCTTTCCCCTCGTTGCGATGCTCCAGCTTCGCAAAGAAAAATATTCACATCGTTGTAACGTATTTATAGGGTCAAATTAGTTTTCTCATATTGACAGATTTTTGACGTATTTACTAACTACACACTGACAGGTTTTAATCGTATCAGGTTGAGTTTTATTAACCACCCCCTTAATCCCCCTCCTTGTAAAGGAGGGGGAGACACAACTACTTTCCATGTTGCAAATGCCACTTTATTTGGGGCTTCAGCATCGTAAAGGAAAGTCACTATTTTTCGTTTTCATCACATAAAAATTAATTTTTCATATTGAGGGATTTCATCACTACAAACCTGACAGGTTGGGTTTGGTTATCCCTCCTTCCCCTACTTGATAAGAAAGGGCAACACATCCTCCGTGGAAATGCGGAACTTGTCCCCATTTTATGGAGAGCTTCAGAACGAAAATAGTCGTATTCTTGTAACATTTTTACCAAAGACCTATACATTGAATAAAATTAACACAGTATAATTTACCAATACATTCCGTATAAATCCATCATACCATCCCTATTACTATTAATAAGCAAAAATAATTTGTTTTCCATTGACACAACTTTTAAAAACAAATTTTCCTTAAAATAGCTCAATTTCTCACTTTAACTTTATTCTTATTTAGACTAAGTTTAGATAAGAAATTTTCAAACCTATAAATATAATCCCAAATGCACTTTTTTAGAACTTCAGTAATTTTAGTCTTCCTCTTTTTATTAACCGTTAATTTAAAGGCAGATGAAAGACCTTTTCCTTACACATACACAACAGATGTATTAAAGAAAAACATGCGTGACTTTGAACTACATAATAATTTCAGAGTCGGCAGAGAAAATTTTTTCTCAAGAATTGATACAAGATTTGAATACGAAGTCGGTGTAACAGATAAACTGCAGACTGCATTCTATGTAAACTTTAAAAATGAAACCAAAGAAAATTCATTATTGAATACATACGATACTGAATTTGAATTCGAAGGAATTTCTTCTGAATGGATTTACCAGGTATCGAATAAATATACAAATTTTATGGGCTTCGCTCCTTATGTTGAACTTACTTTAAACACAAGAGAAGTTGAGCTTGAAACAAAACTATTGTTCGATAAAAAACTTGGCAGAGATTTTACTTTAGCTTTAAACTTAAATGCTGAATATGAATGGGGCTTTAATCCACTTCCGGAAAAAACTGAAAAGGAACTTGCGCTTGAAGTATTTTTAGGCGGTTCATATCAGGCGAGTAAAAATTTCTCATTCGGATTTGAAGCAGCAAACTTAAATTATTTACCGGACGGCAAAGGGCTTGAAAGCTCAGCATTATTCCTGGGTCCCAATATTTGCTACCGTGCAGATAACTGGTTTGTAACTGCCACATGGCTTCATCAGTTACCGGCATTAAAGAAATCTGAAAACATGCCTGACTCAAACTTAATTCTTGATGAACATGAAAGAAATAATTTTAAAGTACTTGTCAGTTTCGCTTTATAAAAAATTTCCATTACTGTAATACAAAAAAGCCCGTGAGAAAATTTTTTCTCGCGGGCTTTTTCTTTTATACTTAAAAACTCGTAATTCGTAATTTGAAATTCGTAATTGAAATTATTCGTATCTCAATGCATCAATCGGATTTAACTGCGCGGCTTTATATGCAGGATACATTCCGAAACCAATACCTACAGCGCTGCAGACAATAAGTCCGATAAGAACCCAGTCATACGGAATAACAATCGGAGAATTCAGATACAATCCAACTAAGTTTCCAACGCCAATTCCCATTACTATACCTATAATTCCTCCTATTAAACAAAGCACAACTGCTTCAATTAAAAACTGTCTGAGAATAATTGTATTCTTTGCGCCTATAGCTTTTCGGATGCCGATTTCTTTAGTACGTTCCGTAACAGATACAAGCATGATATTCATAATGCCGACACCTGCGGCAAGGAGTGAGATGAACGAAATAACGCCTGCGCCGTATTTGAAGTATTTGGTAAAGCTGTTCACAGTTCCCATCAAAGATTCATTAGAAAAGATTTCAAAGTTATCAGGTTCACCAGGCTTTACTTTTCTTATAACTCTGAAAACACTCATTACATTTTCCTGACACTCATTATATGTTTCTTTACTGGGCGCCTGAATAGCAATATTACATGATTTTTCATGCGTGCCCCACAACTCCATAAATCGTGTTATAGGAACGAATGCAGAGTTATCCTGTGTAGAGCCAAATCCCGCTCCTTTAGATGCATATATACCAATTATGGTAAACTGTTTTCCGTCCAGAAGAATCTGTTTTCCTATAGGGGTTTCGTGTTTAAAAAGTTTATCAACGGTTTCCATTCCTATTATACACACAGGGGCTGAGTTCTGTACTTCTGTGTTTGTAAAAAATCTTCCTTCCGCTATTGAGTAATCATTGCATGGAAGAAAATCGGGTATAACTCCTCCGATTGTGAAATTCGGATTAGTACTTTCAGCTCCGTACTTAAATGTTTTTGCAAACTCGTAAAACTCAAGCGACATGTATTTGTAAACTGTTGCTCTTTCTCTTAATCTTACGCCTTCATCATAGGTAATATCAGGTCTGTTTCTCAATTTATTATTACCGGGACCAAACTGTATTGCAGGGAATTTCTGAATCTGAAAAGTATTGCTTCCCAACTGACTTAAGCCTGTATCTATTCCTGCCTGTAACGCATTCAGCAGTGTCATAATGGCAATGATAGAAAAAACACCAATGACAATTCCAAGCAACGTAAGTATAGCGCGGAGTTTGTTCGTCCTCAGTGAATTTAATGCTAATAATATATTTTCAAAAAAACCCATTTTTGTTTAGTTGTCAGTTGTTAGTTGCTTGTTGTCAGCGGTAGTTAGTTATTAGTTGTTCGATTTAATTTGAAACTTGAAACTTGAAACTTGTAACTTGAAACTTTATTCTACTCGTATCTCAACGCATCTACAGGGTCCATCTTTGCTGCAGTCCATGCGGGGAAAAATCCGGAGAGCACTCCGAAGAATACTGAAATAAATATTGCAAGCACTACTATCCAGACCGGTATTGCAGTCGGCAGAATAAATGCATCTATGGCAAAACTAATCGGTAAAGAAATGAGCAGCCCTATTATTCCCCCGAGCAGACAGATTGTAACTGACTCAATAAGGAACTGCATCATTATTGAACGCCGCTTTGCGCCGATGGCTTTACGTATGCCTATCTCTTTAGTCCGTTCTTTTACAGTCACAAACATAATATTCGCAATACCTATCGAGCCTACAATCAATGCAAGCATCGTTATCATCGTTCCGATTATTTTAATAAGTCCTGTTAAGGATTCATAGGTAGTCTTAAAAGCTTCCTGCTGGTTAATACCAAAGTCATCTCTGCCTCCAAAAGGGATTTTCCTCGTCTTTCTCATCAATGCTGCAACTTCTTCCTTCGTCTCATCCATGTTTTTTATATCTGCAGCTTTTACATTGATGGATAAACTTCTCTTAGTACCGTATAATTTGAAAAACAATTCTATAGGAATTATAACTCTGTTGTCAAAACTCATTCCAAGCAGACTTCCCTGCTTTTCAACAACTCCAATTACCCTGAAATTATAATTACCGATTTTAATTGCTTTACCAATCGGATTAGTATTCTCAAAGAATGCTTTCTTAACATCAGCTCCTATCATAACAACAGGGTATCCGCCTTCAGATTCCCTTTCAGTCATGAATCTGCCTTCAGACATGTTTACGCCGAGTGTTGCCTGATATTCTGCAGTCGTTCCTATTACGAAAACATTTTCCAATGATAAATCGCCATACTTCAAAGTTTTCATTGAACCGGCGCTGGGGCATAAAGAAGCTGCAGTCTGAACATTTTTTTCAATAAAATCAAAATTAGCCATCTTGATATCTTTCCTGTTCTTGTAAACATTCCAGTCTTCTTTGCCGAACCACTCAAACTTCTGTACATACAACACATCTGCTCCAACAGCTTCAATACTTTTATTGAATGCACGGTTAATTCCCTCTATGGCCGTCTGCATAATTGTTACTGCAGTAATGCCAATAATTATTCCGAGGGCAGCAAGAACTGAACGAAGTTTATTCGCAGTTATTGCCTGAATGGCAATTACAAAACTTTCTTTTATTTCAAGAAGTAGGTTCAATTTCGTTTATTAAGATTGTTCAACCGGTTTTTCTTTCTTTTTAACTTTATCAGGATTTAACATATCAGATTCTATTTCACCGTCTCTTATTTTTATAATTCTGTATGCATGTTTTGCAATATCTTCTTCGTGTGTTACAAGTATTATTGTATTCCCGTTTGCATGAAGTGTCTCGAACAAAGCCATGATTTCCTCACCTGTGCGTGTATCAAGGTTACCGGTCGGTTCGTCGGCAAGTATAATTGCAGGATTATTTACCAGTGCTCTTGCAATAGCAACTCTTTGTCTTTGTCCGCCGGAAAGTTCATTCGGTTTGTGAGTCATTCTGTCTTCAAGTCCAACATTGATTAAAGCATTCTCAGCTTTTTCTATTCTTTCATCTTTACCCATACCTGAGTAAACCAACGGAAGCTCTACATTTCTTAATGCATCTATTCTTGCCAGAAGATTGAAGGTCTGAAACACAAACCCGATTTCTTTATTGCGGACTTCTGCTAATTCCTGGTCATCCATTTCACTTACATTGTTTCCGCTGAGAATATACTCACCTGATGTAGGAGTATCCAAGCAGCCGATTATGTTCATAAGTGTTGACTTTCCCGAACCTGACGGTCCCATGATAGCAACATATTCATTCCTGTGAATCGTAACATCCACACCTTTGAGCACGGTAAGATCTTCCGAGCCCATGATATATGTTTTAAAAATATTTTTTAATTCTATTACAGTTTCCATTTTTTGATTGGCAGTTTAGAAATAATTATTCGCCTTCTTTCTTTTTCATTTTCACTTCGTTATCAACTTTAACTTTAGCATTGTCCTCTAAATCTTTTGTGATTGCTTTGTAACTGCCTTTCACGACTTCCATATCAGCATTGAGTCCTTCAGTTATTTCTATATATGTATCATCGCTGATACCTGTCTTAACATTTTTCTTTTTTGCAACTCCGTTTTCAACTACAAATACTATTTCCTGCGGTTTGTTCTTCTTATCTTTTTTATTTTCTTTTCTTTGCAGATTGGAATTATCCTCATCCAGCTGACTGTTATTCATATTCATATCTTCTCTGACTGTAACGCTTTGAATCGGCACTGCTATAACGTTATTTTTCTTTTCAACTTCCACGTCAACAGTACAGCTCATTCCCGGTCTTAACTCATTATCTTTATCTATTATTCTTACTTTTACAAGGAAGTTTACAACTTCTTCCTGAGTTCCTAAGCCTTTGCTGGTTGCTGTATTTGCAATTTCATAAACATATCCTGAAAATACTCTGTTTGGAAACGCATCAACCTGAATTCTTGCAGTATCACCTACGTTAATTAAAGTAACGTCTGTTTCACTTACGTCTATCTGGCATTCCATGGAAGATAAATCGGAAATTGTCATAATTCCTGTACCCTGATTGAAGCTAGTACCAAGTACTTTTTCACCGACTTCATTATTTAACTGTGTTACTGTTCCGCTCATTGGAGCGAATAATGTTGTCTTAGATAAATCATATTTTATTTTAGCAAGTCCCGTTTTTGATAAGTTAATGCTTGCTCTGTTGCTGTTCAACTGTGCTAATGATTGTTCATAAGTTAATCTTGCATTATCAAGATCTGCTGTAGATGCCAGACCTTTTTTCTGCAGCTCCTGTATTCTGTCATACTCAAGCTTGTTTTTCTGAACAGTAACTTTGTTTATCTTAAGATTGCTTTCGGCAACGTTAACCTGAGCACTCTGCTCCTGAAGCTGAGGTGTATAAGCATCCTGCTTAATCTTAACGACTAAATCACCTTTCTTAACTTCTTCACCTTCTTTGAATGGCAGCGATACAATTTCACCGCTGACTTCAGAACTGATGATAACTTTTGTTTCTGCCTGAATTTTTCCTGTAGCCGTTACCACCTGAGTGATATTATGCTTCTTTGCTTTTTCAGTCTGTACCTCAGTGATTTTTTCTTTCTTGCTTGATGCAATTATTGCAATCACAATTACAAGAACTAAGAATATTGCGCCGAAAACAATAAACTTCTTTTTCTTGCTTTTTCTTTTTTTAACTACCGGTACCGGCTTTACTTGTGGATTTGCTTCTGACATAGTCCGTGTATTAATTAATTTTTATTTAATAATTTAATTCGCCTGTGTAATAATCTAATCTTGCTTTCGCAGTTATGAAATCGTATAAGGCGGTTATTCTGCTGACTAAAATACTGTTAAGATTATTCTGAGCTGTCTGAACATCAAGTAATGTGTTCAATCCGACTTTATAACTTTCCTGTGATAAAAGCACATCCTGCTGGGCAGAAACTAAGCTTCTTTCAAGAATTTCATATTGTTTATATGCAGTCTCTAAATCGTAATGTGCTTTCTTAACATCATTTGTTATCTGCTGCTCAAGCTGTCTTAAGTCTTCTCTCTTTTGTTTTACGTTAACTTCTGCAATCTGTTCTCTTACTTTAGTAGTATATCCCTGGAATATAGGATAGCTTAAATTTATACCAAGAGTTAAAACTTTGTTTGCATCCATGTTACTTATTGCATCTCCGCTCCAGTTATAATTAGCTGAACCTGAAATTGTCGGGAAGTATAAATTCCTTTTTGCAATATCAAGAGTTATCTCATTTATTTCTATTTGCTGCATTGCAAATTTGTATTCAAATCTGTTTGTCTTTGCCCTGTTTACCAGCTCCGTTATATTGGAAGTTCTATCTACAATAGTTCTTAAGTCTGCTACAGAAAGATTTGTATTAATATCATTCTGCCTTACATTATAATCACGGTTAATATTATCATTCATCGCAAAAAGCAGATCAACCTTTGCTTTGTTTACATCATTCTTAGATACTTCAAGTTTAAATTCATTCTGACTTACCAATACATCCTGCTTATAAACATCGCTCAGAGTTTTTTTACCGACTTCCATATAAGCTTTTACACTGTTAAGCTGGTCGAGTGAAACCTGTAAGTTATCCTGGTTCGCTACAACAATTCTCATCTTCTTAAGAATATCAATATATGTTGATGTTACCGTCAGCATGATATTCTTCTTCGTCGTCTCAAGATTTAACACAATAGATGCCAGGTTCGCTTGCTGCAAATCTACGTTTCTGAAATTTGCCATGCCGTTGTACAATGTTACACCTGAATTCAGTCCCAATGAAAAAGTATTATTGCCGTTTGTAGAGGCATCAACAG
This sequence comes from Bacteroidota bacterium, assembly GCA_018266835.1. Lineage (NCBI taxonomy): Bacteria > Pseudomonadati > Bacteroidota > Bacteroidota bacterium. The sequence goes on along the minus strand of JAFDZP010000001.1, from coordinate 106,239 downwards.
TTCTTGGAATTCCGTTTTGGTCAATAATAACTCCCCCTTTTGTAGAGGAGATGTTTCTGCTATAGCCGCCAGACAAAGACAAAGTTGGGAATAATGAACCTTTCGCATTATCTATATTATACTGCTGGCTCTGATAAGAATTTTGCAAAGTTGTCACCTGACTGTTATTAGTGAAGGCAATATTTATTGCCTGCTTCAGACTGATGGAATCCTGCGCAAAAATCTTTCCCGAGCATAGTATTAGAACGCATGCGAGAATGTGAATAGATCTTCTGTGTATTTGCATTTACTTAAAGATGGGATTTAGGTTATGAAAATTAACGTACAGAAATATAAATAGTTTCAATTAACAGTTATATGTAAAACGACATTGATTACTTTTAAGTTTGAGACGGTTAAACAACGGTCAGGGTTTCATGTGGTTACAAATATAAACCAAATAAAGTGAATTTTAATTCTCTTTATATATCACAATATTGTTAAATAATAACAAATTACGGCACAAATGGTATATATTACAAGAAAAGAACATTTTTCATCATCTCACAAGCTGGAAAATCCAAATTTTACAGCTGAAAAGAACTTAGACATATTCGGTAAATGCAACAATTTTCACGGACACAACTATTATATAGAGGTAACTCTCTGCGGTGAGCCGGATAAAGATAGCGGCTACCTTATGGATTTAAAGCTCCTCAAACAAATTCTGCTTGTTGAAATAGTAGATAAAGTTGACCATAAGTTTTTAAATGATGTGGAAATGTTCAAAGGAATTATTCCCACAACAGAACACATGGTTGAAAAATTCTGGGAAATATTGAAACCGATTATTGAATCAGTCTCACCTTTAGCAAAACTTTACTCAATAAGACTTTACGAAACGGATAAGAACTGGGTGGAATATCGCGGCTAAAGCCAATTAATAATTAGTAATGAATAATTAATAATAAATTTGCTACCATTAACTCACAACGCCCTTTCTCTTCAATAAAATCTGCTTTATCGAAAACAGATGAATAGCGTAAGCAACGGGGACTAATATAGCGGGCAGAAATATAATCGGGAAATTCGCTACAATTGTATTCGAAGGTTCGTTCATAAATACTCTTAACTTAGTCGGCATTGAAAGTATCGCAATGATAACTATGTTAAGCAGCAAAGCCAATCCTATAAAATTCCATACCAATGCAACAGTGCTGCTCCATTTTTTCTTTGTATAACAGAAGTATGCAATAACGGGAGCTGTAAGTCCCGCAATAATATCAAAGTTCCTTCCTTCAAATGACATCTGCACAGGTAAAAGATTGTTCAGCAAAAGCATCCACAATAAAATCTCTACAATAATTCTGAATGACTGAATATAAATAAGCCATTCCTCAGGAACAGCAGTTAAAATTTTATTGGTTCTTTTTGAAATCAGAAAATAAATTGTAGTGATTAAAGGTATTATTAAAACTATAAATATTTTAGGTGGAGTTGTCGAGAAGTCAAGGAAAAATCCTTTTAATGATAAAACGCTTACAAAGATAATCCATAATGTTACTGCTGATAAAAAATATAACGAAATTTTCTTTTGTGATTCAGTTGAATAACCTGAATTTTGTAACCCTGCCCTGATGCCCTTATATATAAAAAATATTAATGTAAAAGACGGTAAAGCAAATAGTAACTGAATGAGTTTGTATTGTAATGTATCCAAATGTGTTTAATTTATTTTAAAATAAATTCACAATCGGTGCGAGCGGTAAGATTGGTTTTGAAAATTATTACGATTGTGATTCAGAAAATGTTGCACCAACTATTTTTTAATACTGTAATTTTTTCTGTAGTATGCAATTTTATAGCCGAGCTTATCCCAGTAATAATATGCTTTTGTATCCTGTATAGCTGAGTGTTTTTCAATCACAGTCGAGATAATTTCCACACCCTTTTTAATACAATCTTCCGTTATTTTTGCAGAGAGAACAAAGTCAGGCTCGAAATCATTTACCATAATTCCCGGTACAGGAGCGTCAATTCCCAGCCATGCAGTATTATCTTTAATTCTTGCGGTTCGTACGGCAATTATCTTAGTCCCCTCTTTAAGCATATAATGATACCAGCCTTCACGACCGACAAGATTCAGCAGCCAGGGAGATGTAGGTAGTCCATAAAGTTCATCAATAAACGACGACCATTCTTTGGAATTTTTATCTGTAACTTCTTCAATTTTATATTTTTTATTAAGAGGAATTGAAATATCAAGCTTGTTATTCTTTTTGCCTTTGACGATTTCAGGCACTCGCACAATCCTGTCCCATCCGCTTATTTCAGCAAGTCCTTTTGCGGCCATTGTTTTTTCAAAATCGGCGGGAGCGCAATTTGGCGACCAGTGAATGTAAAAAGAGTTAATTCTTTTTTGTGTATAATATTCCAATATGAAATCAAGCTCATCTTCAATCGCGGGATTAGGATATCCCAATCCCAGAGATGCATTAAAATGTCCGAACGGTATTTTTTTACAGGAACAAAGGGAAATATTTTTTAATTTTATAAAATCAAATTCAAAATCTTTTGCAAAGTCTTCCGGCATTGCCTCGTACATATCTTCCCAGGCTTCCTTTTCTATATCTTCTATTAAGTTTGAAGTTTCCCTCTCAAACTTCATCGGTTTCATGTAATATAATATTTCACCCAGCGGCATATATAATCTTAAATAAAAATTTATAAATAACTTTGTTTCGAAAAACTTATTCTTTTGGTTCCCAGAGCTCAATTTTATTTCCATCGATATCCATTATCCATCCGAAATTACCGTAATCATATTCCTCGTATTTATCCATAACATTTACTCCCTCAGATTTTAAACGTTCTAAAAGTGATTTCAGATTTTTAACTCTGAAATTCAGCATCATCTCTTTAGTGCTTGGGTCAAAATATTTTGAACTCTCTTTGAAGATTCCGAATGTTGTGCTAGCCTTGGAGTTTGCATTTCCTCTTTCACTCCATTCAAACATCATATATGATTCTTTCCCGAAAGTTGTTCCGAGATATTTATTGTACCATTCGCCTAAAGCTTTAGGGTCTTTGGATTTTATAAATACTCCTCCGAATCCCGTTACCTTCTCATTGCCAGAAACTTCATTTGAAGTTTTAGAACTGTATTTGAAAATTATATCATTAACAATTTTAGTGTCGGCAAAAATCTGCCATGATTTTACTTTTCCGTTTTCAATAACTGCCTTCCATGCAGCAGGAATTTTAAAACGATTATCACCGGAGACTGTACTAATACCCTGATAAGTTCCTTCGGCCGTTCCCTCTGCAAGCCATACCGTTGCTTTATCATTAAAACTGTTGATTACAATCTTATAGTCCGGAAACATCTTAAAATATGCCTCCCAGCCTGCTTTCAAATTATCCTTACCATCAAAATGGAGTCCCGTAGCATCTGTAAAGACATGGTCATCGGTTAAGTAATTGCTGATTACATTTACGTCGTGAGAGTTTATTGCCAGTACAAAATTTTCAAAAACTGTCCGGTCTGACATCATATTTTGTGATTTTATTAATGAAGCTGAAACTAGAATAAATAAAATTACTAAAATAGTTTTCATTGAGATATAAAATTATTTGTTATATGGATGTTATTTTTAAGAAACACTAAACAGTAACCCCACCCTTTAGGGTCAAAGTAATTTGCAGGTTTTGCCCTGAAGGGCTATTCTATCTACATTCTCTACCCCAGCCTGAAGGCCGGGGTTACTGAAATTACTTCTGTAGTAATAAATTATAAACGATTCGCTATAACGTAAATCATTCTGTTCAAGTTTTCATTCGATTCAATTTCAAATCCTGCATCGTTCAGATATTGTTCTATCTCCTCAGGCAGCACTCTTGTTTTTTTATATGAGCTTACAAACTGCATCCACTCACCGTTTATTTTTTCATGAAGCAAATCAGTAACTTTTACATAGTCATCTGAGTATTCCAGGAAGCACGTCATAACTTTTGTGTCATCCGATTTAACCGGAATAAATCTTGCATCCCCTTTTAATTCAGTTGTGTAATCTCTGAAAGATAAGATTAATTTTCCACCCGATTCTAAATTCTCATAACAAAGCTTTATAAATTCTTTTACCCATTCCCTGCTTTCAAGATGGAGTATCGTATCTCCCATACAAGTTATAAGCGAGAATTTTTTATTTAACGAATTTAAATAATTTATCGCCTCGCAGTTTATTACTTCAATATCGTACTGGCTTTTATGTTCGTTCAGCTCATTTAATAATTGCTCATTGAAATCAACTGCCTTTACTTTGTAACCGAGCTTTGCAAGGGCAACTGCCTGAATGCCGTTCCCGCTGCCGAGGTCCAATGCAATCTGATTCGTCTGCGATGCAATCCCATGCCCTGCGAAGAACTCTCGCATTTTTTCTTCGTTAGTGTCAAAGTCACCCAGCATCCAGCCGTAAAAATTTCCTAAGTGATTATCGTAATGTTCTTTTACTGTCATAAGTTTATATACTTTTTTGACCACCCCCTACCCCCTCCTTAGAAAAAGGAGGGGGCTTGCACAGGATGTTATTAGTTAAACCTGTAACTCCACCTCAGATTTCATTAAGATGAAAAACTGAAAAACACCCTGCTCAAGCCCTCCCCTTGCTAAGGGGAGGGGAAGGGTGGGGTCATTCCCAAATTCAATAACTCGTTTCATCCATCTTTACCTTCCCTCTGAAAGTCCAGAATACAAACGTTGTATATACTGCGACAATAGGAACTCCAATGGCTGCCATTAATAACATAATCTTTAACGATGCTGCCGATGATGCGCCGTTGTAAACATTTATAGTATAAGCAGGGTCAATGGTAGATATCAAAACGTTAGGGTATAAATTCAACGCAACGGTTATCAATAATAACATCGCTGTAAGTGATGAAAGAATGAATGCTTTAAAATATTTTCTGCGCTTTACAAGTAATTTCAAACCGATTACACAGGCTATAGTCAGGAACGGCACTATGTAAAGAACAGGCTCATCATGAAATTTCTTTGCCATGTATGGAACGTGATACAATGTATATCCTGTCAGAATCAGATACAAAACAATAAATGCATTGGTAGTATTCCTTACCATAATTGTCAGCTTAGCATATAATCTGTTTTCAGTTTTCATCACAAGATAAATGCATCCGTGCATCATGAATAATGATAGAGTTGTAACTCCCACTACCAAAGCATACGGATTTAATAAATCCAGAAAAGTGCCCTGATAAACAAATCCCTGCTCGATTTTTATTCCCTGAATTATATTACCCAGCAAAACTCCGAGAAGAAGCGTTATTACAATACTTGCTATGCTGTAGCTTCTATCCCATAAATTTCTCCACCATTTCATTTTTTCTTTGCTGCGGAACTCAATTGATATCGCTCTGAATATTAATCCGACTAAAAATATCATGAACGGTATATAAAACGCCGAGAAAAGCGATGCGTAAACTTCAGGAAAGCCTGCAAACAACGCTCCCCCGCCGATGACGAGCCATACTTCGTTGCCGTCCCATACGGGACCGATGGCATTGAGGGCAATGCGTCTGCTCTCTTCTTTATTAAAGAACAGATGCACTGCTCCCGCGCCTAAATCGAATCCGTCAAGTATCGTGTAGCCAGTAAACACCGCTCCGATTACAAGATACCACCACGTTGGTAAGTCTATGCCGACAATTGTTTCCATTTTATTTCGAATTATTTGAATTCACTCATCAAAATATTTAAAGTTCCTAAATTAGAATATCCCGACATTGAATTAATAATATCCGTAGTAACTACAACTGTATTTTCGTTTACCCATTTTACTCTTTTGTTATCTTTTATTTTTTTAAATCTCTTCATATCGGTAATATATTGAATGTTTAAATTGGCACATAAAATACCATAGTTCCTTATCTCTTTTAAATTTGAAATTTTTAATGTTAAATAATAGATTTTTTCTTCGCCCGATTCCAACTTTTTCATTTCTTTTTCAAAAATTGTATTAGATTCGGCCGTGATATTAATGAATACAGAATACTTATCACCTCCACTTATATAGCCATTTTCTAAATATAGAATATCATCATCAGATATATTTTTTAAAACTACTTTAAAAACAATTGAGTCAGTATACTTAGCAGAAATTTTATCAGCTGATAATGTTATTCCTACATCTTTATTTTCATAATAATAATATTGCTTTGCTTTCTGAGCAAATAATGAATTGGAAAAAAAGAATAAAAATAATATCGGCAATCCAATTATCCTCATTCACAAATCCTCCCTGCTGATTATTGGATTATCCCTCTTTGAATACTCTCCCTCATTTTCAATAAAATCTGTCAGCCCGTGCTGGATTTTTTTATTCAGTAAATAAATGAACAGCACAAATAGCAGAGCATAAACGAGTGTAAACAATATTAGCGAGAACCATACATGCTCAGCCGTTACTGATTTTGAAAGCGCGTCTGATGTTCTCAGCAATCCGTACACAACCCACGGCTGTCTGCCGATCTCTGCCGAGTACCAGCCCATCTGATTTGCTATCTGCGGAAGCAGCACAGAAAATATAAATACAAGCATGAGCCATTTTTTCTCAAAGAGCTTCTTCTTCCACCATAAAAAAACTGCAAGGAATGATAAACCGATTAACATCATGCCAATCGTAATCATTATATGATACGTCTGAAAAACCAAATTCACCTGCGGAGGTCTTTCGTTTTCGGGAAAGTAATTCAGTCCCTTTACGGGAGTAGCAAAATCCTTATTGATTAAAAACGTCAGTCCGTTCGGCACTGACAATCCGTAAACTTTCTGATTCTTTGCATCTACCCATCCGAATAAAAACATATCGGCGACTTTCAAACTATCGAAGTGTCCTTCAAATGCAGCGAGCTTTGCCGGCTGATTTTTCGCAACTCCCTCTGCTGATATACTTCCCGTAATTAACTGCGCAATTGATGAAAGCGCCGCTATCACAAGCGCGACCTTAAATCCCTTCTTTGATATCTCAACAAACTTGCCTCTGTAAATATAATATGCGTGAACGCTCATTACTAAAAATGAGCCTGCAAGGAATGCTCCTATAATTGTATGCGAGAGCCGTTCCATCGATGACGGATTGAATACCATTGCCCAGAAATCAGTTATCTCTGCGCGGACGTGCATTCCTTCGCCGACTATATGATAACCTGCGGGAGTCTGCTGCCATGAGTTGGCAACTACTATCCATATTGCTGAAAAAATTGAACCGAGCGCCACCATTACCGTCGAGAAAAAGTGTACCTTGCGGCTGACTTTATTCCATCCGAAAATAAGTATTCCGAGAAAGCCGGACTCCAGCGCAAAGGCAAAGATTCCCTCTGCTGCAAGAGCGCTGCCGAAGATATCTCCGACGTAACGCGAGTATGCCGCCCAGTTAGTGCCGAACTCAAACTCCATTACAATACCTGTTGCCACGCCTATTCCGAAAATGAGCGCAAAAATTTTAATCCAGAACCTGGTTAGTATTTCGTATTCTTTATTGTTTGTTTTTAAATAGAGGCCTTCCATAACTGCCATAGTTACGCCGAGGCCGATGCTAAGAGGCGGATATATATAGTGGAATGAAATGGTGAATGCGAACTGTAAGCGCGCAAGAATTTCGACATCCATATTTTTACAAGCTTATACAAAAATGGCGAAGATTTTATTTTAATAGAATACCAAATGATTTCCTTTCTCGCGAGTTGAATTTACCACGAAAACACCAAAGCCACAAAATTACACGAAACTATTTAGATGAAAGTTTATCTGATTTATAAATTTACAAAACTATTTTTATTTTATGTCTTTTGTGAGTTTAGAGTTTTTGTGTTGAGTCATCAATGCGAAATAAGAAATTTCAAATCATTCCTTCTAAACATTTTAGCTGAAAGAACTTACAAAGATTGATTAAAGCAAATAAAATGCCCCTGCGTAAGTTTTGGTAGAATAGCCTAGTATGCAATAAAATATATAAGTTATATTAAGGGGCTTGATAAATTGTATAGGGTTTTATAAATTTGTTTCAGGTTTAATACCGGAGTAACCGGATTAAACTGATTAATAAATATACCCTTATGGCTGTCAAAAAGAACTTTCAAATGAAGAAGCTTTACTACTCAATCAGTGAAGTTTCTAAAATAACCGAACTTGAACAGTACGTGCTTCGCTACTGGGAGACTGAATTTGAACAGCTAAAGCCCGCGAAAAACCTTTCCGGAAACAGGATATACACCAACAAAGATATACAGCTAATCCTTAAAATTAAGAAGCTCCTCCGCGATGAGAAATACACCGTAGAAGGCGCTAAAAAAATGCTTAAAACCTTTGCAAGCGATGAGGCTATCGAAGCCGAGCGCAGCGAAGCAGCAGCATCTAATCTTAAATCAGTCAAATCCCCTGCCCAAGGTGAGCTGAGTCTTTTTGACACGTCCAGTCAGCATGCGACACCGGAGTCAGACGAGGAAAAAGAACAGCTTAAGAGTGATTTGAAGGAACTCAAGACCTTCCTTAATAACCTTTTAGAGGATATCTAATACATTTTTCCACAAATCGATTAACGAGTTACCGGTTTCTTTTTTTAGAAATCCGATATTTCTGTACTATCTTTCCTTTGTCATACATTTCAAAATATTTTTTTGCATTTCTGCAAAATAGTTCGTTTCCAATCAAAAATCATCAATTTCAGCCCGTTTTCCAAGTTAGGCACGCCCTTTGATGTAATTATACGTAGTTCTTTTTAAATGTTCATTGATATAATACATCAATTATTCTGCCTGTATAATTTAGGGTATTTATTTTTCTCTTTTGTTGAAAGAATAATTACCATAATTTAATAGGTAATGGAACAACAAACAATATATCGCCCTATAAGTAGTATGAACTTTTTTAGCTCAATATTGACTGACATAGTCAAGTACGAATTCAACTATAAACTTTCCGATGACTGCATTGTCATATTTGCAGAAGGAAGGGAGATAATATCCTACAGGCAGGAAAACCTGAGGAATGATTTTCTGAATTATCTTGTTAATAATTTTAGCAGATAATGTTGGGAATGAAAGTCCCGGAAAAATTCTCATGAAATGAGAATATAGGGTAAATGGAATTGTGTAAATTTGTATCAATGAAAACAAACACAACAAATATGAAAAACTTAAAACAAAATCCTCTGCTTCTTATGCAATTAAGAAGGAAAGCTGCTATCCTTAACTTTATTTCTGAATTGGCGTTTAATGCGGAAGTAAAAGAGATATCATATGATTTCAATGACAAGAAGAACTTTTTTACAGTTTCTTGCAACGGAATCGTAAAAGCATTTCCTCTTAATACTCCTCTTATCAATATAAAAAGAGAAGTAAGCAAATGCCTCACAGCGGATTACAGTTCAAAGTTGAGATACAGCGATTCGCTTGACTCACTAAATGCTATGATGCACAGAGGTGAAGAGAATCAGCTAAACTACAGATTAGCCATTTAAAATTTTATATATACAAAAATGCCATTGGTGTTTCATGGGTTGGAACATCAATGGCATACCTTAAAGAGTACTACCGTATATCTAAAATTTTAATTTGAGTTTTTGTAATTCGAATTATTCCTGCCACTAAAACACCAACCCACTAAACATCACTAAAATTTATTAGAATTATTTTCTGTTAATTTGAGTTTTAGAGCTTTTGTGGCGATTCTTTTAAAATTATTTTGTAAGTGAAATATTCCCTGCAGAGGTAACGCATTTCAGAGCATTTCCGCCGTTATTCAGTCTTACTTTCAGTTTAGCCGACATCATTTCTTTATCTACCTTAGCAAAATCCGAATTTATATTACCAAGTGAAGTGGAAAGGTCTGCATCTGCATCAAAATCCTCAGGGACTCTTACGTTTATATTTCCTGCTGATGTATTCAGATCAATTCCCATATTTTTTCCGCCGTAAACAAGCTTAATGTTACCGCCTGACGTTGAAGCATCTACAGAGCCGTTAGTTCCTTCAAGTTCCATATTGCCGCCTGAAGTCGATACGTTTACATTTCCTAAGAAGTTAAGAATCTTAACATTTCCGCCTGATGTTGAACTGTTGATATTGCCGACGATGTTATCATACTTAAGATTTCCGCCTGAAGTCGAGCCGGTTACATTGCCGACAATTTTAGAAAGCTTTATTCCGCCGCCTGATGTATTGAGGGAAACATCGCCTGTTAAATTTGCGATTGAAATTCCGCCGCCGCCTGTTACTACATCAACATTATAATTTTCAGGGACTGAGATTTTGAATTCGATATTGATGTTAAAATTTTTCTTGTTGGAGAAATCCGATTTTACTGCGCTCTTTACAATGACGCCTTCGTCATCGCTGTTAGCGGTGTAAGTAAAATAATTTTCGGCATTTTCGTTGCCGTAAACTTCAACTTTCACTTCGTTTTGTTTCCAGGTTTCAATTTTCACTCCGCCTGCATAAGCGTTTACTTTTAGCTTTTTGCCGGGAGCAGTTGTAACATTAAAATTGGCGATAAGCTTAGTATCGTCATTTGCTGAACTGTCTTTTACGAATAATAGCATAATAATAAAAAGAGAGATGAAATTTAATAATATAAATCTCATAGGATTTTGGTTAAAGTTAAAGAATTTCGTTTAATTACGAAAGCAAATTAAAAAAGTTCAGACATCAAAAATATTTCCCTATTAGTAGTAATAGGGACGTTTTGGTTGAGAATGGAAATGGAGTATGTTATATTTGAGGAGCTTTGAAGTTATGAGTTACGCAGCGAAGCGAAGTCCCGCTTCAGCGGGATGAGTTATGAGTTACGAGTTACGAGTACAACAGTCCCCCTCCTTAATAAGGAGGGGGCAGGGGTGGTTAACAAATTAAAATGTGACAATAATGTTACTATTCAATTTTTAAATAGTGAAAAAGTTAAAAAGAAAATGTGACAATAATGTTACTTTAAAAACAATTTGACCGGAGGATTCGAAAACCTATCAGGTTTGAATAAAATGTGACAATAATGTGACAATTTAATTAAGGTTTGACTCTGTTGTATTGGAACGAGAAAATAAAAATGTAACAAAAATGTGACTATTATTATTCTGAATTCTATTTCCCTTGATTTCCATATTTATTTAAGGTACTTTTAAAATATGGATTTATTCGATAGTGCCCAAAACAGTGAAAATTTCCCTTTAGCGGAGAGACTTCGTCCTTCTTTAATTGAAGATTACGTCGGTCAGAAGCATCTCATAGGTCCCGGAAAACCGATACGGATTATGATTGAGAAGAATGACATCTCTTCAATGATTTTATGGGGACCCCCCGGAACCGGAAAGACAACTCTTGCACTTCTAATATCGTATCTCGTAAATCTTGATTTCAGTCAGCTCTCTGCTGTATCATCGGGAGTAAAAGATGTCCGCGCAGTGCTTGAAGAAGCAGAGAAGAACCTGAAATACTCGCGCAAGAAGACGATACTATTCATTGATGAAATACATAGGTTTAACAAAGCCCAGCAGGATTCGCTCCTGCACAGCGTAGAAAAAGGCAGCATTATATTAATAGGAGCAACAACGGAGAATCCTTCGTTTGAAGTCATCTCTCCCCTGCTCTCACGAAGCAGGGTGTATGTATTAGAAGAGTTATCAAAGAGTGATTTGCTCCAAATGATTGATAAGGCATTGACGAAAGATGAATATCTGAGTAAGATGAATATTGAAATTCCTGATAAGGATTTTTTAATAAAGCTTTCGGGTGGTGATGGCAGACGTTTGCTCAACGGACTTGAACTAGCAGTGAAGCTTACATATCCCGATGCAAACGGAAAGATAGTTCTCACGAATGAAATTCTTAAGGAGACTTATCAGACCAACTACATTAAATATGATAAGAATGCAGAAGAGCATTACAATGTAATATCAGCTTTCATAAAAAGTATGAGGGGAAGTGACCCCGATGCTGCTTTATACTGGATGGCAAAGATGCTTAAAGGCGGCGAGGACCCGAAGTTTATCTGCAGAAGAATGGTTATACTTGCAAGCGAAGATGTCGGCAATGCAGACCCTAACGCTCTAACTATGGCAATGAATTGTTTCAACGCAATCAATGTTATCGGAATGCCCGAAGGAAGAATTATCATGGGACAGACGGCAGTTTATCTTGCATCAGCACCTAAGAGCAATGCTTCATATTCTGCTATTGAAAGAGCGTTTGAAGATGTCGATAGATATCCCGATACAATGGTGCCGCTGCATTTGCGTAATGCTCCAACTAAATTAATGAAAGAGCTGAACTACGGTAAAGAGTATAACTATGCGCATAGCTTCGATAATCATTTTGTTGATGACCAGTATTTACCCGATGAAGTAAAAGATAAAATATACTATATGCCGGGTGAGCTTGGCAAAGAAAAAGAAATTAAGGAGAGGCTTGAAACTCTCTGGAAAGATTCAAAACATAAAAATTACAATAAGACAGATAAGGACGGAAATTGAAGAAATTATTAAAGCATAAGTACACTCCGTACTTTATGCTCGCTTTTTTAGCAGTTGTTTGGGGAAGTTCGTTTTTACTAATAAAAAAAGGACTGGTTCAATTTAACCCTATAGAAGTAGCATCACTCAGAGTTTTTTTCGCAGCGGTATTTTTAATGCCAATAGCAATGAAAAGAATTGGTAGGCTTCCGAAAATTGAATACATAAAAGTAACATATCTTGGTTTAGTAGGTAACTTTATACCGGCACTTTTATTTGCGATTGCGCAGACACAAATCACCAGTTCCCTCTCGGGAATTTTGAATGCATTGAGTCCCCTGTTCACATTACTCATTGCAAGATTGTTTTTTAAACACAGAATTGTATTAGCTCAGACTATAGGATTGATAATTGGATTTGTTGGCTCTATAGGACTTAGCTTTATTAATAAGGATGGAAATTTAGGAGCTATGAACTTCTACGTACTCTTCGTAGTTGGAGCAACAATGTGTTATGCTCTCAACGGTAACTTCATCAAACATAAATTTGATAAGTACACTGCGCTTACGCTTACATCAGTTTCATTTTTCTTTATAGGATTAATAGCGCTTGCGATTATAATTTACATAGGATTACCCGGTAAAATATTCGGGCACATTGGAGAGTATTCTGATTCTCTTATTTCAATTGTTGCTCTTGCTTTTTTGGGAACATCAGTAGCATTATTGATTTACAACAAGCTCATTATGATGACTTCACCTATTTTTGCAAGTTCAGTTACTTATCTTGTTCCTATAGTTGCAGTGTTCTTCGGCTTGCTTGATAATGAACATTTAACCTGGTGGCATATCGGCGGAATGGTTATGATTATCATAGGTGTTTATATTACAAACAAAGCGAGTAAGTAGAGTTATTTCACTAATTCATTCACCCATTTATCCCATTCATCTAAGAAGTATTTTAAAGCTGTATCATATTCGCTCTTATCTAATGCAGAGTACATAAGGGAGTTCAGAGCAAGTTTCTTTACTTGCTTCAGGTCAAGCTCCCATGCCATGTATGCAGTCCAGAAATCGTACGTAAGACCTTTGTAATTAAATATCTGCGGGTCATCTGAACTTATTGCGACTGGAATTCCTTTATTAATATAACCGGATGCAGGATGCATTCTGAGGTTTTGCACATAGCCTAATATCTGATTGCTTAATGGTGAGACTTCGAGGCAGATGTTTTCTTTCTTTGCAATTTGTTCAAGAATTGGAAATCTGAATAAATTAACTCCGTGTCCTATGCGTTTTGTTTTGAGAAGTATGGCATCATATAGATTTAAGTCGCTTGGCAGTGTGCTTTCCCCGTCGTGAAAATAAAACGGAAGCGATAAGTTATAAACTTTCTCCAGTGAATCTTTCTTAAAGAATTCATTGAGGAAATAATCGGTAGTGTGTCCGGCATCTTCTTCGCCGACTAAATCAAAGCCAACTAAGAGGTTCGGATATTTTTTCTTTATAGCAAAAGCTGTATCGATGTAAGCCATAACTCCGCCGGGAGTGTTACCTCTCCACCCCGCGAAAATTAATTTACTTGTAAAGTGTGGATACTTTTTCTGTAATTCACTTAAAACTTCAGTGTACATTTTTGCAAAATCAAGATAGCTGTATTCTTTATCTAAATCATAGATGCCGTGCATGCCTGTTCTTAACTCAACATGCTGAACGTTATCTTTTAATAAGATCTCTAATGAATTTTTCTTGTACTCTTTATAAACGGGAAGATATTCAATAAGTCCTGACATACGGTTAAAGATTTTTTCAAAATCTTCCCATATAACTGCGCTGCCTTCATCGGCTGAGCTGAATGTTAAAAGCTTTAAAAGCTTATTATCAAAATCAGGATCTTTATCTCTGAGTTCCTTCACTAATACCCAGTTTGCAGGTGCTTTTCCATTCGCGTAAAAATGCATGGTGCCGTAAGTTTCATTACCGTCATCGGAATTATAGAAGTAACAGTTATCCATATACGAAGCATTTTTCACAAGCCACTCTGCATCACCCATTGCCGTCGAATGAATATGAAGCATTGCACCTTTAGGCATTTTCTGAAACATCTTGTATATTATTGACGTGTCAATCATATTTCTGTATTTGTAGAAATAGTTCGCTGGAGGAAATTTAGCACCTGAGTTACTTATATAATCTCTTTGAAGTTCTTTTAAATAGCAGTCAAGCTGTTGCTCTTTTTCATTCAGAACAATATCATATCCGAGCCGCATCAAGCTATCTGCTTCAAATAATATACCTCTTGACTTATAATAGTCTGTACGGTCATTATTTAAATCATTGAGATTAATGTTCTGAGAGAAAGTGAAAGCAGGAATAAATAATATTAAAAGAAGTAAGAGATATTTCATGGGGTAATGTAATTTGGAAAATGAATTGAATTCACAAATTTAAAGAATTTATATCAAAGTTTCTGCATTAATTCTCCCATATAAATACACTATATTAAATGTTCACTTCTAAAGTAAAATACAAAAGAAAGTTTATAAATGGCTGATAACAAAATTATATTTTCCATGGTGGGAGTTTCCAAAACTTTTCCGCCTCAAAAAAAAGTTTTAAACAATATTTACCTTTCGTTTTTTTACGGAGCGAAGATTGGAATCATTGGTCTTAACGGTTCAGGAAAATCTACTCTGCTGAAAATAATAGCGGGTATTGAAACCAACTTCATGGGTGAAGTTCACTTCACTAAAAATTATAAGATTGGTTACCTTTCACAGGAGCCTGAGCTGGATGATACAAAGACTGTAAAAGAAATCGTGATGGAAGGCGTTCAGGAAGTTGCCGATATACTGAAAGAATACGAAGAGCTTAATATGAAATTTGCTGAGCCGATGGACGATGATACAATGACTAAGCTTATTGAAAGACAAGGCGAGCTTACCGAAATGATAGAGCATAAAAACGGATGGGAGCTTGATTCAAAACTTGAGAGAGCTATGGATGCTTTAAGATGTCCCGATGAAGATAGAATCGTCGGAACACTTTCCGGAGGGGAAAGAAGAAGAGTTGCATTGTGCAGATTACTACTTCAGGAACCTGAAATACTTTTACTTGATGAGCCGACAAACCATCTTGATGCTGAATCAGTTGACTGGCTTGAGCAGCACTTGAAACAATATCCCGGAACTGTTATCGCTATTACTCACGATAGATACTTCCTTGATAATGTTGCCGGGTGGATTTTGGAATTAGATAGAGGTGAAGGAATTCCATGGGAAGGAAACTACTCTTCATGGCTTGAACAGAAATCTAACCGACTCGCACTTGAAGAGAAACAGGAAAGCAAAAGAAGAAAAACTCTTGAGCGTGAGCTTGAATGGGTAAAGATGTCTCCGAGAGCAAGACAGGCGAAATCAAAGGCGCGTCTGCAATCCTATGATAAATTGTTAAATGAAGATGTAAAGCAGAAGGAAGAGAAACTTGAGTTATTTATACCAAACGGACCTAGACTTGGTAATAAAGTTATTGAGGCTATCGGAGTAGCAAAATCATACGGTGATAAATTATTGTTTGAAAATCTGAATTTCAACTTACCACCCAACGGAATCGTTGGCATTATCGGACCGAACGGTGCAGGTAAAACTACTTTGTTCAAGCTTATTCAGGGTATGGAGAAAGCTGATGCGGGAACATTTGAAGTCGGTGATACTGTGAAGACTGCATACGTTGACCAAAGCCATGATGATATTGACCCGAATAAAACAGTATGGGAAGTTATTTCCGGTGGAGATGAAAATATTACAATTGCAGGAAAGCTTTTTAACTCAAGAGCATACGTTGCTAAGTTCAATTTCAGCGGAGCTGACCAGGGAAAACTTTGCGGAACACTTTCCGGTGGTGAAAGAAACAGATTACATCTTGCTATCGCTTTGAAGCAGGAAGGTAACGTTCTCTTACTCGATGAGCCTACCAATGATATAGACGTGAATACACTGAGAGCATTGGAAGAAGCGCTGGAAGATTTTGCGGGCTGCGCAGTTATTATATCGCATGACAGGTGGTTCCTCGATAGAGTTGCAACGCACATACTTGCATACGAAGGTGATGGAGTTGTTTATAATTTTGAAGGCGGCTACAGTGATTACGAAGAGAATAAAAAGAAGAGACTTGGAAATTTAGAGCCAAAAAAATTCCGTTACAAAAAACTTGTGAAGTAATTTTTACAATGAAAATTGTAAATGAAAATAATAAATGACATAGTTGATTTTTTGTATCCGAGAGTTTGTATTGTCTCTGAAAACAATCTGCCGGAAGATAATTCAAACAGGTTTGTTCTGGATGACACTCTTGCAAATCTCGAAAAAGTTACCAAAAGTCAGCTGAATGAATTAAGAGGAAAAGTTAAATCCGATTTCGCGTTTACGCTTTATGATTTCGCTCAGAAATCGGATTTTGAAAAAATAATTCATCACCTGAAGTACAGCGGAATGAAAGATCTGGGAGTTTTCTTGGGTCAGCATTTAGCAGGATATGTAAAGCTTGAAATTGATGAGCAAAAAGTAAGTTACGACTACATAATCCCTGTCCCACTTCATAAAACAAAAGTAAGAGAAAGAGGATATAACCAGTCAGAGTATCTTGTAAAAGGAATGAGCGGGCAATTGCAAATCCCCCTTCAATTCGATTATATCAAACGCCATCGTTACACAAAATCCCAGACGAAACTCACGTTGCTCGAGAGAGAAAAGAATATGTGTGATGCTTTTACTCTTAACAGAAATTTTGAGGTAGAGTTAAAGGATAAGAATATTATTCTCTTGGATGACGTAATTACCACCGGAGCAACTGTAAACGAATGTATAAAAATTCTTCGCGAAGCAGGTGTAAATAAAATTTTCGCAGTTTCACTTGCAATGGCGGAGTAATCAGTATGCCTTCAATGCTGATGTAAGCTTTAAAATATCTTCTTCATTGTTAAACAAGTGAGCAGATAATCTCAGATACCCTTCTCTTAATGCCACATAAATTTTCTTATGCTCCAGATCTTTTTGTATCATCTCATTTTTTGAAGAGTCTTTATGGGAGAAAATCAATATGTTTGAGCGGTGTATCGGAGTTAAATCACATTCTATTGTAAAGTTACTTCCATCCATTTCTTGTATGAAAACATCCTGAAGTTTTAATATGTGATTGAAAATATTCTCAACTCCTATTTTCAGAAATAACTCAACAGCGCACTCCATGCCAATCATTCCAAGACAATTCAATGTAGAATTTTCATAAACAATTGCATCTTCACGGAATGTAAGATTGTAATTTAAGAAATTTTTGAAATCGTAATTTATACTTGTTGTGGCAACATAACTTGGTTTAACTTTCTCTCTAATGTTAGCTGGTATATAAGCAAAGCCGACTCCTGCAGGAGACATCATCCATTTCTGTGAACCCGCTGATAAAAAATCTATATTATATTCATCAACGTGGGTGGGACAAGCTCCTACACTCTGTATTGCATCTACTACAAAATAGCAGCCGTTATCATGGCAGATCTTACTTATAGTTTTAAGATCATTTCTGAATCCTAAAAACTCAACCGAGCTTATTGTAAGCACTTTTGCATTTGTCCGTTTAATAGTGTCTTCGATATCGGAAACTTTTATTTTACCTTTATCTGATGGAATCATTTCATATTTTATTCCCCGCATTTTTTCCTGATTCATCCATGGATATGGCACTGCGGGAAATTCTGAATCTGCAAATATCACAGTATCTCCCGGGTTCAAATCAATTCCGTTTGCAAATACATTGAGACCGTGAGTTGTGCTTGATGTCAAGAAAATATCTTCTGTCTTAGCGTGGATAAGTTCTCCGCATTTCTTTCTTAATCTCTCAGCAGTCTGATAATTTACCATGCTTAAATTTTCATTGGTAAATGTAAATCCGTCTACCGCTTTTATAAGTCTTCTTCTTGTTTCCAGTGAGTAATGGGAGTAGTGGGCATTATCAAGATATGTACAGTGCTCAGTTACAGGGAAAAGTTTTCTTGCGTCTTCGCAAGTCCTAACTTTCTCAAATTCATTTTCTATTTCAGTCATGATAGTTACTTCTTTTTCTTTTTAGATTTTTTGTTTGAAGTCTTCTTTTCTTCGGGAAGATTTGACTCGTAATATTTTTTATACTCATTAAAGTAAAACCAGATTGCATCAACATAATTATACGGCTCTTTCCAGTTTTCAAGCGCACCGTAAGTAGGTTTTTTTCTGTCAGGCCAGACAAGAGCATGAAGTGAATCATTCTTTGATGATAGCAGCGGATAAGATTCTTTCACATTCTCCCATTTCTTGTAATCTTTACCAAGGTAATCAGTAATCGTTAACGCATCGATAACTCTTCCAAGACCCGCATTATATGCAGCAAGTGCAAACTTGTATCGTTCATCACCAAACTCGGAGAACTGTGAAGCTAGTGATGCGAAGTAGTAAATCCCCGCAATTAAATTGTTCTGGGGAGTGCGTGTATCCTGCAAGGCAAGTTCATTCTGTAATCCTACACCTGTGCGCGGCATTATCTGCATAAAGCCAAGCGCTCCCGCATGAGACACTGCATCGGGATTGAAGTAAGACTCCTGCCTTATGATTGCAATGACAAGACGCCAGTCAAGCTTATAGAAATTGCATTCTCGCTTTATCATTTCACCGTATTCATCAACCAGCGCCTGAACATTTCCGGGACTAAATGATCTCGTCTTTTTAATTTCACCTGAGACTTTTTCCAGTCTGTTTAAATCTATATCCTTTATATTCTGTCTGAAGTTTGAATTTGATGTGAAAAGATCTAATAGCCGCGGCCAGTTTCTCAGCAAGTTTTCTACATAGTTTTCTGTTTCAAAAGAACGGTAATTAAGATATTCATTAAAATCAGTTTTGTTTTGTTTTTTTTCTTCAGTCGGAGTTACAATATCACCGCTTGATTTAGGCATATTATCTTTTACATTGGGAATAGTCCTTTTGCTTGGTACTGAGCTGCCCGTAGCGTAAATTAAAAATCCGACTACTAAAACAGACTGAGCAATTATTCCCGTATGTTTTTTTTTCAGAAGTGAAATAAATTTAGACTTCGAGAATTTTACATACTTCTCTTTAATCTTATCTATGAATAATAATATTTTCTCTTTATTGATTTTCAACTTTTTATATAGACTGAAAAATGCTTTTCCTGTAAGTCAGCTTTTTTATAACCGAGAAATTTATGAAGCTTTTCAAAATAAAAATACGGAAGTTCTTTATTTCTTAAAACTATAAAAGGAGCCTTACCTTTGGAAGTAATTTCATTCATGAATCCTATATTCATAAACATATTTTCATTTACAATAATTCTCTGAGGCTTATCTCCGTATATCTGATGAATGTAATTAAACTCGGTTATATAATGAGATGAGTTATTTGCAATGCCTTTGCTGTTAATTTCATTCCATAAATCATGCTCCCATGCATAATGGACATCTATCTTTGTATCAATTTGTTTTACAAAAGCAGAGTTAAAAATGAACAGCAGAAGCGGTACAGCTGCAAATAAATATTTCACCTGTGGTAATCTAGCATTGAAACTTTCATACAGCATCTTTATACTTATAAAGAAAACAAAAAAGAATAATATGTATACGGGTGCGAGTAATCTGCTTTCAAGATAATCGAATGAGCTTACCAATGACAAAATATATATCCCCAAAAAGTTTATTAATGTTCCTATGAAAAGCAAACTCCAAATCCGAAAATCCCTCTCATAGCTTATTCGTTTTCTTAAGTATAAAAATAATGGAGATGTACTTATAATTACTATTAGCAATGCCCATATATTTGCAAGTTTATCATTACCAAGCAGATACAATGTCCATTTGAACGATCTTAAAATATTTGAAGTGTAAAACTTCTGCAATAATTTGTGAGAACTTGTAAAGTACCCGTAAGTCAGCTCATTTCTTATAAACCAAATTACAACGAATACAGACGACATCAAAATAAAAAATAACAGATTAGAAAATCTCTTCTTATGAATTATGAAAGGTAAAATAAAAAAAGAGCAGTTAAACACTCCGTACATTTTTATAAACGCAGAGAAAGCAACTGCAATGCAGCCTATCACCCAATACTTTTTATTATCTTCATTTACAAGCTTTACTGCAAAGTAAAATGCAAGGAGTGACCAGAAAATAAAAAATGTTTCCGTCCACAGGTAACTATATATAAATTTAAACGGCTCAAAGAATGTAAGATACAGCAGAAATAAAATTTTAAAGTATGAATTGAATCCTATCTGATTCAGCAGCAAAAGCACTATGAAATAAACTAACACTATACTGAGTGAATTCATCACAATCATTACTGTATCGGGATTATCAGTGAACAAAAACATCGGCGCCATAAATACCGGTAAGCCGGGCATGTACTCGGTATAAGGTTCAGTCTGCGGTTCAAAAGAGCGCGATGGCCAGTTTGAATAAACAAACAACGAACCGTGCTTTACAAGATTTTCAGATGCAGTAATATAGTTAGTGGAATCCGGCGATAAAGAAAAGTTATTTACCCAATGAACAATGGAAATGAATGAACCTATGGCAAATAATATTGGGATTAGATATTTCAATTCTGAAAAATAGCTTTCTTTTATTAAAGTATAAATTCTATTCAGATGTATAACGAATGATTATAAATTGCAAGTTACGATATTATTAAGTAAAACTTTTTAATCTAACTTGAATTTCATTTGATAAAACTCAATTTTTAACCATAACAATTTAACTCAGATGAAAGAAAAACACATAAAAAAACTGCTAAGCTTCTCTGTAGATTTAATCAAAGAATGTAACCGCATATCCACTAAGTACTATAAAAAAACCATCAAGCCCGAATACAAAAAAGATAACTCCCCTGTTACAATCGCGGATAAAAAATGCGAGAAATTCCTAATCTCCGAAATTAAAAAAAAATATCCCGAGCACAGCTTCCTCGCTGAAGAAACAGGAGTGCAGGATAAGCAGTCCGATTTCAAATGGATAATTGACCCTATTGACGGAACAAAAAACTTCATGCGCAACTTTCCCTTCTGGGGCACTCTGCTTGCTCTTGAGTACGAAGGAGAAGTTATCCTTGGTGTAATTGCCCTTCCTGCTATGAAAAAGATAATTTATGCAGGTAAAGGACTCGGATGTTACTGCTCAGGGAAAAAAATGAAAGTGAGCAAAATAAACTCGATAGATAAATCGTATTTCATTTATGGAGGCATTGAGTACATTCTTGAACACCCGTATAAAGAACAATTTCTTAAGCTTGTAAATAAATCCTACTACGATAGAGGCTACGGTGACTGTTATGGCCATACGTTAGTAATTGAAGGCAAAGCAGAGTTTATGCTTGACCCGCATGTCTCCCCCTACGATG
Organism: Bacteroidota bacterium; assembly: GCA_018266835.1. Classification (NCBI taxonomy): domain Bacteria; kingdom Pseudomonadati; phylum Bacteroidota; species Bacteroidota bacterium. Next base: position 84,303 of record JAFDZP010000001.1, on the reverse strand, counting down.
TCGCACCTGTAAAAATCTGCATTGAAGAAGCAGGCGGTCTTATGACTGACTTAAATGGTGAAAGAACTATTTATGAGCGTGGAGTCCTTACTTCCAACGGATGGATGCACGATGAACTGCTGAAGTTTATTAATGGATAAAATTCGTTTTTTGTTGTTCGATGTTCTCACACTCTGTATTTCATTCCCGCAATGCCCTGTATGTCATTCCCATGAAGGCGGGAATGACATGCTTGCTGTGGTGCGGTAATAAGGTGCAATTTTATTCAATTTTCCCTGTTCACACTATAAAGAAATAATACGGTGAATTCCCCTGTAATTCATTTGTTTTCCTATGGTAAATTCATTATTTTCAAATAATTCACCTCAAACCACAGAAGGAAATAATTTACAAATTAATTAAAACTAAAAAATGACCTCTCGTTATTTCTTCGTAATCGTATTTTCGGTTATGATCTCGCTAAGCGCTAATGCTGCAAATTATTGGAATGATATTGCGGAGTCCAATATTCAAAGTTCAGGCGAACGAGTTATTAAACCCCTGAAGTTCAGAACACTGACTTTAAATATCTCCGATATAAAAAGTGTTTTACAATCAGCACCACAGGAAAAAAATGTCCGTCCGAGTAATTCAAATTCGGTTATCTCGCTCCCTATGCCGAACGGTACATATTTAAGATTTAAATTTGTTGATTCACCAATAATGGAAGACGGTTTAGCCGCTCAGTTCCCTGAGATAAAAACATACCTCGGACAAGGAATTGACGACCCGTACTCAAGTGTTAGATTTGATCTCACTCCGCTTGGATTCCATGCTATGATTTTTTCAGAAAGCGGTACAGTATTTATTGACCCGTATGCAAAAGGCGACAACTATAACTACATCAGTTACTTCAAATCTGATTTCGTTACAGATAAAAGAATGACATGCGAAGTTATCGATAACTGGAACACTGATAACAAAAAGCAAGCTCCTTATAATCCTGATATGCTTGCAGAAGGACAGCTTAGAACTTACAGAACAGTTGTAGCCTGCACAGGCGAATATGCATCTTACTTCGGAGGAACAGTGAATGCAGCCATGGCTGCTATCGTAGTGTCAATGAACAGAGTTGACGGAGTTTATGAAAACGAAGTATCAGTAAGAATGGTATTGGTAAATAACAACAGTTCAGTAGTATATACAAGCTCATCATCAGACCCATATACCAACAATAACGGAAATACTATGCTTGGTCAGAATCAGACTACATGCGATAATATAATCGGTTCTGCAAACTATGATATCGGCCACGTATTTTCAACAGGCGGCGGCGGCGTTGCATACTTAGGATGCGTTTGCCAGGCAGGAAATAAAGCAAGAGGCGTAACAGGCTCAGGCGCACCGGTCGGTGACCCGTACGATATTGACTACGTTGCTCACGAAATGGGACATCAGTTTGGCGGTAATCATACATTCAACAGCGTGACATCAAGCTGCGGCGGCGGTAACAGAAATAACAATACTGCTTACGAACCGGGCAGCGGAACAACAATTATGGCTTATGCAGGTATCTGCGGAGCAGATGATATTCAGCCTCATAGTGACCCTTATTTCGTAGCAAAAAGTTTAGATGAAATCATTGCTTACACAAGTGTTGGCGGAGGAAATGCATGTCCTGTAACAACAACAACAGGAAATCATAATCCGGTTGTATCTGTACCAACGGGCGGATTTTCAATTCCTATTTCAACACCTTTTGAATTAACTGGAAGCGCAACAGATGCAGATAACGACCCGCTGAAATATTGCTGGGAGCAGTATGATTTAGGTCCTTCTGGCGGTCCAAATGCACCGACAGGAAATGCACCGCTTTTCAGATCATTTAATCCTGTTACATCAGGAACGAGACAGTTCCCGAGAGTTTATGACGTTGTAAATAATTTCCATACAATCGGAGAACTGCTTCCTACGTATGCAAGAAGCATGGTATTCAGATTAGTTGCAAGAGATTATAAAGCAGGCGGCGGCGGTGTTGGCTCAGCCACTATGACAGCTATAAACGTTGTTGCAACTGCAGGTCCTTTTTTAGTTACTTCACCGAATACTGCAGTAACATGGAATTCACATATTCCGCAGACAGTAACCTGGAACGTAGCAAATACATCAGCTGCTCCTGTAAGTGCTGCAACAGTAAATATTTTGCTTTCGACAGACGGCGGACAGACATTCCCGACAACATTAGCATCAGGTGTTCCAAATATCGGAACAGCAATAGTAACATTACCAAACATTCAGAACTCAACATGCAGAATAAAAGTTAAGGCAGCAACAAATGCATTCTTTGATATTTCAAATGCAGATTTCACAATCACAAATGTAGTAGGAATTGGAAATACAAATTCTGCTCCGTTGAAATTCAATCTTGCTCAGAATTATCCGAATCCTTTCAATCCTACGACAGTAATTAACTTCACAATTCCAAAAACTGCTAACGTAACGTTAAAAGTTTATGATATGAGAGGAGAAATGGTTGCTTCATTAATAAATGGAACACTTACAACAGAAGGAAATTATTCATATGAATTTGACGGAAGCTCACTTGCAAGCGGAATGTACTTCTACAAAATAGAAGCCGGAGCTTACTCAGAGACGAAGAAAATGATACTGATGAAGTAATAAATTTAGAAATAATAATTTTTAATTAAAGGGAGCTAACAGCTCCCTTTTTTTATTGCTCAAAAATAACGTTTATTTATACTTTCCCCGCCTCTCCACTTGTATTTAACTTGGTAATTTTTATATTAATATTTATGTTATTTCTTTAAACCAAATTAAATTTCATTTGTCTTATTTTTAGACAAAAATGGAACAAAAATATTTTTTTGTAGTGTAAAGAAAAAATCGGTTAAGTTTAAAGCTAATATTATGCGAAAAAATAAGAATTTCTTATTATTTATTCCTGCAATTTTATTTTTGACAGTAAATTTATTTATTGCCACAAATAAAATTTATCCACAGGATATACCAAGCGGTCAGGATAATGACGATGTTATCTTAGACAGCATAGATGTAAAAGAAAATCTGCTCGATTCCAATACAGTTTATCAGCGCGACTTTGATAGTTTATCCAATCAGGGCGAGTGGGTAAAAATAAACCGCGCAGATCTGATACGAGACGTTAACGGTGATGATGCAACAATTGTGGAAGATGATGACCCTACCATTGTAAAAATAATTTATATATGGCGACCAAGAAATATTGAACAGGACTGGACTCCCTACAGCAACGGCAGATGGGTATTTACATGGAGAGGCTGGATATGGGAATCTGATTACGACTGGGGATGGGCTTGTTATAACTACGGAAGATGGTACTGGTCAAGCTACTACGGATGGTGCTGGCTTCCGGGAAGAGTCTGGGCACCGAACTGGTGTATGTGGAGAACTCATAACAATTACTGCGGATGGTATCCGACCTGTCCGAGAATACACTGGAGACATCACGGACATTGGGTAAGAAACCATGTGTTCAAATCAAAGACAAAGAACTGGGTATTTGTCGATAAAAAAGACTTCACTAAAAAAATTGATAAGACTAAAATTGTAAAGAACGAGAATAATGCTGATATTCTCAAGAACTCGGAAAAAATAAAGGGAGTCAATACGTACTCTACAGAAAAGAAGCAAATAAAATATAATGGACCGGAAGTTAATAACATTTCCAAGGAATCCGGTGAAAAGATATATCCGCAAAAAGTAAAAATTACGAGGACAATAAATAACGGAACAGGTCCGAAAATAGATAATACAAAAACAACCAGAAACGGTAATTATAATCCAAACAGGGAGAAAGTTAAAATTACCAGAGACGGCACGAGCAGAAACGGAGAATCAGGCAGAACACATACAACAAGAAGTCCTGACGGCACAAGAGGAAACGGAAATCACAACGGACCAACAAAAAGTAACGGACCAACAAAAAGTCCCGGAAGCAATAATAACGGACCTTCAAAAAGTCCTGGAAGCAATAATAACGGACCAAAGAGCAGCGGGCCAACAAAGGAAAGCGCACCTAAAAATGAAGGAAGCAAAAAGTAAAATCGAAGTAAATTATAAAGGGGGAGAAATAAATACTCCCCTTTTTAGTGAGTAAAAATTATTAAACTATTTGGAGTAAACTTAGTCTTATAATCAGGGCGGCTACAACGGAACAAAAGTTAAGATTATTGAGTCTAAGAAATACCAAATTTAAAAAAGAGGATTTCAAAATGTTCAACAAAAAAATCTTTGCAATGATTTTATCAGCAGCGCTGCTATCAGGGGCGATATCAGTTGGCGCTTATAAAATTTTTACAAAGAACACACCCTCAACTGTAACTACAGACCCCAATGTGAACTTCCAATCTATTGTTGACAGCATTGATTATACAGAAAATCTTTTAGATTCCAATCAGGTTTATAAACAAAAGTTTGAGAACGATTTAACTTCGCAGGGAAAATGGATTCCTGTAAAGCAAAAAGATTTTATAAGAGAATTAACAAATCCGACACAGACTCAGAACGATGCTCCTGATATCCAGAATGTATCTAACCAGGATAACGAACCCGTTGCTGAAAATAATAACACAGTATTAGCAAATAACAAAGCGCCGGCAAACGATGACGATACATTTATAGAAGAAGTCCCTACAACAAATATTACATCATCTAATATAGAACCCGTCAGAACAGTTACCGAAACAAAAACAATTGAAAAGATAATTTATATCTGGCAGCCAAATGAATGCAGCGATAGAAACTGGAACCCATATACCAATGGTCATTGGGAATTCACATGCGCAGGATGGGTATGGGCTTCAGATTACAGATGGGGAAATCATTGTTATAATTATGGCAGATGGATGTGGACAAGCTTTGCAGGATGGGTATGGATGCCGGGAGGAAGATGGGCACCTAACTGGGTAACATGGCGTTACTGCGGAAATTATTATGGAGGCAGCTATTGCAGCTGGTACCCCACTTGCCCTGTTGTTTACTGGCAAAATCCTCATCACTTAATAGTTTGTAACAGTCATTTTACTTCAAATCCTATTCACTGGACAGTTGTAAATACAAACGATATAACAAAACATATACCTATAAAACCAAAAGTAGACACTGAAAGAAATATTGAAATTATTAATAATTCGGAAAAGATAAAAAATGTACAGACATTAGTAACCAACAACCAGAAAATTAAATACAATGGACCGAATGTAAATGAAATAAGCAAAGTTACTAATACTCAGATAACTCCTAAGGTAATAAACATTCCTACTAAATCTGAAGGAACGATTGCAGGAGTAAATAATACTAATCCTACAAAAAATCCAAACGGACCAAAGACACCTGTAAAAGTAACTCCTGTAAAGCAGCAGAATGAAATTAATCCGGTAAAATTGATTGATGATATTACAAAGCAAAATGTTTCTAATCCGGGAAATGGTAATATAACAAAGGACCCGCAAATAAAGCAGCCACCGGTAAAAAATACCACGACAACCAATACTACGACAACAATTAAAACTGCAGGACCATCTGTTAACAATCCGACTAAGGAAGGTGTAAAGACTGAACCGCCTGCAAAAAATTTGCCGCCGGTAAAGAATACAACGACTACGAAGACTGAAACGCCAAAACAGGAAGGACCGAAGAACAATCCACCTGTGAAGAATGATCCGCCGAAATATAATCCGCCGCCGGTAAAGAATGATCCGCCAAAGTATGATCCACCGAAATATGATCCGCCTAAATATGATCCACCGCCGGTAAAGAACGATCCTCCTCCGGTAAAAAATGATCCGCCCCCGGTAAAGCAAGATCCGCCGAAGCAGGACCCTCCAAAACAGGATCCGCCCAAGCAAGATCCTCCTCAAAAGAAGGATGATAAAAAAGGTGATTAAAATTTTAATTAATAGAAACAAAAAAGGGAGCTCATGGCTCCCTTTTAATTTATACCTAAAAATTAATTTGTTTAGTTATCATCATCACATTCTTCAAACTCATCCCAGTAATCTTTTCCATACGGAGCTAAAATTTCTGTGTGGGCTTTCAGTTTTTTCTTCGCAACAATATATACACGCTTTCCTTTAATTAAGTACTCACAGTTATTTGTAACATCTTTTTTTCTTCTGAGACCTTTAGCATCATTGGCATATCGTGCAAGCTCAAGCGGAAAGTCATAAGCGTCTATACAATAGTTTCTATTAACGTAAAAAACATATCCTGCTTTATCTTCTTCGGCAGCGCGCTCGATGCATTTTTTCCATGTGTAAATATCTCCTTTGTATTCAACTATGTACTCCCCTTTTGCAATATCGGCGCTTGAAAACAGTCCCAGTCCGCACTTTGGCAGCGTAGATTTTTTTATATATAGCATATATAAAAGTATCAAAATAACTCCGCAGAAAAACTGCACTTTTTAAAGACTTTTTTGGTTTTGATTGTTATAAATAATTCAATTTCTAATTAGCCAAACAATAATTAATTTACACCTGATATGAACGAATTTCAAAAGAATTTTATAGGAAAAATTGCGCTTGCTCCCATGGAAGATGTAAGCGAGCCTCCGTTCCGTTTGATATGCAAACGCCTTGGCGCCGATATCGTTTACACTGAATTTATTTCTGCAGAAGGATTGATTCGCGATGCCGTAAAGGCACGCAATAAATTATTTTTCTACAAGGAAGAGAGACCGCTATCTATTCAGATTTTCGGAGGAAGAGATGAAGCGTTAATAGAGGCAGCGAAGATTTCAGAAAGCGTTAATCCCGATTTTATCGATATCAACTGCGGTTGCTGGGTAAAAGATGTTGCTCTGCGTGGCGCAGGAGCAGGACTTTTAAAAGATCTGCCGAAGATGAAACAGATTGCAGAAAATGTTTCAAAAAATGTAAGCATACCCGTAACATTAAAAACACGGCTTGGATGGGATAAAGATTCAATTGTAATAATAGACGTTGCAAAAATGCTGGAAGATATCGGTATACAGGCATTGACTGTTCATTGCAGACTGCGTAATCAGGGAAATAAAGGTGAGGCAGACTGGAGCTGGGTGAAAAGAATAAAAGATGCGGGGGTTCAGATGCCGATTATATTGAATGGCAATATCAAAACTCCTGAAGATGTTAAATTTGTCTTTGAAACATATGAGTGTGATGCAGTTATGATTGGTCAGGCTGCAATAACGAATCCGTGGATATTCAATCAGTCACATTATTACATGAAGCACGGAGTTCTACCCGATGAACCAACTGTAGAAGAAAAGGTTAATATATGCATTGAGCATTTGAGACTTGCTGTGGATTTGAAAGGTGAAAAACTTGGAACACGCGAGTTCAGAAAACACTATTCAGGCTACTTAAGAAACATCAAAGATGTTAGTAAATTACGACTGGAATTAATGGGTTTTGAAGAGTTTGAGCCGATAGAAAAAAAGTTAATTGCTTTCAGAGAAGAGCAAATGCAAATGATTGATTCATGAGCGCAGCCATAGATGATTATATAGAAGCTTCTCTGAAATATATGCATATTGACAAGAAGGATGAAATGAGCAGCATTTCAAATTCAAAAATTCCTGAGTTTAAATACGAAACATATCTTACTGAAGAAAAAGATATACTCAACGATTATAAATTCAGATTAAAGGACTGGATAATTCAGAAGAAAAGCTCAGATGAGAAATTTATACCGTTAATAGAAAGAATTGATTTGAATGAAGAAAGAAAGATTTCGGAGAAGATAAAATTATACGACCAGACAAGTTCAAATCAGCAACAAATTTTTCCTGTATCCAATATAACAATCAAACTAAAAAAAGGAGATTAAAATGGGAAGCGCAGCACTTAGTGTATTCACGGTCTTTGTAGGCTTCATCGGATTTATATTTTTTATAATTATAGTCCGTTCATTCAGAGTTCTGAACGAATACGAACGCGCAGTTATTTTTCGCTTGGGAAAATTCTCCGCAGTTAAAGGCCCCGGTCTTATTATTTTAATTCCATTGCTGGATAAAATGATGAGAGTAAGCTTGCGTACCATTGCTCTTGATGTTCCGTCACAGGATATTATCACCAGAGACAACGTTTCGGTAAAAGTAAATGCCGTTGTTTATCTTCGTGTTACTGATCCGAACAGAGCTATAATTCAGGTTGAAGATTTTATGTACGCATCATCACTTGTTGCGCAGACCACTTTAAGAAGTGTTCTTGGGCAGAGTGAAATGGATGAACTGCTTTCACACAGAGATGTTATCAATGCAAAGTTAAAAGAACTAATTGATAAAGAAACCGAACCATGGGGAGTAAAAGTTATGAACGTTGAGCTGAAGAACGTTGACCTTCCGCAGGAAATGATACGCGCAATGTCCAGACAGGCAGAAGCTGAAAGAGATAAGAGAGCAAAAATCATTAACTCCGAAGGTGAGTTCCAGTCCGCAGCTAAGTTATCGGAAGCAGCAGGAATTCTTGGAAGCAATCCTTTTGCGCTTCAATTAAGATACCTGCAAGTAATGACTGAAATTGCAGCGGAAAAAACTTCGACATTGATATTACCATTACCAATAGAAATTATGAAATATTTTACGAACATGAATGAAAAAATGGAACGTGATTTAAGCAAAGATAAACAATAATAAATTGCATCAATAAATTTTTGATTAACTTTTTTAAAACATTAAATTTTTCAGGCGAATGCTATTTGTAAAATCATCTGTATTAGTAATACTGTCTTTATTTTCTTTTACTTTTTTTACCAGTGAAAAACCTGTTGAGCAAACAGAAAATCCGCAGAAAAAAGATTTACCCGTGCTTACTGATAATTCTGAATGGGTAAAGACAAAGCTTAGCGAAATGACATTGCGTGAAAAAATTGCGCAGATGATTGTTACAAATTCATTCGGACTTAAGCTTGAAAAGAGCGATAAAGAATATAAAAGGTTGCAAGACTTAGTTGTGAATAAAAAAGTCGGCGGTGTAATTTTCTTCAAGGGAAATTCCATCGAAGAAGCTGAACTGATAAATGATTTACAATCTCAGGCACAAACTCCTCTGCTTATCTCTGCTGATTTTGAACGCGGCACAAAGATGAGACTCGATGACGGCAGTTTATTTCCCAGCAATATGGGAATCGGGGCTACAAGAAATCCAGAACTTGCTTATAAAATGGGACTGCAAATCGCTAAGGAATGCAAGGCAATGGGAATCCATCAGAACTACTCACCTGTAATGGATGTAAACAATAATCCACTTAACCCAATTATAAATGTCCGTTCATTCGGTGAAGACCCGCAGCTTGTTTCTACAATGGGTGATGCGATGATAAAAGGACTGCAGGACGGAAATATTATTGCAACAGCAAAACACTTTCCGGGACACGGAGATACCGATATAGATTCACATAACGATTTGCCTGTTATAAATTATGGAAGAGACAGACTTGAGACTACTGAACTTGTTCCTTTTAAAAATGCAATAAGCTCCGGTGTAATGTCAGTTATGATTGCTCACTTAGCTTTTCCTGAAATTGAAAAGGATGTTACAGTACCGGCATCGTTATCTAAAAGTGTAGTTGACGGAGTTTTGATAAATCAGCTTGGCTTTAACGGACTGATTGTAACAGATGCTTTGAACATGCAGGGCATCACAAAACATTTTTCTACCGAGCAGGTTGCTTTAATGTGTGTGAATGCCGGAATCGATTTAATCTTAATGCCTCAGGGTGAAGAGCTTACGATTTCTACAATTGAAAATGCAGTGAACAGCGGAACTATATCAGTTGAAAGAATTGACCGCTCAGTCACAAAAATTCTTAACGCAAAAAAATGGTTGAAGCTTTTTGATAATAAGTTAGTTGATGTATCAAAAGTTTCCCAGGTTGTTAACAATAGCGATGCTCAGAATTTATCTCAACAGATTGCGGATGAATCAATTACTCTTGTAAAAAATGATAACAAAACGCTTCCATTCAGCATCAAAGCCATGATTGAAAAAGTTATGGTTGTTTCAATGAACAACGGAAACGATAAAGCTAACTCTGATTTTTTCATGAGTGAATTTATTCCGAAATCAAAAAATTATTTTGGAAGTGTAACTGCATATGATTTAATGGGAGATTTCAGCTATGGAGATTCAATTATCAATTATGCAGTAAGCAATAATTTCGAAACAATTATTATTCCTGTTTACGCAAAAGTAAAAATTATGACAGGAACTGTCGGACTTCCGCAATCACAGCTTGACTTAATTAATGGATTAGTTGCAAAAGGAAAAAAAGTAATCGTAATCTCATTCGGCAACCCTTATCTCATTCAGGGATTTACCGGAATTAATTCATACGTTTGTGCTTACGGAGACAGTGAGAGTTCTATCCGCGCAGGTATAAAAGCAATACTGGGAGAGATAAACTTCAAAGGGAAACTTCCTGTTACAATTACTGATAAATATAAATTCGGAACAGGACTAAACTAAATTGAATAAAAAACTTTTAATACTTTTCTTTCTCGGAATCATCCCTTCCCTTTTTGCTCAAAACTTGGTGCAGAAGTTTGACGGCATTCCATTTAATGTCAGTACAGGAACTTCGATGGCACCTTTCAACGGAGGAATGGATAATGCGCGTATTCAATTTATAGATATTGATAACGACGGCAAGAAAGATCTCTTCATGTATGACAGAGATACCTTGTTATATTATTATGCAAACATCGGAACATCTTCCTCACCAAATTTTAAACTAATAACCCGGTCATTTCAGGATTTAGCAATTAAAAACTGGTTCGCATTTGTAGATATAGATAATGACGGAGATTTTGATTTATTCGGGGGAGGTGAAGCGCAGACAGTCCGGTTTTTTCGCAACACAGGAACAGCCGGCGCTCCAAATTTTGTTTTAGAAATTCCTGAACTGCATACTAACACAGGTGATGTTGTTTATTCGGAATCCAACTGTGTTCCCACCTTCTGCGATATTGATAATGACGGAACAAAAGATTTTTTCACAGGAACTGCAGTGGGTCAGGTTACATTTTATAAAAACATAGGAACTTCCACGAATTTTAATTTTCAGTATGTAACGGATTTCTGGCAGAATCTTTTAATAATATCCCCCGCTCTTAATCCGCGTCACGGAGCAAATGCGTTAGAGTTTGCTTCACTGAACGGAAGCGGCATTAACGATTTATTCTGGGGTGATTTGTATTCACACGGAATTTACCGAATAAGAAATGACGGAACGTTAACAAATCCTAATATGGTTGTTGCAGATTCTTCATATCCTCATCCTGATTCTTATTATTCTCTCGGTTACAATTCACAGAGATTTACTGATATAGATAATGATGGCAAGAAAGATTTGTTTGTTTCTGTTTTATACTTATCACAGACTAAAGATAATTTTACATATTATAAAAATGTAGGTACAGCCTCAGTTCCTTCGTATCAGAGAATGTCGAATAATTATCTGAATAATGTGGATGCAGGAAGTAATTCACAAATTGCTTTCACGGATATAAATAATGACGGCAAAAAAGATTTGTTCATTGGTAATGATTTAGGCCAGATTGAATATTTCAAAAATACAGGAACAGCAACTTCTCCTGCATTCACTCTTATTACAGAAGCTCTTCCTTTATCAATAGCCGGTTATAATGCATCACCTGCCTTTGCTGATTTAGACGGGAACGGTACTCAGGATTTACTCGTCGGCACTTATTATAAAGATTCAATTTATTACTTTAAAAATATCGGCACTCCTGAAAATTATAATTTTCAGTATATGGGTACAGGTCTGCAGGCACTAGGTTTAACAAATCTTGGTCAGGCAAGCACTCCGACTTTTGTAGATATAGATAATGACGGCGATAAGGATTTATTTTTAGGTAACTCAAACGGAAAAATTTATTATTACAGAAATGAAGGAACTCCGCAGGTTCCTCATTATGCATTCGTCACGGATTTTTATTCAAGTATCGATGTCGGTGATGACAGCACTCCGCGATTTGCAGATATTGACGGAGACGGAGATTACGATTTATTCATCGGAAACCGCGCCGGGACAATCTGGTTTTATTTAAATGCGGGTTCAGCTTCTTCACCTAATTTTGTGCTTCAAACAACAAATTATAAGAACATAAATGTCTTCGGGCAGACTTGTCCTGAATTTGTTGATATAGATGCCGATACAGATAAAGATTTATTTATTGGAAATCTAAAGGGCGGGATTTATTACTATGAGAACAGAGATATAGTAGGGATTAAAAATATTTCAACATCGACACCTGATAATTTTAAATTATTTCAGAATTACCCGAATCCGTTCAATCCAACTACAAACATAAAATTCAATATTCAATCGAAGAGCTTTGTTCAGCTTTCAGTATATGACATTAACGGAAAGTTAATTACTCAACTTGTTAACGATAATTTAAATTCAGGAAGTTATGAGAGTGACTTTAACGCAGATGAATTTAAGCTTTCGAGCGGGATTTACTTTTATGTAATGACTGCCACAAATGGAAAATCAAAATTCGTTTCTTCACAAAAAATGATTTTAATAAAATAATTTAGACAAAAAAAAGCCTCATCACTTTTCAGTGATAAGACTTAATCAAAATCTTATTTAATACTTCTTAGAATAAATTAATCTTTACACCGTCTTTTCTTATCTTCTTCATTAATGCTTCAAGTTCCTTCACCGTAGCGTTTATGTTCTGATAAAATTTATCATCATACATAAACTTCCCTACAGCATTCTTCTGCTGCTGAGTATCAGATACCAGCAATCCAAGATTTGCAACTAAGCTGTCAACCTTCTCAGTAATAGCTCTTATGTTCTTAATTGTTCCGTTAAGCTCTCCGCTGTTTTTTGAAATAACACTGTCAACATTTCCGATAGTGTTATCAACTTTAGTTGTAAGTCCTCTTAACGAACCTCTGTTCTCACTGATGAGAGCATTAAGATTTCTTGTTGCCATCTCAACGTTGCTCATAGTCATTCTTAAATTACTCTTCATTCCCTGGTCACCTGTTACCTCATGCAAGTCATTCATAATAACATTTACCTTCTCAACGGAACTTCCGAATTTTCCAAGCAAGCCCTGAACAGTATCTGTTATAGTCTGGAATTGGCTTATCATTGAACCAATGCTTCCGCCTTCAGTTCCCTTTAAAGGTACATCATAATTAATTTCATTTGGAGATTTTCCCGGAGTAAGCGCTAACTGATTACCGCCCATAAGCGCAAGAATCGAAACTTCTATTCTGTAATCTTGTCTTATCTTAACAGACTTAGCAACCGTGAAATCTATTCTCACAGAATCACCAACGAGTTCAATTTTTGATACAACACCTTTCTTCACACCGTTCACGTTCATAGGGTCACCTTCATTCAACACATCAATCTTATGAAAGAATACAGACATTTTTCTTTCGGGTTCGCCGAACCATGAGCCTTTGGCCCAGAATAATGTTGCTATAGTTAATACTAATGCTACCGATACGAATATACCGACTTTTACTCCGGCATAGTTGCTTTGCGCCATTTTTTAAACAGGTTTTTGAATTTCTAAGATTTCGTATTTAACTTTTCCAACAGGAACTTCTACTTCAAATTTATCACCGACTTTCTTTCCCATTAAAGACCTTCCGACCGGAGATGTAACTGAAATTTTATCCAGCTCGAAATCTGCTTCTTCAGGTGACACCAACACATAAGTTATCACTTCGTTGATAGATTTATCTTTGACTTTCACGCTTGAAAGAATTGTAACTTCGCCTTCAGCAAGTTCTTCCGGAACCACAATCTTTGCTCTTGAAAGCATTTCTTCAAGCTTGGAAATCTTCATTTCAAGATGGCCTTGCTCTTCTTTTGCTGCATCGTATTCAGCGTTCTCGCTTAAATCTCCATGTGAACGTGCCTCGGCAATCTTTTCAGCCATTCTTTTCCTTGCATTAGTCTTTAACTCTCTAAGTTCGTTTTCGAGTTCCACTAATCTGCTTCTTGTCAGATAAATAATTTCAGATTTCATTGTTAGTTTTGCATAAAATTTTACTTATAAAAATTATTTTAATTACCCTATGGGATTTTTTATCTTACTTTCTTTCTTACTCTTTTTTCTTTTGTATCAACTAATATCAAATGCCCCATCTTGTCTCTTTTTGTCTTAAGATAATTCTCGTTTGTCTTATTAGCTTTTATTTCAATCGGAGTTCTTTCTACTATATCCAGACCGTAAGCATTTAACCCGACAACTTTTTTAGGATTATTAGTAAGAAGATTTATTTTTCTTACTCCTAAATCTCTTAGTATCTGCGCGCCGATTCCGTAATCTCTTAAGTCCGGCTTAAAGCCTAGCTCTTCGTTTGCTTCAACTGTATCTCTTCCCTGCTCCTGTAAATTGTATGCTTTCAATTTATTGAGAAGACCGATTCCTCTGCCTTCCTGTCTCATATATAATAAAACTCCGTTGCCGTTTCGTTCAATAATTTTTAATGACTGAGTAAGCTGGTCTCTGCAATCGCATCTGAGTGAACCGAAAATATCTCCCGTTAAACACTCTGAATGTACTCTAACAAGAACAGGTTTACTGCTGTCAATTTTTCCTTTGACCATAGCAACGTGTTCTTTATTATCAACTACGCTTCTGTAAAGAATAATCTGAAAATCCCCAAACCTCGACGGTAAATGTGAATCTACCATACGCTCAACTAAAACTTCTCTTTTCAATCTGTATTTTATAAGGTCACGAATTGTAATAATTTTTAAATCATGTTTTGCGGCAATTTCGAACAAATCGTTCATGCGTGCCATCTCGCCGTTATCTTTCATCACTTCACAAAGAACTCCGGCAGGATAATGTCCCGCAAGCTTGCTCATATCAACAACTGCTTCAGTATGTCCCGCTCTGCGAAGCACACCGCCTTTAGTTGCTTTAAGAGGAAAAATATGTCCCGGTCTTCCCAAGTCATCAGGATTTGTTTCAGGGTCAATTAAAGCCTTAATAGTTTTATCTCTGTCCGATGTAGAAATTCCTGTTGTAGTTCCTATTCTGTAATCAACGCTTATTGTAAAAGGCGTAGCATGAAGCGAAGTGTTATTGTTTGTCATCATTTTCAAATTCAATTCATCAAGTCTGTCTTCTTCCATAGGAACACATACCAGTCCTCTGCCGTATTTTGCAAGGAAATTAACATGGTCAGGAGTAGATTTCTCTGCTGAGAAAATCATATCGCCTTCATTCTCTCTGTCTTCGTCATCAGTTACTATAATTATTTTGCCTTCAGCATAATCTTTTAATGCTGCTTCAATAGTACTGACCTTATTTTTATTTGTATTTTTTACCAGCTTCATTTTGTAAACCTTTGCTATTATTTTTTAGCAGGTACAACATCTGTAACACCAACAATAGTTGCAATTGCGCTTCTATCCATTTTCAATTTCATATTTTCTGCAACCTTTACTAATACTGTTGCTTCTTCAAGTCCTTCAACTGTTCCGTGAATTCCAGAGCTTGTAATAACTTTATCACCTTTTTTAAGTGACTGCAATAAAGCCATTCTTTCTTTCTGTTTCTTTTGCTGAGGTCTTAATATTAAGAAATAAAATATAACTATAATTAAAACGAACGGGAGTAATGATGATACTATAGAACCCATATCGCCGCCGGGAGCTGCCTGTAATAATACTAAATGATTCATTTATTTTTTATATTTTGAATTTTGTTTTTCTTCCAACTTTTCAATTGTAATGTAAAGTGTGGTATAAATTATTGTAAGTAATACATAAGGAACCAGAAAAAACCATTTTATTAACCAAATAGTTTCTAATCCACTTCCGGAATATAATAGAATTAATTTAAGCACTTTTACTTTTATACTTCTCTAAAAACTCTTTTTTAAAATCTAAAAATCTTTTTTCTTTTATTGCTGTTCTTATGTTTCGCATCAGGTTGAGATAAAATCCTATATTCTGAATTGATGCTAACTGCGAGCCCAGAATCTCTCCTGCAATAAATAAATGCCTTAAATATGCATATGAAAAATTTTCCGATGTATATGTCTTGCACTCTTCATCTATACAGCTGTGGTCATTTTTGTACTTGGCGCCTTTAATATTTATCTCGCCTGTTGTTGTAAAAATCCTTCCGTGTCTTGCATTTCTTGTAGGCATTACACAGTCAAACATATCGACACCTCTTTCAACACTCTCGAGCAGATCAATCGGAGTTCCGACTCCCATTAAATATCTCGGCTTATTCTCACTCATTGTATCGGTGCAGTAGTCTGTAATCTCGTACATTATCTCATTCTCTTCACCGACAGCAAGTCCGCCGATGGCATTCCCTGCAAAATCTATACTATCTAATTCTTCAATCGTTCTCTTTCGTAAATCCTTATACGTTCCGCCCTGATTAATCGAAAATAAAAACTGTCTGTGACCGTATCGGTCTTCAGAATTTTTATAAGCATCAAAACATCTTTTTTCCCAGCGTAAAGTAAGCTCGATTGATTTCTCAGCTCTGCTTCTTTCAACTGGATAAGGCATACATTCATCTAAAGGCATCATTATATCAGAACCGATTGTTCTTTGTATCTCAATAACTTTTTCGGGACTGAACATGTGTTTCGAGCCGTCCAAATGCGAGGAGAACTGAACACCTTCCTCACTAATCTTATTCATCTTTGATAAGCTAAAGACCTGAAATCCCCCGCTGTCTGTTAACAGACTTCGGTTCCAGTTCATAAACTTATGCAGTCCTTTTGCACCATTCATCACTTCCATTCCGGGACGCATATATAAATGATATGTGTTTCCAAGAATTATTCGCGCATCCATTTCGGTAAGCTCACGCTGCTCAATTGCTTTCACAGTGCCTAAAGTCCCTACCGGCATGAATACAGGAGTTTCGATTTCGCTATGGTCAGTGTTTATCACACCAAGCCTTGCCTTGCATCCTTTTTCTTCTGACTTATAAAGAACCTGAAACACTTCGTGTTAGTTAAAAGTTAATAAAGTTTTTAAAGTTCATAAAGTCTATGTGTATGGTTTTCAAACTTCTTAACTTATAAACTTTGTACTTTATAAACCTTAAGAACTTTAAAGACCTTATTCCATCAACGTACTGCTTCCCATTCACTGCTTGAACTCTTATGAAAAAGAGTTACCCAGATTGAATTCTTCAGCCAGTCATAAACAACTCTTGTATATCCAAACTTTCTGTAACGCCTTGGAGATTCAAATATCGGAATATCCCTCATAAAATGAATCTTGCCGTGCTTGCGCAGGCGTTTGTATAAATCAAAATCCTCTCCTGCAAAAAGCTTTTCATCGTAACCGGCGACCTTCTCGTAAAACTCACGTTTAACGATATGGCACTCGCCTCTTCCCATTCCCATAAAAAATTTGTTAAGCATTATAACATAATTATTATAGAATGTATGGAAAGCTTTATCGAATAATTTTTCTTCTTCCGGAAAGACGTATATCGGACAGGCAATAGCTGCGATTTTATCATCCTTCAGAACTTCAAATATTCTTTCAAAGAACTTTTTTTTATCAGATATTCTTGTATCGGCATTAAAAAAAATAAGAACATCTCCCCGGGAAATGGATGCACCATTATTTCTTCCCTGAGAGATGTTCTGTTTAACTTTCTCTTTATGTTCGATTACACTGCAGGCGTAGTTCTTCACTTTTTCAAGTGTCTTATCTGTGCTGCCCCCGTCGCTGACTATAAGTTCTAAGTTGTACTTCTTTATGTCCTCATCGGTAAACTGTCCTAATACATTCGATATCAGTTTTTCCTCATTAAGGGCAGGGATAATTACGCTTGCCTTTACCATTAAAAAAATCGTATTGTTAAAAGAGCTTTTCTTAAGCGGTTTTGATGCCGGCTTTATCAAGAGTTTTTAAACCTCTTGCAGAAACTCTCATCTTAACCCATCTTTTTCCTTCTTCGTCCCAGATTCTTTTAACCTGTAGATTCGGAAGTTGTCTTCTTTTTGATTTGTTGTTAGCGTGAGAAACATTGTTCCCTGATAACGGCCTTTTGCCTGTTACTGCGCATACTTTTGACATTTTTCGCTCCTTATCCTTTATATGGTTTATAAGTTGACTCGTAAACTCTCTGGTTTCTGTCTAAGAATCTGAATGAGCCTTTTCCGTTCGGAATAGCGTCAACAAGTCTTACGTTTACGATCTTTGTTTCTTTGCCTGTGTCCGGGCACATAACAATTAAGTCGCCTTGTTTCTTTTTGTTTGCTTTATCAGCAAATGATTGTACTTTTGCCATTGTTGTTTATTAGTAGTTGTTAATATAAAATTTTAAACTTGTATTTTAAAGTCTATAAGGACTGACTGAATTCCTGTTTTATTTATTAATCTCTTCTCTTATCTTTCCGCAGACATCTTTTCTAACCACTTCCTCTGCTCTGTAAATCATATTCCTGATTGCAAGCGGTGAGGATTTTCCATGTCCGATAATCGAAACTCCGTCAACACCAAGCAACGGAACTCCGCCGTACTCCTGATAATCAAAATCTTTTAAGATAGTTCGCATAGTTCCCTGAATCATTCCCATCTTTAACTTATTCATCAGACTCTTATCTGCATAACTTCTGAACTTTGCTTTAAGCAGATCTAAAACTCCCTCAGCAAATTTCAGAATTATATTTCCTACAAATCCGTCACAAACAATTATATCAACTTTACCGTTGAGTACATCTCTTCCTTCAACATTTCCTACAAAATTCACATCAGCTTTTTCAAGCAGCTCTGCAGCTTCAAATGTTAACTCGTTGCCTTTTGTTTTTTCTTCACCGACACTTAAAAGTCCTACTGTAGGATTTTTAACATTATAAATCCTCTCCATAAAAATCTTTCCCATAATAGCGAACTCTTTAAGATGTATCGGCTTGCAGTCAACTGAAGCGCCTACATCGAACACCATTGTCTTGGAATTATTAGAAGGAAAAATTGAACCGATAGTAGGTCTTCCTACACCTTTTATTCTTCCGAGCTTAAGTGTGCTTGCTGCCATCACAGCGCCGGTATTACCGCCGCTTACAAATGCATCTGCTTTCTTATCTTTTAAAAGAGCGAGCCCTACGTTTATTGACGAATTGGGCTTTGACTTATAAACATCAGTCGGAGAGTCATCCATTGTTACAACTTCATCTGCATGAACAATTTCAATGTTGGAACTTCCGCCCTGCTTAGCCAATTCTTTTTCAAGAACATCTTTTTTTCCTGTAAGAATTATTCTAAGCTCATCACCTCTGTCTTTGCAGGCCATAATTGCGCCGGCAATTTCATTAACGGGAGCAAAGTCCCCTCCCATAGCATCTACAACTACACTAACTTTTTTGTTTGAACTTGTATTTGACTCTCTTGACGTATCCATTTTGGTTAGACTGAAATATTTTTTACAACCGTCTCTTAAAAATAAAAATTCAGATAACAAGTTTATTATCTGAATTTTATCTTATGTAAAAATTTAAAGTCTTCTGAAGTCTGTTGTAAGCTTATTTTCTTGGCAATACAATGCTCTTGCCGTCATAAAATCCGCAATTTGAGCAAACTCTGTGCATCATTTTCGGCTCACTGCAATTCGGGCACTTCATTGTTGAAGGCGCAGTTGCTTTGTAATGAGTCCTTCTTTTTCTTCCTCTTGTTTTTGAGTGTCTTTTCTTTGGATTTGGCATTTTAGTATGATTACTTTATTTATTTTTTAAACTTTTGAGTTTCTCCCATACGGGATTTTCTTTTTCTTCTTCAGGCTCTTCTCTTTTGAAAAGCTCGTTTATATCTCTTCCGCACCTTGTGCAGACATCATTTATCTCTTCGGGAGCGTGTTTCATGGGCACTGCAAGAATTATGTACTCTGCAACATCTTCATCCAGACTTATAAAAACTGTTTTAGGCGATACAAACTTTATTGTATCATCTTCGTTTTCTTTTAAAAGCTCTTCATCGTGTTCAAATTTGTAAATCATGAAGAACGGGATTTCAAACTCCGTCTCATAATCTTCAACGCATCTGTCGCAGGTTAAAATATATTTACCTTTGATATCAGCTTTTATGGTTATCTGTCCCGCGGATTTGTAAAGAACTGCTTTAACTTCTATTGCTGAAGGAAGAGTTATTCCTTCGTATTTAAAATTTTCTAACTTCTCGAGGAAGTCAAAATTGTGTTCACCGTCTTTTAGGTTTACTACATTAATCTTCATTTTACAATACTCCTCTTCGCTTCAAAATAAACTCTAACCAAATAAAATCTTAAAAAATTTCTCTTAATCTGTTCTTATCTTCTGTTTTACCTATGAAAATTATTGTCCGATTGTTTCTGAATAAGATGTGCTGTCCATTAAGTTGGCAAGCTCGTCTGCATTTGATGGTTCAATTTTAATCATCCAGCCTCTTTCATAAGGGTCCTGATTAATTATTGAAGGGACATCATTAATGCCTGTGTTTATATCCGTAATTGTACCTGATATCGGGCTGAAAATTTCTGAAACTGTTTTCACAGCTTCTATAGTACCCAATACATCCCCGGCGTTAACCACATCGCCGACTGCTGCTGTAACATCAAGATAAATTATATCACCAAGCTCGCCCTGAGCAAAATCTGTGATACCCATTGTTGCAACTGCGCCATCAACGTTAACCCATTCGTGATCGCTTGTATATTTTAAATTTTTGGGGATATTCATAATCGTTAAATTTGAATAAGATTTGAGTAAGTAACAAATATATTAAAAATATAGGTTTTATTCAATCTATTTAGAAGTGCGTTTGGAAGATTTATTTTGCAGAAGAAGTGTAAATATTCCGGAAAACAGCTATAGCCCGTTATTTTATTGATTTTTGATTAAATCCCCCTTTCTTTACATTTAATCTTTAATGAAATAAACGTAAATTTGATAAATATTAAATATTTTAGCACTTGAAATCTAAAGAAATCAGAGATTCGTTTTTAAAGTTTTTTGAAGATAGAGGCCATAAAATTGTCCCATCTTCTTCTGTCGTGCCTTATGACGACCCTACATTGCTGTTCACAAATGCAGGTATGAACCAGTTCAAGGATGTTTTCCTTGGAGTAGGAACCCGCGACTATAAGCGCGCTGCCGATACACAAAAATGTATCCGTGCAGGCGGTAAGCATAATGACCTGGAAGAAGTCGGATTTGACGGTTATCATCATACATTTTTTGAAATGCTCGGCAACTGGTCGTTCGGCGACTATTATAAAAAAGAAGCTTTAACATGGTCATGGGAGCTTCTCACAAAAACATGGGGAATTCCGAAAGACAGGCTCTGGGCAACTGTTTATAGAGACGATGACGAATCATATGAAATCTGGAAAAATGAAACTGACATAGACCCTTCGCATATATTACGCTTCGATGAAAAAGATAATTTCTGGGAAATGGGCGACACGGGTCCATGCGGTCCGTGCTCTGAAATCCACATTGACCTGACTGAAGACGGCTGCACTGCCAACGATGTAAATTCGGATAATGAAAACGTAATAGAAATCTGGAACAATGTATTCATCCAATATAACAGAGATGAAAACGGTGTTCTCACTCCCCTTCCGAATAAACATGTTGATACAGGTATGGGATTTGAACGTGTATGCCGCGCTCTGCAAAAGAAAAAATCAAATTACGAGACTGATGTTTTCACTCCAATATTAAATAAAATATCTGAACTTACAGGAAAAAAATACGAGGGAGATAATATTTCTCCTATGAATATTTTAGCTGACCATATACGCACACTTGTATTTGCAATAAGCGACGGAGCAATTCCTTCAAATGAAGGTAGAGGATATGTACTAAGAAGAATTTTACGCAGAGCATCACGCTTTGCCCGAAAGCTTGATTTTCACAGACCAATTTTATGGCAGCTTGTTGATACTGTTGCAGAAAACTTCGGATATATATTTCCAGAAGTTGCACAAAAGAAAGAGGACTCAAAAAAAATAATAAAAGCAGAAGAAGATAGCTTTAATATTACTCTTGATAGAGGTATTGAGTTATTCAACAATATATTAAGGGGAAATATTCACAAACAAGTTGAAGATGTTGTGAATAGAGAATTAGGAGGATACAAAATATTTTCAGGAGAAGATGCATTTAAACTTTATGATACTTATGGTTTTCCAGTTGATTTAACTCAAGTCATGGCTAAAGAAAATGGTTATGAAGTTGACATGGATGCCTTCAACCTTGCTATGAAAAGGCAAAAAGATATGTCAAGGAAAGCACAGAAAGACTTAACTATGCAATTTCAATTTTCAGATGGAGACGAACATAAAATTAATATAGATTATAAATATGTTCCATGGGAATATGACGGTAGTGAAGTTGCAACAAATGTACTTGGAACTGTACTCGTGGAAGAAGCTCAAAAGATGAGAATATATTTATGGAAAAATCCATTTTTTGCGGAGTCCGGTGGCCAAATTTCGGATACAGGAAAACTTATTACTGAAGATAAAGATACTCTTAACGTAATACAGTCATTACAAAATAGTGTGATAATTGATAGACCTTATGAATTTAAAAAAGGGTTTGATGTGAAAGTAAAAGTAGATTATGATAGACGACAATCAATAGAACGTAATCACTCTGCAACTCACTTAATGCATGAAGCATTAAAAAGAACTTTAGGAGATACAGTTAAACAAATGGGATCACTAGTTAGTGATGAATATTTAAGATTCGATTTCCCCCATTTTAAGAAAGTCGAAGCCGAGGAGATAAAGAAAATAGAGGATATGGTTAATGAAAAAATCGCCCAAAATATTATTGTCAAAACGGAAATAAAGACCATTGAAGAAGCCAATAAAATACCAAATGTAAAAAAATTATTTACTGAAAAATATGGGGATGAAGTAAGAGTAGTTACAATTGATCCCGATTTCAGTGTTGAGTTCTGCGGTGGTACACACGTAAAGTCTACAGGTGAAATAGGCCTTTTCAAAATTATAAAAGAAGAAAGTATTTCATCGGGGGTCAGAAGAATTTTTGCAATAACAGGAAAAAGTATAATTGATTATCTGAATGAAAAGAATAAAGAACTTTATTCCATTTTAGATTTTTTACCTGAAAATTACTCACAAATTTATTATGCAATTGTTGGTAACTTACAGATACAAATTATTGATTCTGATTTCAAAGATATAAATTTAATGAAAAAGCTCGTTGAAGAGCATAGTTCAATTTTACTAAAATTAAATGAATTAAAAGAAAAATATCTCGAAGAGAAAAAAGAGCTTGATAAGCAGATGTTGAAGCAAAATCTTGAAAAAGCATTTGTGTTACTGGATGAATTAATTAATAAAGCTCCTGAATTAAACGGAAGCAAAGTTTTAGTATCAAAAATAATCGTACACAGCAGTGAAGAATTTAAACTCATTGGTGAAGAAGTCAGAAAAAAATTAAGGAACGGAATTGCTCTGCTTGCTTCAATATTAGATGATAAAATAAATTTAGTATGTACAGTCAGTGATAATTTAATAAGTGATAAAAAACTCAGTGCCGGAAACATTATCCGTGATGCTGCAAAACAGCTTGGCGGTGGCGGTGGCGGAAGACCTCAGCTTGCAACTGCCGGCGGAAAAGATATTAAAAGATTGGATGAAGTTTTAAGTTCTACCTCTGAAGAAATTAAAAAACTACTATCTTAATCATATAAAATATGAAAGCAATAATACCTGTTGCAGGCTTTGGCACAAGACTTAAACCGTTTACTCTTACAAATCCAAAAGTTTTATTAAATGTTGCCGGCAAGCCGATGATTTATTTCGTTGTTGACCAGCTCATAAAAGAAAAGTTAGTCGATGAAATAATATTTGTAACAGGATACTTAGGTGATAAATTTGAACACTATATAAAAAAGACATTCGATTATAATTATAAATTTTTAATTCAGGAAGAACCAAAAGGCCTGGGGCATGCAATTCACTCAGCAAAACCGGGCTTCGATAAAAATGAAGACGCACTTATAATCCTGGGTGATACTCTGTTTGATGTTAATTTAAAAGAACTTACTTCAACTGATAAATCAGTTATTGCTGTTAAGAAAGTAGAAGACCCACGAAGATTCGGAGTTGTAGAAACGAATCAGGAAGGATTAATTACACGCTTCATAGAGAAACCTGCATCAAAAGAAGTATCCCCTTCCAATGAAGCTATTACCGGTATTTATTATTTAAAGAATTCTGATAAACTGTTCGAGGCGCTTGAACATGTTATCAACAATGAAATCACTGTTAAAGGTGAATATCAGCTAACAGATGCGCTTGAATATATGCTATCAACACAGAAAGAACAAATGATAACTTATCCTATTGAAGGATGGCTTGACTGCGGCAAACCTGAAACAATGCTGGAAACCAACCGTTACTTACTTACAAAGATGAGTAAGAAATATAACTTTGACGGCGACGTAAAAATTATAGAACCTGTTTACATAGGAGAAAATGTTAAAATTGAAAACAGCATCATAGGTCCTTATGCAACTATAAACGATAACTGTCACATCAAAGACAGTAAAATAAAAGACAGCATAATTAATTCACATACTACAATTACTGATTCAATATTGCACGAATCGTTAGTCGGTGAACATTGTAAAATTCATAACCAAAGCAAAAAACTATACCTCGGCGAATACTCCGAGATTTAAACTACTATATAATGGCAAACAATTTCCAGGAATTCTCAGATAAAGCATTTAATACCTTCTTAGAGAAAGATCCCGTTCACGCTTCTTCATTAGGACTTCACGAGCATGACGGCAAACTATCAACATTGTCAATTGAAGAACTCGAATCAGTAAGGAAAGAATTCGGTGAACTATACAATGAATTACTTACTTTTAAAAAGGAAGAATTATCAGGCGACCAGCCTCTTGAATTTGATTTTATAAAATGGATACTTGAATCATATTTTTTTGAGCACGATGAACTTCAGAGTTACAAAAAAAATCCAATGTTTTATGCAGGCGCTTTAGGAAATATCGGACAATACATCAGCCGGGATTATGCACCCTTTGAAGAACGTTTACAATCAGTAATCAATTTACTTGGGGGAGTTCCTACGGTGTTTGAAAACGCTCAGAAAAATCTTGAACACAAATGCGCAGCTCTTCATTGCAAATATGCCAAGCTTTTCACTGAAGGGTATGTTCAGTTTTTCAGGGATGATTTATCTGCTGAAATTAATAAACGTGAAGTATCGGAAGAGTTAATTGATAAATACAATACTGCTTCTAAAACAGCTATTGAATCAATTGAAAAGTACCTTAGGTTTATAGAAGAAACATTGGTTCCTAATGCAGATGATAACTTCAGATTAGGAGAGGATAAATTTCAAAAGATGCTAAGCATTAAAGAACACATTGACCTTCCTATTGATAAAATCAAGAAGCTGGGCGAAATGGAATTGCACCGTCTGCTTAATGAATACAACGAGCTTGTTAATGTAAAACATCCTGGACTGGACCCATATGTTCTTGAAGAAGACCATCCTTCTGCTGCTACACTTGTAGAAGAAACAACAGGAACATTGAATGACCTGATTGAATTCATAAAAGAAAGAGATATCATCGAGTTCCCTGAAAAAATGAATTGTATTGTAACTGAAATGCCAAAGTACATGGGTTTCGGTTTTGCTGCTATGGATACAGCAGGACCTTTTGAGAAATCGGATGAATCTTACTACTATGTGAACCTTCCTGAGAAAGAATGGGATGAAAAAAAGACAGAGGAATGGATGACTCTTTTCAACTTCCCTACTTTAAAAATGATCTCTATCCATGAAGCTTTCCCGGGACACTATACACATTTTCTTTACTCAAATAAATATGCAAACAGGTTCGCTAAAATTTCCATGAGCTACACTTATGTTGAAGGATGGGCTCATTATACGGAAGAAATGATGTCAGATATGGGTTACGATTCATTTGATCCCAAAATGAAACTTGCTCAATTGATTGAAGCGCTTATCCGCTGCTGCCGTTACTTAGTCGCAGTCGGGCTGCACACCGAAAAGATGACCATAGAGGAGGCAGTTCAGTTCTTTATGAAGAACGCATTCATGCCTGAAACAACTGCTAGACAGGAAGCCGAACGTGGAGCATTTGATCCGGGATATCTGAGTTATACACTGGGTAAAATATACCTCAAAAAGCTTAAGCAGATGTTCTTTGACAAACACAAAGATAAAGAGCTTAAAGAATTCCATAAACGAATCGTCTCTATGGGCTGCCCGACTTACAGAATGGCAGAAAAATATATACTGGCATAATCTTTCCTACTAATAGGTAACTTTATTTATTTGACCTGACAGGATTAAAATCCGTCAGGTCTTTTTATTTAAAATAGTCGGGAAATAGTCGGATTATTTACTCAAACAAAAGTTACGACTTCCAAAATTATCATATATTATACATCCCTTCGTTCCATCGCTCCGGTTTTAAAATGAAAGTAACATTATTGTAACATTTTTGTTTAGCTGTTTCAGTATTTAAAAAAAGTCGGATTTTAGTCGGGTTTTTATTTTACCACTATTTTTTTGTAAATTTGACGAATTTTTGCTCAGTTTTAAACTTAAGATTCACTACAGAATAAGTGCTCTTATTTCTAATTAATACAAATTCAAAAATACAATATTTAATTTTTCATTCAAATGAACTCTTCCCTATTAGTGGTAATGAGGTAAATTTATATAATTTTCTCTGCATTGCATTTGCAATTCGTTTGCAATAACTTTAAGTGTGAAAAAATTGCTTTCAATACTGCTTCTGTGTTTTTATGTTTTCGGGATTACGAAACTCGGCTTTGTTTACTCAAGTCACAACTTATTCCATAAAATAAGCAATGAACAGCACAACGATAAAGATTGCGACGGTTCCTGTACTATTATTATTGATGCCGAAAAATCAGATAAGAGCAGTGATACGAAATCAATTAAAATCAGTTTAGATAATTTTTCATCACATACATATACTTATTTCATCTTTGCTCCTCAAATTCCGAAACATACTTTAGCTATTTCTTTTATCAGTTCGTCACCTCAGGAAATAGCAGATTCCCCTTTTCCTCCGCCCAAGATTTAACTTTTCATATCATATCATTCTCTTACAATAAATTAATTCAGTTTTGTTAACTGAGTTACACATCTATTAATTATAACGCTTTATAATTTTATGAAAAGTTTAAAAGTCCTTTCAGCCATACTATTTATTTTTATCTGCTTTCAGAATATTTTTGCTGAAGAATATTATTCGGTTTCAGGAAATATTATCGATTCCGAGACAAACACTTCTCTTCATTTAGCCGAAGTCAGAATGGAAGAGCTTTCAATATCCACAACTTCAAATACAAAAGGAGAGTTTGAATTTAATACAATTCCTCCGGGAAACTATCACTTTATAGTTTCTTTGACGGGTTATAAATCTAATACTTTTTTAATTTACATTAATGCGAACACAACCAATCTTGAGTTCAAACTGGAAAAGACGCTAATCGAAACTCCCACAATAGATGTTACAAGTTCTTTCACTCCAACCGAAATAAAAAACAGTACTTTTTCTTTATCTACAATCAGTCTGCGTGAACTTACAAAGCATCGCGGAGAAATTTTAGCATCTACAATAGAAAATATTCCCGGTATAAATAATATTTCCACCGGCATATCACTTGGAAAGCCGGTCATCAGAGGACTAACTTCACTGGGAGTGATAATTGTTCACGACGGAGTAAAACATGAATCTCAGCAATGGGGAGATGAACACGCTCCCGAAGTTTCGTTATACGATCTTGATAGGATTGAAATTCTCCGCGGACCTGCCAGCCTTGTTTACGGTTCAGATGCAATCGGAGGAGTTATAAATATAATTTCTAAACCGCTGCAATTCTCTTCAGGGAAAAAGAGTATTCTTTACGGAGGATTTGATGCTGCAGGTTACTCAGTGAATGAACAAAAAACCGGAAACTTAACTCTGGGATATGGATTAAGTAACTGGGGAGTAAAGGGACATCTCGGTTATAGAAGCAACAACGACACTAAAACTCCCGATGGAGTCTTAATTACAAACAGTATTAATCCCGATATAAAAGATACAATTACAGGCGGTTTACTTAGCAATAGCGGTGCAAAGGAACTTGAAGGAGGAGTTTCGTTTGGCACAATAGGAAAGTACGGACAGATTGTAGCAGGCTTTGAACTGTTCAACCGTGATATTCAAATGCATGATATTGATCCGCTCTCCACAGCAAATCAAAAAATAAGAACAAAACAATTTGAGCTTAGCGGCGAATTCAGTCTTAATAAAAAATTAATTCTTGAGCCTGTTATTTCTTATCAGATTCAGTCGCGCAAAGAATTTGAAACTAATACAGATAAAGATGAAGATAATGCTTCGTTAAATCTTGAAATGAAAAATTTTCAGAGTGATTTAAGATTGCAGCATATACTTACCAAAGATATTTCTGGAACAATAGGAGCTTCTTTGACATCAACAATAAATGAAACTTTGGGAATAGAAAAACTTATTCCCAATTACAATTCATCAGCTATTGGTTTCTATGTTTCTGAAAAAATGCAGAAGAAATATTTCTCAGTTTCTATTGGCGGAAGATTTGATACAAAAAATCTTAATGTAGAAAATACGGTATTTGAAACAGATTCCCTCGGCAATACATTAAAATCAGTTTCGGATAGGAATCTTAAGTTTAATGCTTTTACAGGTTCTTTAGGAATTGTAACTCACCCGGTAAGTAATATTGATTTATTTGCAAATCTGGGAAGAGGATGGAGAGCGCCATCGGAGTTTGAACTTTTTGTAGACGGAGAACATGAAGGGACAGGAAGAAACGAAAAAGGGTTGATTACATTAGATTCAACTTCAAATCCTAATCCTGAATCTTCATGGAATATTGACCTGGGGTTAAGAGCAAATTTTAAAAAAATAAATGCATCTTTGTCATTTTTCAATAATATCATTAATGATTTCATCTATCCTGCTCCAACCGGGATTTTCGATTCGACTGCAATGCTTCCTGTTTATAATTTAAGGCAGGCAAAAGGGGTCTTTTGGGGGTTTGAATATTCCCTGCAAATTCAACCTGTAAATTTTATTCTGCTTTCCTTAACCGGTGATTATGTAACAGCAAAGAATGATGCAACCGGAAATTATCTGCCTCTTATTCCTCCGGCAAAAAATATTATTGAAGTAAAATTTCAGGAGAGACAGTTTGGGAATTCTATTTATAATCCATACTTCAGTTTTTCAACAAAAATTGTTTCAGCACAAAACCAGGTTAATCCGCTTGAGACTTCTACTGACGGATATGTTTTATTAAAGACGGGAATAGGATTTGATTTTGTTTTATCCAAGTCAATAGCTTCAATGGATTTTTCAATAGATAATCTTGCAGATACAAAATATGTTGACCATCTCAGCAGGTACAAAACATATGCAATGAATCCGGGAAGAAGTTTTAACCTGAAGCTAAGCGCTCCTTTTAATTTTTAATATCATATAACTTCAAATAAAAAAGGCGAACATTATAAGTTCGCCTTTTGAAATCTCTGATATAAAATAAATATTTTTAGTCTATTGTTTCATCCTGAAGAAGGAAGACTGTATCATTATAATAGAAGTATCTTTGGAATCTCCACTGCTTGCCTTCTCTATAAGTAAAAACGCATGTGCCTTCACTGATACTGAATGCAACATCATAAGGAACATCTACCCATTCCACAACATCTTCTTTCATTACCTTAAACTGTTTATCATCTTCATTGATAAGAAATATAACGTTTAATTTATGATCGGGAGTAGATTTGGTTTTGTACGAGATAGTTATATCTGTCATTCCTTCGCCGGAAAAATCACCTGCGCCATAGTTTACGATAACAGCATCGTTCGGTAAAATTTCAGAAATATTATCAATCAAATCCTCGTTAATAATACCATCGAACATTCCGAGCATCTGCTCCATTGATACATCTGCGGATTCAATTTCTTCACTTGGCTCCCCTTCGCCAGTGAGCTGGGAGAATGCCTGCCCGGAAAAAAATAGGAGGAAAAATATAGGGAGTAGATATATATTTTTCATTGGTAAAATTAGATTATATAAACGTAATTAATCGCGGTAAAAAAGTCAAGATAAAAGCTTAAAGTATTACTTTAAGTCTTCTCTCTAACAAAGATTTTCTTTAGGTAATTAAACTGAATTATATTAAATTTTACGCAAAAAAGTAAAAATAAGCTTAATATTACTATAGCAATTATACTATGGTAAAGTGGATTTTTAAAATAATTACTTTGCAGAAAAAAAACTGCGAAATAAGAAATGATAGTTAAAAGAGAGATAATCCCTAATTTTCTTAAATCAAAATCAATTCTGAATAATTGCTGAGACTGGATATAAAGTACAACGAACATTATTACATAAGTAAACAAAGTAGAAAGAGCTGCCCCGGTCATTCCGTAATTCGGAATTAGCCATAAGTTCAATCCCAGATTTGCAGCTAATCCAATAATGGAAATTTTAAGCAGTACATCTGTCCTGTCAGAAAAGAATGGGGCGACTGTTAAGTTTGAATGAAGTCCCGAGAAAAAATATGAAAGCAAAATTATAGGAATGATTTTCAGACCGCTCCAGTAAGCTTCGTTGAGAATATAATAGCCGCTGATTTTTAACTGAACAATCGGTGCAATGAAAAAGGAAAAGAAAAGAAATAAAAATAAACCTGTAAATACAAAGTAGGTGAATATTTTTGAAATAATATTTTTGTTATCGGGATTTTCGGAAAGATTCATGAAATACGGAGTCCACGAAAATTTATAAGCTGAAATTATTAAACTCATAACCGTACCAAGTCTGTAATTTGCGCTGTACACACCAACAACGCTTTCGTTGTAATAATACTTGAGAAAAAATCTATCCGAAATATCTATTACTAAAATAAAAAGACCAATAAAAATAAATTTAAAACCGAACGAAAGCTGTCTTTTAATTTCGTTGAATGAAATTTTTAGTGTCAGATAAGGGCCGGTAACAAACAAACAAATAACTGTAGTGACAAAAACCGAAACGATATAGCTGTAGAAAATTGCTTCAATACCATAGTGCTGGACGATTATTAGAAAAAGATTTAATCCTAGATTTATGATAAGTGTTACAATTGTAAGGTATGTATAAACTTTTGTGTTGAGCTCAGCGCGCAGCAGAAGCAAAGGAATTCTGTAAATGGTATCAAAGAATAGGAGAACTGCAAGAACTTTGATAAGAAACACTCCCTTTATGGTATCTTCGAAATGAAGAAGGTTGTTTATAGTATTGGCGCCGAAATAAATACAAACTGAAAAGATAAAAGATGATATCAATAATGCAGCTAGTATGGAAGAATAAATAACGGATTTTTTTGCTTTATTTTTTTCTTCAATAAAGTACTTCATGAATGAATTTTCGAATCCAAGGCTGTATAGCACTGAAAGAAAAATCCATAGTGACCAGACAATATTAAAAACTCCCCAGTCACCCGGAGTAAAATAATTTGTATAAACAGGGAGCAATAAAAAGCCAAGCGATTTATTGAGCACTAATCCTACTCCATAAATTGCAGTATGCGAAAGCAATGTTTTTATAGGTGACTTAGCCATCAAATAATATTGAACTTTTTATAATATGATAACAGTTTTTCATTCACTGCTTCAAAGGAATGAGTTTCTTCAACCCATTTTCTTCCTTTAACTGCATACTCCTCAACTAATGCCACACTCTTTACAAACTTAACTATATTTTCTTTAAGATTTCCAATATTTGAATTGATAAACGGATTTGAATCCAAAAAATTATAATAGTCATCAAAAAATTCTGTGAATGTCGGAATTCCCATTGATAAATTTTCTATCGAATTTTTCCCATATCCGCTTCCTCCCATTTCTCCCCCAACCTGATCAATTGCTAAATCGCAGCCTGATTTTATTTTTAAGAGTTCTTCCCTATCAATATTTTCCATTAATAAAAATTCAAAGTCACATTCTTTTTTTGCTTTTTCTATTTCAGGCAAAATCTTATCTGTTCCTTTAAATGCGCGGTTTGTCGGCGAGTGAATTATTTTCTTTATATTATTATTCGCCGGTTTGAATTTAATATTCTTTACATCAAAAGGGAAAAAAATATAATTTACTTTACTGTGGAGTAAAAGATGGTCGTATTCGACAGTTAGCAATAAATCAGACATATCTTCAAGTTCTTTGAAAATCCCCCGGGTTCGTAAATCACTTCCAAAGTAGCAGCATACAATTTTTTTCTTTCTCTTTTTTAGTTCTTTTGCAAAGCTGAGATTCCGGAAAAAATCCATTCCCCCGTCAAAATGATAAATATCGTAATCAAACAGATTATATTCTTCAATCAGTTCATTAATTCTTTTTTTATTCTTAGAATCTCTTAAACCGAAATATATTTCTTCAACAATATTTTTTGGCTTATAAATTTTTAGTGCGGGCTCAGATGGAGTTTCAATTTTTTTATCACGCCATTTTTTAGCTAAATTGCTTTGAGGGAGCTCAAGATTTAAAGATATATCTTCTTCGAAGTGTAATTTATTTTTATATATGGTTACAAGATTGGATTCGAAACCGAACTGCCTGTGCATTTTTACAAAATCCATTGGCATTCCGGCGGTATTCTGTGGGGCTATGTGAAGAATTTTTGCCAACTGTGCTCCGCTTAATTTGTTACAATTTCTGAAGCAGCTTCATTGCGTTGCCTGAATATATCAGCTCTTTCTCTTCATTGCTGACTTTTAGTCTGTCAATTATAGGGAGGTAAGATGCAGGTAATCCTAAATTGTAATCACTGCCGAATAAAACTCTTTCTGCACCGAGAGTTTTCACCACTTCATTTACAAAATAAAATTCTCTTACTGACTCAGTACCAAGGTAAACATTCTCATATCCCCCTGCCTTAACATCTTTGGCACATTGCGTACATATTGAAGGCTGGTCTCCGCCAAGATGAGCAAGAATTAATCTCAAGTCCGGAAATTTCTTTGCTGCTTCCAGACAGATTTCATATCCTGCCATTTCTTTCCATCTTCCGCAATGAACAACTATCGGAATTTTCTTTTCTGAAGCAAGATATAAATATTTTTCAAATGATGGATCTGTAATTTTTAATTTATCTATAGAAGGATGAATTTTAAAAAAATGAACATCGGAAATATTTTTTTCTAGAAACTCATCTAATTCTGCATCCTTAGGATTTATCCAGGCATTAAAATAAAACTTATAATCAGTTCGTGATTTTATTTCAGAAAGAAGCTCTGTGTTCGAAGTTCTATCTGTAGGCATACAAATGGCTTCATCAATTCCTGATTTTTTTAACTCAGCGACTGCTTCATCAACTGTAGATTCAAGATTTAAAAAAATCTCGCTCCACTTGCCAATATGTATATGTGCATCAATTATTTTCATTAAATAAATTTATCTCCCGTTAAAAATTCTTTAACAATATTTACCTTCTTTCCTCCGCAGTAAATGTCGCTTGCTTTTATTACCCCGCTCTTTACAGTTATATATATAGCATCACTTTTTACTTCTCTTATCATACCCGGTTTCCCAGAAACATTTCTTTTAGTAATAACTGCATCATTTATAATATATTTCTTATCTTTCAACTTAGTAAATGCTCCCGGATAAGGAAACTTCAGTGCGCGAATTTTATTAAAGACAGTTAATTGTCCTTTACCCCAGTCAATCCTGCATTCCTCCTCAGTTAATCTTGTGTATGGTTTTCTGTTAGTTGTTCTTTGTTTTCTTAATTTTAATTTTCCGTTCTTTAAAATTTTTAGCAGTTCAACTATACTTTTATAAGAATTTTCACTAAATTTTTCATAGAGAGTATTTACGTCGTCTTTTAAAGTGATTTTTATTTTAGTTTCGATTGCAACCGGACCTGAATCAACACCTTCATCAATTTTGTGCAGCGATGCTATTAAATTCTCATCGCCGTTCATAATGGTTCTGGAAATCGGCGCGCGCCCTCTGTATTCAGGCAGCTTTCCACAGTGAAGATTGAATATTCCGTACTTCGGAATTTCAAAAAAATCTTTTCTTAGAATTTTCATGTACCCGACACAAAAACCTATTTCATAATTTCTTACATCAACTTTAAAATCATTGGGGTAATCGGATTCTATGAACTTTATATTGAATCTCTTACAAAGCTTTTTTACAGGAGTGAAAAATACTTTATCTAACTTTTCTCTTTCATATTTATCGTGAGCTATAACTAAATCAGGCGCATAACCTTTTTTAATTAATTTGTTAAGACAAACAAGACTCGAAACGGAATGAATCAGAATAAAGAACTTCATTCAGAAATATTTATGAATACTTTTTATAAAACAAACTTGCTCTTCTTATACCTTCATTTAAATCAACTTTAGGCATAAATCCCAGAAGTTCTTTTGCTTTTTCAATGCTTGGAATTCTAAGCTCAACATCTACATAATTTTTAGGTATATATTTTATCTTAGATTTTGATTTACATATTGAAACAATTTTTTCTGCAAGCGATGAAATAGTTATCGTCCCTTTAGGATTTCCAATATTGAATATCTCTCCTATCGCCTGTTTCTTAGTAAGACATAAAAACAATCCGTCAATCATATCATCTACATAACACCATGAACGAATTTGATCTCCGTCGCCATGAATTTCAATCGTTTTATTCCTGACTGCATTTTTTATGAATACATGTATTGCACCCTCGCCAACCTGACCAGCCCCGTAAATATTGAACGGTCTGATAGTGACCGCGGGATAACCGTATTCTTTATAAAATGAGTGAACAAGATGTTCACCGGCTACTTTGCCTATGGAATATGTCCATCGCGCTTCGCCGACAGGAGCAAAGTTAGTATCGGATAGCTCAGTCGATTTGTACGCATATGAACCAAGTACTTCACTGGTAGAAAAATCAAGAACTCGTTCAAGCTTCGAGGAATATTTTTGCAAAGCTCTCAAAAAGTTAAATGTGCCAACCATATTTACTTCAAGAGTTCTTACCGGACTTTTGATAACAGTATCGATTCCTGCGATAGCAGCAAGATGCACTGCGACCTGAGGCTGAAAGCCTTCAACTGTTTTTTTAATTAAATCTAAATCTAAGACATCACCTTTTACAATTGTGATATTCTTTGATTTTAAATTTTTGTATTTAAGAGAGTCTCTTGAAAAGTTATCGTAAATTAAAATTTCATTATCTTTGTATAACTTAGAAACTAAAGTGCTTCCTATAAATCCTGCGCCGCCTGTTAAAAATATTCTTTTATTTTTTAAACTCAATTTGATTATAAATTAATTTCAAAATTTTTTCTTAAAAATCCGTGAGCAGAAAATCTCTTTTTAAATTTGAACAATCCATCAAGTAATTTTCCGTTTACATCAGATGTGCCTATATCGTAGTACTTGTATTTATTATCGACGCTCCATTCTATAGTATAAAGCAGAAGATTTTTCATAACAGTTGTATCTTTAAATTTTTCACCTGCAGCCAGGTAAAAATTCAAAATAATATTTTTATTTATGACAAATAATACACAAATGCCTGCCAATTCACCGCTAATTTTAGCTTGAAATATTTTAATGTTATCAGGTAAATTTTGTTTCAAGTAAATAAGCTCTTCCCTTGTATGGGTTGGAATTGCACCTTTAAGCTCTCTGTCTTTTTTCAATAGATTATAAATATCAATCAGGTCTCCATCTTTTATATCCTCAATCATTTCATATTCAATAGTATCAACGGGCTGCTTTACAACCTGCTTATAAACTGTATAAGATATTTTATTATGGCTAAAGTCATATAGGTCAATAATGTTAGTTATAGAAACATCTTTGATTTTAAATCCATTTTTAAAAAGTGCATAATCATTTTCTTCATTGCGGCTTGTCATATAAATAAACGGCGGTACAGTCAGAATACAATTTTTAATATCGGTATTAGCAAAATATTTTTTAAAAACATCTACAAGCTGCATATAATCAACAACATTTATCTTGTGCTTCCATAAAAAACCTCCGAAACTCACACCTCTGCACGAAACAAAAGTATCATTTTCAATACATCCGGTTATTATTGCAAACACCCTGTTAGTATCTTTAATTTTTATTTTAAGATGATGCCAGTTAATATTTTTTTTGAATTCATTGTGATACTTCAAAAATTTATCATCATAAAACAAATTATATTGATTTCGGACAAACTCCTTCCATTCAATATCGGTCTCGATATCCGATTGTATTACTTCTAAAGACTGACCTTTTTCAAGCATTTAAAAATTTTTATAAAGTTCGTATCCGGAAGTTTTGCTAATCAAAGTAAAACCTTCAGGAATAAATAATTTTGAATCAGGATAAATAGCGCGGTTAATATTATCTTTCTCTACAATAATAAAATAATTTTTTGCAAGCTGGTTTATTTTTTTTTTAACGCTATCTGTTCCGACTTTCGTATCAATCATGTTAAAGTTGTACCCTGTTACTTCCCTACCCCAATTTAAATCAGCCCCATTAAAATAAAAAGTTAATTGAGGATTATGTCTGTAATCTGTTGAAACATACAGGATAT
The DNA here is from genome assembly GCA_018266835.1 of Bacteroidota bacterium. Lineage (NCBI taxonomy): Bacteria > Pseudomonadati > Bacteroidota > Bacteroidota bacterium. The sequence goes on along the minus strand of JAFDZP010000001.1, from coordinate 47,627 downwards.
CTTTTTCTTTATTTTTATCAATTTCCGTTTTTATATTGCTTATTTTGTAACCGTCTTCCCAGTACGGTACACGTATGAGATAATAAACATTACTCAAAGCAAATGTAACTAAAACAATCAGAGTAAAAGCAAAATTTAAATTAATCCTCGTAGAAGTTAACCTAAACAAAAACAGTAAGAACAAAACTAAAAACATTACACAGACAAATATTTCCAGTTTAGGTATAAAACCGTTTAACAAGAATTCTTTTATGACAGTCCGGTAGTGCTCAGTAAAATACCAAGTTAGATTCAGGACAAATAATACAAGAGTAAAAATTTTTTCTTTTGAAGATGTTGTTTTAAATTCATATATCAGATTAGCAATAAGAATGCAGGCTGCCGGTAAGAATAGAAAAGAATATGATTCCAGTTTTGTTTTAAAAATAGTTACAATTCCCATTCCAATTATAAACCAGATAGTAACAAATTTTATTTTCCAGTCTATAGTTTTAAAATTCTTTAAGTTAAGGATAATTGCATAAAAAGCTAAAAATCCATAGGGTATAATAGTAAGCACATAATTTACAAAATAAAAAACTCCGGTGCTTTTTGCGTTTTGCTCTATGCCAACAGTAGCTCTCTGATATAAATGAAAATTTAAAATATAATCTAATGCTTCATTACCGTTGTGAACTATTAAATATACGTACCATGGTAACGATATCAGAAGTGATAACCCGGTTATGAACAGAAAATCTTTAAAGGAATATTTTGTTTCTCTCCTGAGAATAAAATACGTGACAAACAAAACAATCGGAACAATTGCGCCAACAAGAAGCTTGGAGAGCAGACATAATCCTGCAGCAATACCGCAATAGATAACGAATTTTTTCTTACCTTCAACTAAATATTTAAAGAAAAAATAAAACGATAATATTACAAAAAAAGTATAAGCAATATCAAACTGGAACCGCTTCGAGAAAATATTAAATAATATATTTGAACTAAAAATAATTGCAGCAAAAATGCCAACTTCCATTGAACGCAGTAACGTTCCTATCTTCATTAAAAATAAAAGGCAAAGCAAAGCGAAAGAATATGAAATTAGTTTTAACGTTACAGCATTGAGACCTGTTACCCGGGAAACTGCGTAGCCTATCCATATTAGTAAAGGAGGATGAGAACCCGAATAATACTTGCCGACTGAGTGGCTTGACTGGTCAAAAAAATCGCCGAACTTTTCTATTGAGAGAACACGGGAGGCATACATACCTTCATCCCATGGCTGAATATCTGTATTAAAAACCGGAGGTAACTTCAGGATTGATAAAAAAATTACTAATACAAAAAAGATTACATAAAAGTTTTTCTTGTCATTTATGTAATCTGAAAATTTTTTATATGAGAGAGGATTAAAGAACATTCTTTCATGTTAACCGGAACAGGAAATTTTATGAATTAAAAAGTAAATCCTAATGAGAACGAATTGCTTGAACCGAATTCATTTTTATACGGGACAAATGCATAATCAAAATTCAAAGACTTGTACTTCAAACCTACACCTGCAGTAAAACTTTTATTTTCATACTGAGTCTGATATCCTGCTCTTAAAAAAACTATTTGTTTGTATCCGGCTTCTACCCCGGTGTGAAGATGAAATATACCGCCATCCATAACTTTAAAACCATCTGCACCGATTAAGTAAGACATATTTCCTTTGCCTGTTTTATAGCTCGCTCCAAATCTTACATATGTAGGCAGCTTTGTTTCTTCATTCTTCAATTCATTCACACTTCCAACATTTGCGACAACAAATGACATATTAATATTATTTTTAGTGTAGTTCGCTCCGAAATCAAATGCCATACCTGATGATTCATCCACATAAATTTTTTCGTACAAAAACTTTGGAGTTACGCCAATAGATAAATTTTCACTTAATTTATAAGCTAAGGATAAACCGATTGACAAATCTCTTGAATTGAACTTATCTATCACTGCTCCCGGCGCAGTTCTTATTTCAATATCGCTTACACTTGCTGAATGTATTCCTACGCCGAATGCAAATTTACTCCAGCTTATTTTTGCCCCGATGTAATCAATTGTATAATCTGCAACTGAAGCATTATGCATCAAAGTAAGGCTGTTATTTGGACCGTTGAATAATCTTGCGGGATTGTAATAAACTGCTGTACCGTCATCTGAGATTGATGATACAGCTTCACCCATCGATATTTCACGAGCGCCGACACCTGTTTTCAAAAATGAGAGTCCTGTATTTCCTGCACCGTCATTCTGAGAGTATGAATAACCTGACACAAATAAAAATGTTACTAAAATTATTTTTCTAAACATAATTAATTGAATTTAAAATTAATACCGATGTTCTGAATAGGGTCCTTGCTGTATGGTTCAAACTGAAATGAATAATCAAGTCCCAGCATTGTTGATTTTCCCAATGGCTTTACAAATCCAACACCAAAACTTGGTTTAAGGTTGCCGCCGATATCTTCTGTTTTATTTGCAAAATCGATTCTGTCCATTCCCGCTCTTACTTTCAGATATTCGTTAAGAATTATTTCACCGCCAACTTTAAAATAAGAAATATTTTTTCTGGTACCTGTAATGCCGGTTGATTTGTCTATAACTTTTGGATTGAAATAACTTTCGAACTCCAGTGAAACACATCCTAAATTCTTCGGTAATAAATATGATGCTCCGATATTTGCTAATGTTGGGAATTTATCTTCAGTTGTGTTTCCATTGCTTCCGTATAAATCCGATGTATCCCATTTATACTTTGCAGATATATCTTTTACAGCAACCCCGAATGCAAGCTTATCGCTGTATTTATAAACTGCGCCGATATCAAATGCAACTGATGTTGTCGTTACTTTATCAAACAATTTAGAGAGATACATTTTAAATCCGACACCTGCAGCAAAGTTTTCGCTTAATAAAAATGAAGTACCTAAGTAAAATTGATTTTCATAGGTTGTGAAAGTTCCTATTTGAGTTCCGTCGTTATCTCTTCCGTCAATATTATTAACACCTGAGTTTATTAATGAGAATGATATCCCCGCTCCGCCTTGTGATTGGTTTGGAAGTTTGAATTTTTTAGAGAAGCCAACGAAGTTAAGTTTTCTATCCATTGATAGAAAAGTATAGCCAAGATTTACAACTCCTTTTTCCTGAAAGCATGCAAGGGCAGGATTATAATATCCCGATACATCTCCGAATATATTTGAGACCATTGCATTACCCATAGCCATACCGCGCGCGCCGAAACCTAATCTCGCAAATCCGCCTGCATAACTGCCTTCCTGAGAGAATGCTGTGGCAGATGCAAAAAATAAAAATATTATGATAAATTTTTTCAAGCTCTTTATTCTATATATTATTGAAGAACTAAAATTTTACCCCAAACAGGAGTATCTGAATCTACATCAACTCTGTAAAAATATACTCCGTTTGCAACCTGGTTGCCTTCGTTATTTTTTCCATCCCAAGATGTAAATAAATCATCGGGACTTGTTCTTGTTGCATTCTGAATAAGTGTTCTGACCTGATTCATTCCAAAGTCAAAGATTCTTATAGTAACTTTTGCATTTGTCTTGCCCGTTTTGAAAAATATTCTTGTTATTTCATCATCGGGAGCAAAAGGATTAGGAGCAGCGTAAGTCTTTATGTCAGAGGATAAATTAATCGGTTCAAATGCTCTGAATATTTTCCAGTCGCTTACCCATGAACCATTACCCGGTTCTGTTGTTCTCAGAAGACCATCTGCGCTTCCGAAAAATAAAGTATCGCCAAAATAATTTCCGCAGTAAAATTGTGTTGTTCTTAACTGATCTTTTGTTGATGCATCGTAAATTAATCCCGGCTTATTCCAGTTGAAAGTACCGAAATTACTTTTCCATACACCGTTATCTGTTTCACCATATATAATAGAGTCTTTAAAGCTCATATTGTTTGGTGAATAATCTTTAAGAGTGTAGTTCCAGTTAAGCCCGCCGTTTGTTGTATAACTTAAAGCATTTGTTTCCTGAGGGCTGTCTGCTCTGCGTGTTGCGCCCCATATAATTTCTTTACCGTTAAATCTTTGTACATCTAAGTTGACTACAAAGTTTCCTGCTACGCGGTTTGTTCCGCTGCCTGAATTATTATAATTGTATTTTCTCCAGCTCTTTCCCCAGTCAGTAGATTTATTTATACCGCCTGCAGTTCCTACATAAAGAGTTGAATCATTTACTGATACAATACTAAATGCTCTCTGATTTAGATTTACCAATGGATTTAAAACAAAATTATATCCTGTTCCGCCAATGTAAATACTGTCCAAGTTATCCGGTGGAAGAACTACTCTTTCCCATGAATTTCCGTAATCAGTGCTTTTTCTGAGTCCGCCTGCAAATGATGTAATCCAGACTGTATAGTTTGTTAAATCGTTCTGAGTTTTTGTTATTGCTATATCATAAGATAAATTCTGCTGAGGAACAGTTACGGGTAAAGTAGTAATTATATTGCTTCCGTAAAAAATTGTATCTGCATCTCTTGCATCTGTCGGCTGCGGACAGCTTGTCCAGTTAAGTCCTCTATCTGTAGATATTTTTATTCCTGTTCCTGTTGCAACACCTTCATCGTTGATAATTTCTGTTCTGGCAGTTGAGACGGCAACAACGTTATTGTATAGCATCAAACCTGCAACGTCATCATTCCCAAACGGATCTAATCCTCTGAACGACTGAAAAGACTGGAAGTGGTCAACGGTTCTCATCACACCTTTACCGGTGGAAAACCATGTTGTGTCTCCGCTTTTAAGAATATCAATAATGAAATTACTTATAGGGTATTTGGAAATGTTTGGTGTTACAGGCGCAAAAGTTATTCTGTCTTTAATGCTGTTTGGAATAGTATTCTGATTGGATTTTAATTCCAACAGTTTTTTATTCAGCTGATAGCTTTTATCAAACGTCTGCGAGAATAAACTTCCTGTTATTAATAATATGATTGCTAAATATCGCATTAAATTATGGAGCTTTTACGTAAAGTGGTTTATTTAAAATTGCACTGTTAAGACCTGAATTATCCGAAGCCTGATATTTGAATTGGTAAGTTCCAATTAAGGCTGATGGAGGAATTCTAATAATCAAACTATATCTTCCATCCCCTGCGACTGTATCTCCATGAGCCAATAAATCCCCATCATCATACATTGTAAATGGATTTTGATTTGAAGGATTTCCGTTTGGAAGAATAGAATTAAAAAATACTGTCTTTATATCACATTGTCCATTGGGGTCACTGGCTTTAATTCCAATCATTAGTGGTACATCACCTGTTGTTGGTCTGATTACTGTATCCGGAGCATTTACAAATGAAACTTCCGGAGCAACGTTATTACTATAATATACCGGCTGACTGATTACAATAAGATTACTTGTTAAGCCTGACTGAGCCGTTGCTAAATACTGCAATGAGTAATTCCCTACTGTTAAACAGCTTGTAATAGAGTAATTAACCGTTGTCGTATATACTCCGTTATTGCCTGTAGTATCAGGCGAGCCTCCGTTATCGCTCATGCTGAAGTTTTGGATTACGTTTCCGCTTGGGTCAAGCAATGAACAGACAACACTTGTAATAGCGTCATCACCGCCCTGCTGAACTCTTACAGATGTAATAAAATTTACAACCGGAGTCGTAGAGTTTGTATAAACTGTATCTTTGGATTTAGACGGATTTGAAATAGAAGGAGCTATTAGTGTAGGGTCTATAATAGCGTCGCTTTTCTTTTCGCAAGAATAAAATGAAATCATGGAGAGTATAAGTGCTAATAAAACTAACTTTCCGCGATTAAATAGATTTAACCTTAACAAATATTTGGTGTAATTTTTAAAAAGGTATAGTAGTTATTCGATAGGATTCTTTTGAATAAATTAACTGTAACTTGTATTACAAGCAATAGAATAAAAAAAGCCCTGCAAATTGTGCAGGGCTTGAATATAAAAAATCAAAAAAATTATTTCATCAAGTTTGTAAGTGACTGAACGCCGCCATACATATTAATAGCAAGGTTGATGCTTAACAAACCAATGTATCTGTTATAACCTGCACCCGGCTGGCCATTACCGTCATTAATAAAGTTTTCACCGTTATCTCCATTAGCATTGAAGAAGTAATTTACTACGTGATATTTTCCGTAAAGAGAAATACCCCATTTACCTGAATCACCAAGAACCCAATCATAACCTGTTGAAAGAGCAACGCCGCCTCTCATTGCGCTATTGAAGTTAATAACACTATAGCGTGGTGCGCTGATTGAGCTGCCTGTTAATGCGATACCTACCCATTGTTTTTGTCTGCATCTTGCATTGAACATATACTGGTAACCAATTGAAGCACTGATTATATTGTAATATGTCATTATTTTTTCATCCGGGCTTATAAGTAAGAAAGGTACATTGGCAGTATTTGCATTAATCATTGCATTCCACTCAGCTCCAAGTGTAATTCTGTTTCTTTTGGTTTTACCGAGACCAATGGAAAAATCTAAGCCAACACCTCTTCCCCATTTCATTCCGTATGTTGCTCCGGAATAATTACCGCCGTAGATTGCATTACCAACTCCGTAGCCTTCATTGGTTGCCATATTCCCGGTGATGTGTAATCCAAGGACTGTTTCAGGTGCGGTGAACTGGGCAAAAGCATTGTTAGAAATTATTCCGAGGCAGAATATCCCCAGTATTAAATAGACGAATGATTTTCTCATTGCAAATTTCCTTTTAAATTTGGTTTGATAATTACATAATTACTTCAAAATTAACTCATTCGGTTTATAAAATCAAGTATTATAGATTTTTTTTTTAATTTGCAGAATTGCTTGCAAATTTTTCCAAACTTACTTAATAATATATAGATATATAGGTTGAAAAGAATTGATAAAGTTCTACGTTAAAAAATAATTATATTATTTTTTTGTAAATTGTTTATTTTTTTTAATATTTTCAATTCTATCTGCAAAATAATTGACTTTCTGACATCATATAAAACCCTAATAAACCATTAATTCAGAAATTTAGCTGACTTGTTATTCAAACCTAAAATGAGTAAAATTTGTGCTATCTCATTTTTAAATCAAATTATTCCATATTTTCCAAATGACTAAAAACAGCTATACGTTTAAGTTTTTAACTTTTTTATTGCTTTCCTCAGTGACTATGATTGTTGCCTGCTCTTCAATGAAGAAGAAACAGGTTGTGGCTGAAATCGGAAATGAAAAAATTTATCTTTATGAATACGAAAAGCAATTCTTAAAATCAAATCCAAATTTAGATTCTGCAAAGAGCAAATCACTTCAGGATAGAAAAGATTTTCTTGATTTATTAATAAAGTTCAGACTTAAAGTAAAAGACGCAAGAGACAGAGGACTTCTTCAATCAGCAGATATTCAAAATGATATCAATGAATATAAGAAAAATTTTCTTTCAGCTTTTTTAATTGATAAGAAAATCGTTGAGCCTCACATAAAAGATTTATATGATATGAAGAAATATGAAGTAAGAGCTTCACATATCTTAATAAATCTTCCTCAGACAGCAAATCCTGAAGACTCAATTAAAGCTTACAAAAAAGCGAACGATGCCATGGCTGATTTAAAAGCCGGTGTTGACTTCATAACTGTAGCTAAAAAATACTCCGAAGATTTTACTGTTCAGCAAAACAACGGTGACCTGTACTACTTCACTGCAGGGATGACAGTACCGGAATTTGAAAATGAAGTTTATTCTTTAAAAGTCGGTGAGCATTCCAAAAAACCTGTAAGAACAATGTACGGACTTCACATTGTTAAGCTTACAGATAAAAGACCAAGATTTGAATCAATAAGAGCATCACATATTTTAATTCAGGATACTAAAGACAGCTTAGGAAAAACAATAGACTCAATCGGCACATATAATAAAGCTAAATCTATTCTTGATAGAATTAAAAACGGAGAAGATTTTGCAAAACTTGCAACTGAATTCTCACAGGACCCGGGTTCTGCCCCTAAAGGCGGTGACTTAGGATTCTTTGACAGAAGAAGAATGGTTCAATCATTTGATAGCGCTGCTTTTCTTTTAAAACCGGGACAAATATCCGGACTTGTCAGAACTCCTTTCGGTTGGCATATAATTAAGATGACAGATGTAAAAGAGTACCAGTCTTTTGATAAACAAAAAGACAACCTGAAGCAGGAATATAAAAAAGGCAAAGCGTTTAAAGATGAATATGCAAAGTATATTGAGACCTCAAAGAAAAGTCTTGATTTTAAACTCAATGGCGATGCATTCAGCTATTTAAAATCAAAATTTGATTCCACAAAAACAATCGGCAACTATAATTTCGACAGCTTGTTCTCAAAATCTGACAGGGAGAAAGTATTAGCAACATTCAAAGACGGAAATATAAAAGTAGAAGACCTGATTAATTATTATAACAGAAACAGAGACCTTGCAAACAGTTTTGCAAATTCTGAAAATATAAAAAAATTGTTAGACGGCGCCTGTGAACTTCCATTATTAAATGCAATTGCGCTTAAAGATAAGATTGAAAAAGATCCTGACTATGTAGAGTTATTAACCGAATACGAAAACGGACTGTTAAGCTTTAAAATTGACCAGGAAGAATTATGGAGCAAGATTAAAATCACAAATGAAGATATGATGAAGTATTATGAAAATAATAAGGCAAAGTATCAGTTCACTGAAAACAATGAAACGAAAATCAGACCTTTCGACGATGTAAAAGCTGAAATATCGAATACATTGCAGCAGGAGAAATTCAAAGAAATGGAAACAGAATACGTGAATAAGCTTCGTCAGAAATATCCTGTAAAGATTAACGACAAAGTTCTGATGGAAGCATTCAAAGATTAGAACTGAACAAATTTTATTTTTGTTAGTATAAAGTAGTGATGCTGCATTTTGCGGCATCACTTTATTTTTAAAATCAATTTTTTACGTTTGAAACTTATAAAATTTTTCTTATTCCCTGTAATTCTATTGAGCATTTACTTCCCTATCAACTCTTATGCTCAGCAGGAAGGCGATAGAATATTGGCCGTAGTCGGCAATGAAATTATACTTGAATCCGATTTGCAATATCAGCTCTCATTATACGCCAGACAGAACAAACTTACACAAATTCCTCCTTCATTAGCGCAGGAAATTTTCAACAGCCTTATTACAGATAAAATTATACTTGCTAAAGCCCAGCAAGATAGTATTGAAGTGACCGATGATGAGGTTACCAAAGAACTGGATAACAGGATAAAGAATCTTATTGACCAGGTGGGCTCTCAGCAGAGGCTTGAAGAAATTTATGAGATGTCAATTGTAAAGATCAGAATGCTATTGAAAGAAGATTTGAAGAAAAGAATGATGACGGAAAAACTCAAACGCCAGAAATTTGGCAGCGGAGTAAAAGCAACTGATAGAGAAGTAAGAGAGTTTTACAAAACATATCAGGATAGTCTTCCAAAAGCTCCTGAAGAATTTGAAATAGCACATATATTTCTTAATAGAAAAGTGAGCGATGCAGAAAAGAATTATGCAAAGGAAAAAGCAAAACAGATTCTTGACAGCTTAAAGAAAGGTGCAGATTTTTCAGACCTGGCAAGAAGAAATTCTGATGACTCACTCTCTGCAATTACAGGCGGTAACTTAGGCTACGTAAAAAAAGGAAGTTTTGTGAAACCGTTTGAAGAAGCAGTATTGGTCATGCAGCCGGGGGAAGTTTCAGATTTAGTAGAGACACAATTCGGCTATCACATAATCAAACTGGTTGATAAAAAAGTTGACGGTTTTACTTCACAGCATATTTTAGTAAAGTTTCCAAAGTTTGAATCTTCAGATCTTGAAACTATTTCGTTCTTAAAAGATTTAAAAGATAAAATTATTGCAGGCAAAATAACTTTTGAGGATGCTGCAAAAGAATACTCGCAGGATGATAATACGAAGAATAAGGGCGGATACATTGGAGTCCTTTCAATAGACCAGTTAGACAGCACAGTTATTTCCAGAATAAATGAAACTCCGATAAACGGAATAACTGACCCCGCTAGAATGACAACAAACGGAACTGACTACGGATACGAAATTATAAAAGTGATTGCAAAAACCCCTGAGCATAGTCTTACTATCGAAGGCGACTATGATAAGGTAAAAAAACTTGCTGACCAGTATAAAGAAGGCAAAGAGCTTGAAAAATGGATAAGCGATATGCGCGAATCAATTTATATAGATACACGATTTTAACATCATCCCTCTCGGCACTTCTGTTTTTCAGGAGTGCCATTCTTTCTTATTTCATTCTAACATGACCGAATGGATATCTTTTTAAAATCAGGTAACATACTTTTTTTTATTCTGATAGCAGCTATTGCTGCTGCGGTAGCTTATGTTTATTACAGAAAATCCACACTTGAGTCACCAAAGAAATATGTATTTCCTGCAATTAGATTTTTTTCAACCCTATTTATACTTCTTTTGTTTTTAACACCGGTATTATCTTTTATTTCATCTGATGCGCAGTTACACAAAAATATTTTTTTAATCGACGCATCCAAAAGTTTAGAGATAGAAAACAGATTTAATGGTGAACAGAGTATTTTAAATGATAAAATTCCTTCTGATAACTCATTCTTTGCTTTTTCAGACGGAGTGATTAAGGAAATAAGAAAAAATGACTTTGACTCTATTCAAAAGATAAGTAATCATATTAATTCTACCAATCTGCTGAAATCAATCAGTTCCCTAAGCAGTTTTCAGGATATGAATTCCGTAACCATTCTATCTGATGGCAATATAAACGAAGGCGGGAATCCAACTGAGCTTGCAAAGTCATTTAATATACCTTTTTCATATATTTTAATTGGAGATACTACTCAAAAAAGAGATGTTCTTGTAAAGAACATTTATGTAAACAATACTGCTTTTATAGATAGTAAAGTTTCTGTGAGAGTTGAATTGAATTCTTACAAGATTAATGAAGGAATAAAAGTAAATTTATTTGAGGAGGAAACACAGATAGATTCCAAAACAATTCAGACAAACGATAAAAACAATTTATACGAAGCAGATTTTTTGATTTCATCAGGCACTGAAGGAATTAAAAAATATAAAATTGAAATTGAACCGTTAAAAGATGAAATCACTTTAAAGAACAATACCGATTATTTCTTCATAAACTATCTCAATAATAAATTCAAAGTCCTTGTGTACAGCGGCGGACCGTCATCTGATTTTGCTTTTCTGAAAGAGCAGCTCTCATCAATAAATAATTTTCAGGTAACTTATCAGACTCAAAAGTCCCCTGCCGAGTTTTACGAACCGGCAGTCAACAATTACAAAGACTACGATGCAATTATATTTGCAGGATTTCCTGTAGTACAAACTAATGCATCTGTTGTGAACGAACTTAAGTCATCAATTGATAAATATAAAACTCCGTTAATATATATTGAGAGCCGCAATGTTGATTACTCAAAGCTAAGCATTTTTAAAGATAATTTACCGATGACTGTAATAAGTTCATCGAACAATGAAGTTGAATCGCAGCTAAAATTAATTTCAAATTCAAACTCAGAATTTCTAAAAAATACGGATTTAAATTCAATAAACTCATCACCGGCGATTTTTGTGAATTCAAATTCATACAGTGTAAAACCGGGGGCTGAAACGATTTTAACTAATTCGAAAAACTCACAGCCCGTAGTAGTAATTGCAAACAGCGATGAAAAGGGTTCAGCGGCATTTTTGTTTCATGGTTTTTACAAACTGAGGCTTAACAAGCAAAATGATTTCTCCCTTGTTTTCAGTAAGCTATTATCCTCTTCCATAATTTCTATATCATCAAAAGATAAAAAGAAAATAATGGACTTTGAGCTTTCAAAAAATATAGTTGGCCCGGGAGATGAAGTTACTTTGATAGCCCGATTAAAAAATTATGAAGATATTTCCGTTCCTTCAGTAAAAGTTAAAATCAATTCTAAAGATTTCAGTAAAGAGTTAGAACTTTCAAAAATTTCTTCCGACTATTTTGAAGGTAAGTTTACTCCTGACTTCAAAGGTGATTTTAAAATCTCAGCGGAATTATTCTCCAATGGAAATTCTATTGAAACATCATCAGCAAGATTACTTTCAGATGAGAATAATCTTGAGTTCAAGAAAACAAATGCAGACAGGACAATTCTTTCTGAAATATCAGCCGCAACTAACGGAAGAAATTTTTCAGATTATTCTAAAAATCAGATACAGAGTTACTTAGATTCATTAAGCTCTTCACAAAACTTAAGCACCAAGTCACGTAAAGATTTCAGTTTAAAATTTAATCCATATTTTCTTTCACTTGTAATTTTCACGCTTTGCCTTGAATGGTTCTTAAGAAAAAGAAATAACCTTTCTTAACCTTCTTTTGGACTTATTTCAATATTTTTTTTGTTGTAATTTGTAATTGTCCATATGAAAGCACTCTATAGCTTACTCCCCTACATAAAAAATTACAGAAAGAAATTAATAATGGGATGTATTTTTATATTCCTTTCAATTTCTTTCAGCTCACTTTTCCCGCTTATAGTGGGTAACGGAATTGATGCCTTAAAATCAGGAGCAACACCTTCTACCATCATTTTTTATTCTGCAATGGCAGTCCTTTCTTCACTGATTGCAGGGATATTCCTTTATTTAGTAAGACAGCATATAATAGTTGTATCCCGGGACATTGAAAATGATTTAAGATTCGATTTCTTCGAGCACATTGTTTATATGCCAAGAGATTTCTTTAATAAAAATTCTACCGGTAACATAATGGCGCTTGCCACAAACGATATTAATGCCTTGCGTGAATTCGTCGGTCCGGGAATAATGTACACTATACAGGTAGTGTACAGAACAATTTTAACAGTATCCATTTTATTCTATATAAATCCATTTCTCGCACTTGTTTCTTTAAGTCCGCTTCCGTTAATAAGCTATATAGTTTATAAAGTCGGGCGAATGACTCACAGCCGCTCGCTGAAAGTAAAAGAATCTTTTTCAGATTTAACATCTAAGGCGCAGGAAAATTTATCGGGGATCAGAGTAGTAAAATCGTATGTAAGAGAAAAAAATGAAATTGAAGAGTTTTACAACAGCTCAAGGGATTATTTCAGAAAAAATTTGTCACTGGCAAAGGTACAGTCATTTTCTTTTCCAATGATGTTCCTTCTTACAAGTGTCTCATTAGTCCTTGTTATATATTTCGGCGGAATTGAAATTATAAACGACAGAATGACTCTGGGAAATCTATCATCATTCCTGATTTATCTTGGATTATTAACTTTCCCTATGATTGCATTCGGTTGGATTATCAATTTATCACAGCGCGCTGCACCATCTATGCAGAGACTTATACAAATAATGAAAATAAAGCCCGAGATAGCTGACTCAGCGGAAACGGATAATACAATTACATTGGAAAATATTGACGGTGAAATAGAATTAAAGAACGTTTCTTTCAAATATGATTCAGGTCATGCATACGCATTAAAAAATATTAATTTAAAAGTTAATAAAGGTACAACACTCGGAATTATAGGCCATACGGGAAGCGGAAAGACAACACTGATAAGTCTTTTATCAAGAATTTATGATATAAGCGAAGGCGAGATTTTAATTGACGGTAAAAGTATTAAACAAATTCCTCTGAGAACATTAAGAGAAGCTATCGGAGTAGTTCCGCAGGAATCATTTTTATTTTCAACTTCCATAGAAAAAAATATTTCTTATTCATACGATAAAGTTGATTATGACAGAATGATTGAATCAGCCAAGTCTGCTTCTCTCTATAAAGATGTATCCGAGTTCCCTGAAAAATTTCAAACCGTTGTTGGTGAACGCGGAATAACGCTTTCGGGCGGGCAGAAACAAAGGACTTCCATTGCAAGAGCAATATACAAAAATCCAAAAATTTTAATACTTGATGATTCCCTATCAGCAGTTGATACTCATACTGAAGAAGAGATACTGAATGAATTGAAAAAAGTGATGAAGAACAGGACAAGCATTATCATATCACACAGAATTTCATCTATAAAAAATGCTAACAATATAATTGTGCTGTCAGATTCTGTGATAAGAGAACAAGGCACACATAACGAATTAATAAGTCTCGGCGGAATTTATTATGATATATATCAGAAACAATTACTCGAAGAAGAAATACAAGAATCTTAAATTTTCAATTGGCAGAAACTAAAACTAAAAACGAAGAACAGCTCCACAAAGGACTCGATTCATATTTACTGAAACGCCTCATTGCGTACTTCAAGCCGTACACACGTTACATTGTGCTGGCTGTTGTTCTTACTATTACAGTCTCTGCGCTTGCTGCAGTTAGACCGAGACTGACTCCTATTGCTATAGATGATAAGATTGCTCACAAGGATTTACCCGGATTGCAAACTATCATGCTTATTCTATTCGGGACATTAATCGTGCAGGGCATAATTCAATACGGAATGACTTACCTTACCAGCTGGATTGGTCAGAATATCATCATGGATTTACGGATGAAAATATTTGAGCATCTTCAGAACCTTCATTTGAAATTTTACGACAACAATCCCGTAGGAAGATTAATTACAAGAGTTACATCTGATGTGGAAGTTTTGTTTGATGTTTTTTCATCGGGACTTGTAACAGCTTTCGGAGATATATTTACTCTGTTCTGGATTTTATATTTTATGTTTACGCTTGACTGGAGACTGGCATTAGTTACGCTTTCAATTCTTCCTATATTAATTTACGCCACATTTATTTTCAGAAGGAAAATCCGTGTATCTTATTCAAGAATAAGAATTTTAATTTCTAAACTGAATTCATATTTACAGGAACATATAACCGGAATTTCAATCGTACACGTTTTTGCAAAAGAGAAAAGAACAGTAGATGAGTTTGAAGAAATAAATCAGGAACATACAAGAGAAAACAAGAGAAGCATTTTTTACTATGCTATCTTCTTCCCTATTGTTGAATTATTTCTTGCAGTATCATCGGGATTAATAATCTGGTACGGCGGCGGAGAAGTTTTACAAGGAGCAGTTTCGCTTGGTGTTCTTATAACATTTATTCAGTATTCTGAAATGTTCTTCCGTCCTATAAGAGACTTATCCGAAAAGTATAATATTCTTCAGACTGCTATGGCATCCAGCGAGCGCATCTTTACTTTACTTGATGAGAAGCCTGCAATTGTTGACGGTAAGGATTCAGTTCATATTGAAAAGCTGAAAGGAAATATTGAATTTAAAAATGTATGGTTTGCATATAACAATGAAGATTATGTACTGAAAGATATTTCATTCAATATTAAGGAAGGTGAGAAAGTTGCATTTGTTGGGGCAACGGGTTCAGGCAAGACGACAATCATAAATTTGATTTCAAAGTTCTATCAGATTAATAAAGGTGAGATAACTATAGACGGAATTAACATTAACAATTTAAAGCAAAGAGATTTAAGAAGAAACATCTCAGTAGTATTGCAGGATGTATTTTTATTTTCGGGTGATATAAGAAAAAATATTACTCTCGGAAACAAAGATATTACCGATGAAGCAATTAACAACGCTATTGACCAAACAGGATTAAGATACTTTATTAATTCGCTGCCGGACGGAATGTATCACAAAGTGAATGAGCGAGGTTCAACTTTCTCAACAGGTCAGAGACAGCTTATTTCATTTGCAAGAGCGCTGGCATACGATCCGAAGATTTTAATTCTCGACGAGGCGACATCTAATATAGATACTACTACAGAAATTCTTATTCAGGAAGCAATAAAGAAACTCATCGAAGGCAGGACTTCAATAGTTATTGCCCACAGACTTTCGACAATTCAGAACTGTGATAAGATTATTGTAATGCATAAGGGTGAAATAAAAGAAATGGGTTCACATCAGGAGTTGCTTGATAAGAAAGGTTTGTATCACAAACTTTATCAGTTGCAATACAAAGAAGATATTACAGCTTAATCAATTTTTTTAATTAATTTTTACCAAAGAGGAAAGCCCTGTTCATTGCTGAATAGAGCTTAGTGGGTTTATAGTAGGAAATCTCGATATGTTATTTAGATTTTTTATAGTTATGTTTTAAACTTGTTCTTTTATGTTTAGTTCCATTTATCTGTAAACTCTTTTCCAGTGACCTTTTCTCCATACGGCAATACCAAATTTATTATAAGCCCAGTGACCCGGAACCCATACTGTTGCCGGAGCTACATAAGTTCTTAGGTAAACTCTTTTAATGTGATGATGTCTGTGTTTTGGCCATGCATCTGCTTTTGACGCAGTAAAAAATGCCGCGGCCAAGCAGAATACAAGCGCAAATAAAATTGATTTTAACATATTCGTTTTTTCTTTTCATATCTTTTACTGTCTTCTTATAAGACTTAATAATATCAAAAAGGTTTAATAAATTTACAGATGAAACTTACCAGGCTTTTAATAGCATCAAATAATCTTCACAAGATAAAAGAAATTTCTGATATACTTGCACCATTACAAATAGAAATTCTATCCTTGAAAGATTTTCCAAACTTCCCCGAGGTTGAAGAAACAGGCTCAACTCTTGAAGAAAACTCTTTGCTTAAGGCAAAAACTATTTTTGAAAAATTCAATG
The DNA here is from genome assembly GCA_018266835.1 of Bacteroidota bacterium. Lineage (NCBI taxonomy): Bacteria > Pseudomonadati > Bacteroidota > Bacteroidota bacterium. The sequence goes on along the minus strand of JAFDZP010000001.1, from coordinate 30,954 downwards.
TTGCTACTCTTGCCGATGATACAGGATTATTTGTTGATGCATTGAATGGTCAACCCGGAGTTTACTCTGCAAGATACGCAGGAGAAAATGCAACTTACAAAGATAATTGTGATAAACTTTTACTTAATTTGAAAGATGTCGACGGTATAAACCGCACTGCTAAATTTGAATCAGTTCAATGTCTTTATATAAATGAAACTGAGCATTATTTTTTTAAAGGAATTGTTGAAGGTAAAATAATAAAGCAGGCAAAAGGAGATAACGGCTTCGGCTATGATCCACTCTTCATTCCAAAAGGATTTGCAAAGACTTATGCTGAAATGGGAGATGAAAAGAAAAATGATATATCACACAGAGCACTTGCGTTAAAGAAATTCAAGAAATTTTTATCCAGAGAACATTAATTCTTCACATGTTAACAAATAAAGAGATAAAGTACTTTGCTGATTTAAAAAACAAGCGGACACGTGACGAAGAAGGGAAATTTCTTATTGAAGGAATTCACTTAATTAAGGAATGTCTTTCATCTGATTTATATTACAAAGATTATATCGACTGCATTATTGCCAGAGATGATTTTGACTTATCCCTCGTACCTACAAAAGATATCGAAATTCTTTACGCATCTGAAAAGAATTTTAACAGATTAGCGGATACCGTTAATCCCCAAGGAATTATTGCAGTCGTGAGGAAACCTGAACATCCTGAAAAATTAGTTTTATCTGAATCTGCAAAACTGATTGTTGCGCTCGATAACATTAACGACCCGGGAAATCTCGGAACAATAATAAGGACTTGTTACTGGTTCAATGTTGATAAAATTCTTATCTCTAAAAACAGTGTTGATTTGTATAACTCCAAAGTACTCCGCGCTTCACAGGGAGCAATGTTTCATGTTGATATACTGCCTGACTGTGACTTAAATTTAGAACTCCTTAATTTAAGTGAGCAATATGAGGTTCTTCTTACTGATCTCGGGGCAAAGAAAAATCTCTCACAATTTCCTATCAATAAAAATAAAAAATATGCTATTGTTTTCGGCAATGAAGCGAATGGTATTTCTCAAGAAATTAAGAATCAGGAATTTGAATTGATAAAAATTGATGATTACTCCGATTGTGAATCACTCAATCTCTCCGTTTCGGCAGGAATACTTCTTTATAATTTTAAAACCGTTTTAAAATAAAAATGGCTCACAACTTTTCAGCTATGAGCCATTCTTAAAAAACTAAAAGAAAATAATATTACTTAACAAGCATCATTTTCTTTGTATCTGTAAATTCATTTGTAATTAATCTATAGAAGTAAACTCCGGAGCCTAATCTTGTTCCGTTGAAATCTACAGAATAACTTCCCGCAGGAACATCACTCTTAACCATTTCCGAAACTTGCTTTCCAACTGCATCGAATACAATAATTCTTACATCAGTTTGCTTTGCAACTGAGTATTGAATTTTCGTTGTGGGGTTGAATGGATTAGGATAATTTTGTGAAAGTTCAAACTTTGCAGGAACTTCATTTCCGATAATTCCTGTAGGTCCAACATTAACTGTAATTGTTCTTTGGTGTCTAGGTGTTCCGTTAGGTCCCTGAGCAAGAATAGTTACTGTATATGTGCCTGTTGTTGTACCTGATGTTGCTCCGATTCTGGTTTGGATTGAATCCGGATATACAGTCAATGAATCTCTTCCTATAAATTGAACATAAACGGAGCCAGCCGAAGGAGTTGGAGAAACAGTTGCAGATAACTTAACTGAATTTGTATAAAGTTTTACACCCGGAACAGAAGTATAGATCGTTGTATTGCCGTTTCCATTTATATTAAGGCTTGTGCTACTTACCCTCATGGCAAAATCAGGGAAGTAACCTGTGTATGAACCGTAATTGCTGTTTCTGAAATCTGTCCAACAAGCCATTGCAGAAATAGGATTTCCGCAGATAGCATCATAATCACCCTGATAAGCAGGTGCTGAACCTGATGAAGCTAATTTAATCTTAAATGTTTTGTTTGTAACTCTTTGGTTTGGAGCAAACGATGCTCCTCCATTTGTGGTATAAGTTGCATAAACATCCATACTGTCAGATGTCGGACATAATCTTGTATCATACCATTTTAAATAAAGCTTTCCTGTATTTTTTTCACACCATATTGCAGGGAAGAACTGAAAATTATTTTGTGAATTCAGGTCATCATTTACTACAGCTGGGGCTGACCAAGTTGCGCCAAAATCCGTTGAATATCTTAAGAATATATCTGATTTGTTTCCATTTCCTGCAGGATTGTTTGATGCATAAACTAAATATACGCGACCTCTGTATGGTCCGTAGCTGTTATCACATGCAATCATTGGATATGGTCTTGTTCTCATTCCCTGAACTGTGGAACGTGAGCTGATTTCTGTTCCGATGTAATTCGAAAATTGATTTGAGGACATCTGCGTAAAATTAGCTCCTCCGTTTGTTGATCTGTATAATGTATAAACACCTGCTGAATTAGCTCCTGAGTGTGTCATGTAATAAACACTTCCACCCTGAACACTACCGTTTGGTCCGACTGCTGTCATACTTCCCGGTAGAGTCTGCGTGCTTGCTGTAAACATTGTTGAGAATGTTGCACCGTGGTCTGTGCTTCTTACAAAGTTACCGGGTGTCATTCCGCCGTAAATATATCCGCCGTAAGGACCGCCAGTTTGGTCAGCGCAGATCCAGTTCTTATCATTACCTACATTTGCTGATACACCGGTACCCCATGTTACACCACCGTTAGTAGATTTATTTGTCCATGTTCCGGTGATTGGACTCTTCATGTTATCGTAGAAAAGATTTCCTAAACTGTCATAAGCTGTTACAGGGTCACCTGCTGTGTTTGCAAAAGGAACTGAAGTTGCTGTCCATGTCATTCCGCCATCCAATGTTCTGAAACTTGTATTTATATTGTATGCGCAGAAATTCCAAAGAGGATTCAATGGATTTTGTGAGATGTGCGGTTCGGCAGTACTGGTTCCCATATCAAAATTGTCGTAATCGCCAATAGTAACCGTTGCAGGGGCAAAGAAATCGTTTTGCATCGCAACCTGCTCAAGGTAGCTTTGAGGTATGCGGTCAAACCGAGGGTCGTCTAACATTGACGCTGCCTTTCCTGTGTTTAAGTTAAAAATCAAGAATAGCATTGTAAATATTGACATACTCTTAAATGCTAAAGAGTAATTTTTGTTCATTTTCTTCTCCTTCCAGAAGTTTAATTTTTGCTATCGTGTAATGAAGCAATTTTATAATTATTTTTAAAGGGAAAAATAGTTCTCGAGGTCAATAAAATTAACAATTCATATTTGTAATTTCAACAATTCTTTTCTTACGATTTCCAGAGCCATTTGCGCTGCTCTTTTCTTGTTTCTGTCTCTGAAATTTCCAAACAGAAATTTCTTTGCAAAAGTATTTTTTTTATCTGAGTAGCCAATGTAAACTAAACCAACCGGTTTTTCATCGCTGCCGCCTGTTGGTCCGGCAATTCCTGTTGTTGAAATACCTATATCAGTTTTAAAGTGCCTTCGAACTCCCTCTGCCATTTGCTTCGCTGTCTTTTCACTTACGGCTCCATACTTAGTCAGAGTTTTTTTCTTTACATCTAAAAATTTCACTTTAGACTTATTGGAATATGTTACCATCCCGCCTTTAAAATATTCAGAGCTTCCGCTTACATCAGTAATTCTGGATGAAATCATTCCGCCTGTACACGACTCCGCAACTGCAATTGAAAATTTCTTTTTTGTAAGTAATTTGCCGATAATTTCTTCAAGTATTTCTTCACCTTCCCCGAAAATATGCTCACCTATTTTTTCCCGGATTTTACTTTCAATCTCTGAAATTCTCTGAGAAGCATTTTCTTCAGTATCAGCCTTCACATTTATTCTTAATCGTACTCCTTCAATGCTGGGAAGAAACGCAAGTTTATCTTCTCCGATTATCGAAGGGACATCTCCCATCATTTCATTTAGGATAGATTCCCCTACTCCCGTTGTTAGTAATGTTTTTTGTTTCAGGACATATCCCAAATCTTTTAAATATTTTTCTTTCAGCATCGGAACTACTGTATCACTTATCATCGCCTTCATTTCATAAGGAACACCCGGCAAAGCAACAAAAACTTTATTTGCCTTCTCAATCCATATTCCCGGAGCTGTTCCGTTTTCATTCCATATTACTTTTGACTTGGAGGGCACCATTGCCTGCCCTATGTTTGTTTCCGGCATTGGAACATTGCGTGTCGAAAATATTTTTTTTACATGCTCTAAAACCTTTTCATCAAGTATCAGCTTATCTTTGAAAAATTTAAGAAGTACGGGCTTTGTTATATCATCGTGCGTCGGTCCTAATCCGCCTGTTATAATTGTTACATCATAATTGTAAAGAGAGTCCTGCAGTTCATCAATAAGTATTTTTTCATCGTCACCGATTGTTACCGATTTTTCTACAGGAAGTCCAGTATTAAACAATACATCACCCAAGAATGCGGCATTGGTATTTACAATCTGCCCGATTAAAATTTCATCACCGACTGTCAGTATCTTTGAGTTCATTTATTATAAATTTAATAATCTTTGTAGTAAAATAATTGCAAAGATTGAAGCAACACCGCCGTAAATAGCAGCCATAACGTCATCAAGCATTACACCTAAAGCAGTGTGTTTTCTATCGAAATATTTGGCAGGCTGAAGCTTCAATATATCAAAACCTCTGAATCCTATAAAAGTTACAGCGCAGCATATAAAATTCAGCTTCCAGTATCCTGCAGCCATTACTATCATAATTGTAAACCACTGCCCTACCACTTCGTCAACAACTACTGTCGAGGGGTCATTTCCATAACGTTTCATCATAGGAATTGTTGCATACGTTCCCAAAATAAAAACAATAAGGAAGGCAATACTGAGCATGTAAGGGTCATTCATAGACGGAAAAAGAAATATAACAAATGCAGCAAGACTGCCGACAGTGCCCGAACCCTTTGGGAAATATCCTGTGAAGAACCAGCTTGCAATCAGTTTACTGAAAAAATCGACTTTGAAATCGGGATTTACAATCTCTTTAGTTTTTACAAATCTCATATTTAAACAGGGTTAAGATTTCTTTTCAAAAAAATATGTGATGCCTGTATATACAGTTAGGAATGTGACTAATGCCATTAAAAAATAATTGTATGGAGAGAGGAGGAACACACCAATATCAACACTAATAGTTAAATCTTTTGTTGATATGCTCCAGAAAAATAAAACAAGAATTGCAAATATATACGTCATCTGTACGAATGTCTTCACTTTTGCTATGTAGGAAGTTGGTAAAGTTTTGCCGTTCATTTCAGAATATGAACGCATCAGTGTAATCACTATATCGCGAACCACAATAATAATCACCATCCAGAGAGGCATCATACCTATCAGAAAAAATCCGATGAACGCGCAGGAAGTGAGAATTTTATCTGCAAGAGGGTCAAGAAAAATTCCGGTTTTTGTTACCACTCCGAATTTGCGCGCATGCCAGCCGTCGTACCAGTCAGTTATCGTTGCAATAAGATAGACACCTACTGAGATTTTTTTCAACAACAAATTATCTGAAAGAAAAAAATACAGAAAGAGTGGAGCAAGAATTATTCTTAAAACCGATAATTGATTTGGCAGTGTCACCTTTATTTGAATTGTGATTTTGCTTCCCAAACAGGGGTTTGGGAAGCAGAAAAAGTTGCCGTTGTTGGTCTCCTGACCAACAACCTGAATTCAGAATTAAATTCTTTCGATAATACTAGCTATTCCCTGTCCAACTCCAATACACATAGTGGCAAGTCCGTATCTTTTATTTCTCTTTTCCATTTCATTCAGAAGTGTCAGTAAAATTCTTGAGCCGCTGCTGCCTAACGGATGGCCTAATGCAATAGCTCCGCCGTTAACATTAATTTTGCTTTCATCAAGCATAAGTTCATCTATTACTGCAAGTGACTGCGCAGCGAATGCTTCGTTCAGTTCAATTAAATCTAAGTCATCAACTTTCAAGTTAGCTCTCGATAGCGCTTTAACTGTTGCAGGTACGGGACCGATACCCATACATGCAGGATCAACTCCTGCAACTGCGCCTGATACAAATCTTGCTCTTGGCTTTAAATTATGCTTCTTTACAAAATCTTCCGAGCATATTAAAAGTAAGCTCGCTCCGTCATTTACCCCGCTGGAATTTCCTGCTGTAACAGTTCCGCCTTCTCTGAATGCCGGTTTCAGCTTAGCAAGCTTCTCTATTGTGGTATCGAATCTCGGGAACTCATCAGTATTAAATATTACAACATCTTTCTTTGATTTTATTTCAACTGGTAGAATTTCATTATTAAACTTCCCTGTTTCAATTGCCGCTTTAGCTTTCATCTGTGATTTGTATGAAAACTCATCCTGTCTCTCTCTTGTGATTTTATATTTCTCTGCAACGTTCTCTGCTGTTTCACCCATAGAAAACGGATGATGCATTTTTGCAAGCAAAGGATTTGTGAATCTCCAGCCGATAGTAGTATCGAATACGTCAACTTTTCTTGAGAACGGTTCAGTTGCTTTTGCCATTACAAAAGGAGCGCGGGTCATTGATTCAACTCCGCCTGCTAAATAACAATCTCCATCGCCGTTTCTTATTGCTCTTACAGCATCAAGATATGCCTGCATGCCTGAGCCGCAAAGCCTATTCACTGTAACTCCGCCTACTGTCAACGGAAGTCCTGCGAGCAGCACGCACATACGCGCAATGTTTCTGTTCTCTTCGCCTGCGCCGTTTGCGTTTCCGATTATAGCATCTTCTATTTCTTCTTTTTGAATTCCTTTATATTCAAAATTTCTTTTTACAAGCTCTTTCATTAATAAAGCCATCATGTCATCCGGTCTCGTATCCTTTAATGTTCCGCCGTATTTTCCGATAGGTGTGCGTAGTCCGTCAACAATATATACTTCTTTCATTTAATTCTGATAAGTTAATTTTTGTAATAACTTTCAATTTACTCAATTTATTAAAGTTTATAAACAGATAAGTTTTTCACTGAATTTAATCCGGATGGTAATGGGGGGGAAAAAATTCCCTATACCTACTAATAGGGAGGAATTTCTTTTATATCTGAATAAAATATATTAATTTTAAAAGTGAGTAGGATTGTTTGTTTCAAATACCAAAAATGTGACAATAATGTATCTTTTTTATATTGAAGAGAGAATTTTATTTTGCAGGAAAACCCGTCAAAAATTCATCAATTTTGAAAAGATTTTTGTCACTTACTTTTGCTCTCCGTCCTAAACCCCTGTTTGGGACGGAAGATGTCTCCCAAACGGGGGTTTGGGAGACAGGGAAATTTTGTTCTATTTTTGATAGGGATAAATTTTTCTCCAAAATCCGTCAAAAACCCATCAATTTTGAAAAATAATTTTATCAAATTTAAATACTTTGAAAATAGATTATTTTTGATGGGGATAAATTTTTCTCCAAAATCCGTCAAAAAACCATCAATTTTGAAAAATAATTTTATCAAATTTAAATACTTTGAAAATAGATTAAATTTAATGGGGATAAATTTTTCTCCAAAATCCGTCAAAACCCCGTCAAATTTCGAAAAATAAAATGAGCAATATTGTAAAAACAACAATGGACCACCGGAATGTAACAATAATGTTACTTTTTACTTTATACCTGCTACTTTATACTAATGTTGTCACACTTTCAATTTTTAACCGTCTAACACAATATGGAACCGCAAAACATACTTTCAGATAAATACAAAGGCGATACTTCCGATAGCGAGCTTGTCGCGCTTTCTGTATCGGGAGATAAACCCTCGCTTGAAAAGCTGATAAAGAAACATCAGGATTATATCTATAATATTGCTTTAAGGATGGTATTCAATCCCGATGAGGCTAAAGATGTGACTCAGGAAGTCCTTATAAAAATCATTACAAAGCTCGGCAGCTTTGAAGGCAGAAGCAGCTTCAGGACTTGGGCATACAGAATTGTAGTCAACCATGTCCTCAACATGAAAAAAAGCATGGGTGAAATGCAGCATGCAAATAACTTCACACAATATGCTAAAAATATTGATAACTGCCCTGACTCCGATTTTCCCGATAACACAAGCTACCCTGTCGACTCTAAAATTCTTGTTGAGGAAGTTAAGATATCCTGCATGTTCGGAATGCTTCTGTGTTTAGACAGAGAGCAGCGACTGGTATATACACTTGGAGGACTGATGCAAATATCCGATACAGTAGGAAGCGAAATAATGGAAATCTCAAAAGATAATTTCAGACAGAAACTTTCACGCGCAAGAAGAGACCTTCACAATTTTATGAACAATAAATGCGGTCTGGTTAATAAAGAAAATCCATGCAGATGCAGTAAAAAAACAAAAGCTCTTATTAACATTGGTTATGTGAATCCTAATAATCTGAAATTCACACGAAGCTATTATTTTAAAATGGATAAAATGGCCGGTGAAAAAGTACAGGAGCTTGTAAGCGTTCTTGATAATGAATGTAACGATTTATTCAGAACTCATCCGTTTGAAAAATCCCCTGACTTTATTCTATCACTAAGAAAAATTTTAGAAAGCGAGAGATTCTTAAATATATTTAACGCGAATTAAATCATCACTTAACAAATAATGAAAAAAATATTTACAGTTCTTTTATTGATTGCATTGTTACCCTCATTACATGCTGCAATAAAAAATGTCCCTTCACAATACGTAACAATTCAGGCCGGCATTAACGCTGCAGTTGACGGTGATACGGTTTTAGTAGCTCCCGGGACTTACTTTGAGAACATCCATCTCAGAGGAAAGAACATAGTAGTAACTTCAACTTTTTATCAGACATTTAATTTATCATTAATATCCAATACAATTATAAACGGAAGCATCCCTCTCAATTCCGATTCTGCAAGTGTAGTACGCATTGTTTCCTCAAACAATGATTCCTTAGCTGTTCTTCAGGGATTTACTATCACAGGCGGTCAAGGGACTTTCTGGCAGGATGAACATGGCGCTGGCCGATACTGCGAAGGCGGAGGAATACTCATGCAATACACCCGCGCAACGGTACAGTTCAATATCATAAAAAATAATCAGGTAATAAGAAGACCATCAGGCATTGCAAGCACAGGCGGCGGCGGAATTAGAATGGGAGACGGACGTGCTAAAATTCTGAACAACATTATTTTCAATAACGAAGGAATGTACGGCGGAGGAGTTGTGCTTAATTACAGCAATTCCCAATTAAAGAATAATGTGATTTTTAATAACAGAGTTTATCAGGCAGTTGCTTCAACTCCGACTTATGGAGGCGGAGGTGTATGGACAAATGGCAACAGCACCACAATTTCTATAGTAGAAAACAATACAATAGTAAATAATTCATCTGCCGGAGCCGGCTCATCAGTTGCAGGACAAGGAGGCGGGATTTTAGTAAATGCTGTACCAACTACTATAAGAAATAATATTGTCTGGGGCAACACTGCTACAGTGAGTTCGATTACTTTAAAACAGATTGCAGACGGGTTTTCAGGCACTGCTGCAGTTACGTATTCATGTGTACAGGATGGTTATACAGGAACAGGAAATATAACATCAGCACCGCAGTTTGATTCAACAAATTATTTAATTTCTGCTTCATCGCCATGTATAGATGCAGGAAATCCAGGCGCAGCATTTAACGATCCTGAAAGCTCAACACCCGGACAGGCTAAATTCCCAGCAAGAGGAACTCTGATAAATGATATGGGTGCATACGGCGGTCCTTTAAGTAAATTAATTGCAAATACTATGGTAGGCGTACAGGAACCTGTTTCTTTAGTAAGTTCATTTCAGTTAAAGCAGAACTTCCCGAACCCTTTTAATCCAACAACTAAAATCAGTTACGATATTAAAAGCGCAAGTTTTGTATCACTGAAAATTTACAATTCTACAGGGAAAGAAGTTACTGAATTGGTAAACAGAGTGCAAACACAAGGAAGTTACTCAATAAATTTTGATGCAGGAAGTTACGGACTTGCAAGCGGTACATATTTTTATAAATTAACTAGCGGAACTGAGTCTATAACAAAGACCATGCTTCTTATAAAATAATTTTAAATAATTTTCATTTCTATAATTGCTGTAAAAAGAAAACCCTTGTATGAAAAATATACAAGGGTCTTTCTTTAATAACATTTAAAATCTGAAATCTGAAATCTATCAGTGTCTTCTATAGGTATTTAATTGTATAACTCCGCAACCTATTCTGCTGCCTGAGTTACCGCTCGGGTCAGTTTTTAAATCATCTTCTTTTTCATGTATAATAGCAGCTTTACCAATAATGCTGTTAGTTCCTTTAAAGCTTAATGTATAGTCAGTAAAAGTAAACTTTGCTACACCGTAGTCATCTGCAATTATATTTCCGAAGTCACCTTCATGTCTTTGCTCGGAATGCGTGCTTCCGTGTTTCATACCGCCCGGATTAAAATGTCCGCCCGCAGTTGAAAAGTCAGGACGGTCACATAATCCTTTTTCATGAATGTGGAATCCGTGTTTACCGGGAGTCAAACCATAAAGTTCACCTGAAATGCGGACGCCTTTTTTCAATCTTGTGAAACGGATAACGCCGGTAATTCCATCGTATGTGTTACCGGAAATTACAGCAATTGCCGTTACGGTTCTTTTTATCGTCCCTTTGGATTTTGATGTATCAGAAGTAGATGTTTTTGTCTGAGCATTTGAAACAGTGCTCAGTAAAAAAATAGAGAAGAGGATTAATACTAGGTTTTTCATTTTAACAATGTTTAGTTAAGAACAATATCTTAAAAACTTAATAGTGATGAAAGGAAAAAAGTTTCAATTAAAAACAAAAAGCGACGGGGTAGAAACTCCGCCGCCTTGTATAATAGGGAAATTTAACGACAAATTAGAAATTACTTTATCAGCATCATTGATTTTGTTTCTCTAAATCCTTCTGATTCAATTGTGTAAAAATAAATTCCGCTGCTTAAATCGCTTCCGTCAAATTTGACTGAGTAATTGCCTGCAGTTTCGTATTCGTTAACAAGTTCAGAAATAAGTTTACCTGTTGTATTGAATACTTTAAGTTTTACAAATGTATTTTTCGGAATTGAAAAATTTATATTTGTCTGAGGATTAAATGGATTAGGATAATTCTGTTCCAATAAATATTTGGAAGGCATTTGTGAGTTAATTGGCTCTACACCAACTACTCCCGAAAGGAAAATTATTTTTCCTGCATCTCCGACTGCCCATATATTTGCAGTGCCGCCGGTGGAAAGTCTTCCCATAGAAATATGTGAGTAAGCTCCGCTCGGGCAGGTTTGTGATGACCATGTTGTCCCGTTATCCCCGGAAGTATAAATACTTGTGCTGGCAGTGTTTCTTGTAAACCACCATTTTAAATTTTTGCCGGTGATGCCGCCAATGTTAGCGGTTCCGCCCGGAGCATTAGAAACTACAGTCCAAGTCGTTCCGCTGTTTGATGTTGAGAAAAGTGAGCCATTAGAGCTTGCTAATCCCTGAAACGGATAGTTAAACCAGATTGCTCCAAAGGTAGCAGATGTTGCACCTGTTTGTTGAGCTGTAAAAGTTGTTCCTGAATTTGTTGAATAATAAATTTTGCCTGTTGCTGTATTTGTAACGAACCACATTTTTGAACCGGATATCATCATGCCGTTGTTCCAGCTGGCTTCGCCTGTACCGTCAAGTCTGATGCCGGTTGAGTCCCAGCTTAAACCGATTGTACCTGTATTCCAGAGTGACCATCTGTTACCAACGGGGTCACCCATCATGTAACCGTTTAATCCTCCTGTAAGCTGAACTGAATTAATGAAGCCTCCGGTTTGTGTAAATACCTGAGACCATGATGTACCGCCGTTAGATGTTCTGTAAACAAATGCGTTTCCGGAAATTGTACCTGTAACTAAAGCAGTTTGTCCGTCAACGCCCCAGATGTTTGAGCCACCGAAGGTTGAGGCAATGTTTCCCAGGGCATTAATCCATGTTGCGCCGCCATCCGTTGTTCTGAGAACGACACCTGCGCCGCTTGCCCAGCAGATCTGGTCACTGACTGCAGAGACTGATTTTAATAATGCCGTTGTTCCGCTAGTTTGCTGAACCCATTGTGCATTGAGGGAATTTAATATAAAAGTAAAAATAAAGAGGGAGGTAATTAGAATTTTTTTCATAGCTGATTTTCGTTTTTTAAAATTAAAAAACGTGCTTTGTATTTTAAATGCGATTACGAATGGTAAGTGATTATTGTTTTTTAAAATTGTGCATACTAAGTTAATACCAATATTATCAATGCAAAGAATAAGGTATATGGAATTTATTTTAACATCACTTAAAATGAAGTTAGATTAACAATTTTTACTTTAAGAATTCTAAATCATCAGTGTAAATTTTAAAAATACTCCCGACAATTTTTTCTGTTTGTGAGATGGTTTAAATGATATAATATTTGAAGAATTAAATAGGCTAATTTATTTTTCAAAAAGTCGATTTCATTTACTTTAAAATACGGAATAAGGTTACAGAATTTTTAGTTTGATTTTAAATAAATATTAATTAAATTAATGATACAAATCTAAATCAAGTAAGTATATAGGATAAAATTTTATTGCTTTTGTTTTTCAATTTAAATGGAAAAGCAATTTCATAATTTAACCCAATCCTATGAAACTCTTATTTGAATCAATCATTAAGTATTTCATTGTCTCACTTTTTATCGGCATTACTTCATTCTGTTTCTTTGGATGCAAATCAGATATGCCGGTTGATTCCTCACCTTTCAGGAATAGTAATATTTATAACTTTACAACAATGTATGTTCCTCATGATACTATTATAAGAATGGCAGCTGGAGATTCACATACAGCATTTATAGAAACACTGGGGCATGTTTATCAAATAAAAGATGGCGTCACAACTGACCTCTCAAATACGGATACGACATTCAGCTGCAATGCAACTAATTTTTATGATGCAAATTATTTTGTAATGAGCGGATATAAATCGCCGGTTGTTAACGGCTATAAGATTCCTCAGTTCAAAATTTATAATAACGGAGTTTTTACAAAGGTAAACTTTCAGGACTCTTCTCTCTTTGGATATAACGTTGTTTTATATACTGTATCACCCGGGAAGTTTTACTTTATGCTGTATCAACAGAATAAGCTTTACTTGTTCGATAATGGAATAGTAACTTCTTATTCTTTGAACAGTACACCGGGAACAATCTTTAAATCACAGGGGAATCTTTATCTTTATGCGAATTCGTCACCCGGTTCAGGAAACGATATTTATAAAATCACCAATGAAGGAGTTAATTTTTTACGAAGAGAACCTATTGAAATGCATATAACTCAGTACAGATTAGAGAACGATTTAATAAAAGTAAGAACATTGAATAATGAAAATATTTTCTCATATTTTACTGAAAACGACTGGACAGATTTTTATACTTTTAATACTGAATCTACTCTCGATAGAATTTGGCACGTTACAGGTGAATCACGAAATAAATTTGTAATGATATTGAATGACAGTAATTCAATATTTTCAGTTTATGCATGGGATAGAAATATTTTGAAAAAGCAAGAAAACTTTCCTGAAGGAATTGGTTACGGAACAACAACGGGCTACATCACAGCAAGTGATTATAAAGATAATACGTTTTATTTTTATTATTATAACGTGGGTGGAAGGCTGGTCAGAGGAAATTATGTAAGGAATTGAATATAAATAAAAAACCTGATCACGTTGTATGTGATCAGGTAATTCTTAATTCATAACTCTAAATTCTTAATTTTAAAACTACTCCTCTTCGCCCTCTCTCAATTTTTCAAGTACTGCAAAGTCTTCAAGAGTAGTTACGTCGCCTGTTACGCTTCCGCCGGCGGCGAGCTCTCTTAAAAGTCTTCTCATAATTTTTCCGCTGCGGGTTTTTGGCAATGCGTCTGTAAATCTTATTTCATCAGGTCTTGCAAGGGCGCCGATTTCCTTCGCTACCCATGCTTTAAGTTCTGTCTTCAATTCATCACTTGGTGTGTGGCTGCCTTCAAGTGTGACGAATGCAAATACTGAGCTGCCCTTCATTTCATCCGGCTTGCCGACTACTGCAGCCTCTGCGACTTTAACATGTGCTACTAATGCAGATTCGATTTCAGCAGTGCCGAGTCTGTGACCGCTTACGTTTAGTACGTCGTCAACTCTACCCATGACCCAAAAGTATCCGTCCTTATCTCTACGTGCTCCGTCACCTGTAAAGTACATTCCTTCAAACTCGCTCCAGTATTGTTTTTGATATCTCTCATCATCTCTGTAAATTGTTCTGAGCATTGAAGGCCATGGCTTGCGGATTACAAGCAGACCGCCCTGGTTAGCAGCTACTTTCTTGCCATCTTTATCCAGTACTTCAATATCGATTCCGAAGAAAGGCAACGTTCCGCTTCCCGGCTTCGTTGAAGTTGCACCCGGAATTGGCGAGACCATGATAGCTCCCGTTTCCGTCTGCCACCATGTATCAACAATAGGACATTTCTCCTTACCGATAACTTTGTTATACCACATCCATGCTTCAGGATTAATAGGCTCCCCTACTGTTCCAAGCAGTCTAAGAGAATCGAGTTTATATTTATCTACCCAGTGAGTTCCCCATTTAATAAATGCTCGGATAGCTGTAGGCGCTGTATAGAAAATTGTTACTTTGTATTTATCAATAAGCTTCCAGAATCTATCAGGCTCGGGATAATTGGGTGCTCCTTCGTATATTAAAACTGTTGAACCGTTTTGCAAAGGACCGTAAACAACATAACTGTGTCCCGTTACCCAGCCGATATCGGCAGTACACCAGTAGATATCATCGTCTTTTAAATCGAAAACATATTTGGAAGTAAGATAAGTTTGAACAGAATATCCTCCTGTAGTATGTAAAATTCCCTTTGGTTTACCTGTAGTTCCGCTGGTATACAATATATAGAGTGGATGTTCTGAATCGAGTTTTTCAGCAGGACAGTTATTATCAACTGCGTCCATTTCAACGTGATACCATTTATCAAGCAGGTCATTCCATCCGATTGGAGTTCCCGTTCTTTTTACTGCTATACAATTCTTAATTGTCGGGCATTTCGGCATAGCTTCATCAACGTTTTTCTTTAGCTCAACAAGCTGCCCTCTTCTGTTAGCACCGTCGGCAGTGATAACCATACATGCTTCTGCATCGTTTATTCTATCGACTAATGCATGAGCCGCAAATCCGCCAAAGATAACTGAATGCACTGCGCCAATTCTTGCGCAAGCAAGCATTGCAATTACGGCTTCAGGAATCATAGGCATATAGATTACTACCCTGTCGCCTTTCTTTACATTATTATATTTTAAAACGTTTGCAAATTTCTTTACTTCATTTAATAATTGACCGTATGTATATGTTGCTGTATCACCGGGCTCACCTTCGAAGAACAAAGCAACTTTGTTTTTTCTTCCGTTCTCAACATGTATATCAAGACAGTTATAAGAAAGATTCAATTTGCCGCCTACGAACCATTCTGAGTGAGGGGCTTTCCATTTCAAAACCTTTTTCCATTTTTTAAACCAGTGTAGTTCTTCAGCAGCTTTGCCCCAGAATTTTTCAGGATTCTTAATAGACTGCGCATACATTTTTTTATACTGGTCAAATGATTTTATGTGAGCCTGCTCGGAGAATGCTTTCTTCGGCTTGAATAATCTTTTTTCTGTTGATAAAGACGTAATGTTTTGTTCTGATGAGCTCATAGTGTTTTATTATAAAATAAAATGTTGAGAAATTTATTGAATTTCAGAAATTACGAATTTCATCGGTTAAATAAA
This sequence comes from Bacteroidota bacterium, assembly GCA_018266835.1. Taxonomy (NCBI): domain Bacteria; kingdom Pseudomonadati; phylum Bacteroidota; species Bacteroidota bacterium. Next base: position 15,059 of record JAFDZP010000001.1, on the reverse strand, counting down.
ATTTAAATTTGAGAAAGGATAACCACCCCTAACCCCTCCTTGAAAAGGAGGGGAACATTTACTCTAAATAAAAAGCCCGATGATTTTACAATCGCCGGGCTTTGAATTTATTAACAACTCTTAACTATATCTAAGAACTACTTAATAAGCATCATTCGTTTTGTTTCAACGAAGTCTAACGATTCAATTCTATAGAAGTAAATTCCGCTGGCAAGTGTATTTGCGTTGAAATCCACTGAGTAAACACCTGCAGGTTTTACTTCGCTTACCAACTTTGCTACCATCTTTCCAAGAACATCATAAACCTTCAAAGTCACAAAGCCCTGCTTAGGTAATGAGAAGTTTATTTTTGTAGTCGGGTTAAACGGATTCGGATAATTCTGAGATATTTCATATTTATCAGGTGTAAGTGTTAACGGAGTTCCGCCAATACCCGTTGCTACTCCCGCTATGATATCATCAATATATAAATTGTTTCCGTATGCGCTTTTGGCGTTGAATCTTACTTTATTTGTACCGATAGGCATTGTGTAAACTTTAGTTGCCCATTGAGTATTTGTCGGTGTGAATGACGAAGTTGATGAAACAGTTGACATTATAGAGGAAGAATTTACCCCTGATGACAAGGATGTTGACTGATACATTCCTATTAATCTTGTCCAGGTCGTTCCGTTATCCGTTGATGTTTCAACAACGCATGAATCAATTGCCGTAGCTGAATAATATGCAGCCGCATAATTGAACCTCAAATAATTGCTTCCTGCAGTTACAGGTGGAAATTGGTTTGATACCAATGTCTGCGAACCTGTCGTCGCAGTTGCAGTCCAGAAGTCATACTTTGCGGAAGCTGTTCCATGACCATAACCACTAACAGTAGCTCTTGTCCAGTATTGAGTACCTGTTCCGGTAAGTGTCCAGAAAGCCGGCGGGAAAGCAGCATCAGTGAAATCCTGATACAATGGAAGAAGGCTTGCTCTTCTTAATGTAATTTGTCTGTCAGGTCCAGTTGAATTTATAGAATCTGTAGCATAAGCTCTGACTCTCCAGTAACCGACAACTGAATCCCCGGGTGCAAGACCAAAAGAAGCCAGCAGAGAATCTGCCTGAGAAGTTCTGAAAGATAAAACTGTATCGTATCCAAGATTATTAGAAGTTAATCTGATTGTAGCAGGATCAGAATATGAGGCTCCTGTTTTAAACAACCATTTATAAGCTGCGCCTCCGTTGCCGGATTTATTCCATATTATATTAATAGGGGTTGGATCTATCGGATTAGTTACAATTCTAAATCCTGTAGCAGGAGATACTAAATTGAAAGCAGAAATTGTAGTTTGCTGTCTTCTGAATGTAATTGCCCTCGGCCCGTTAGTTGACTTGATAGAGTCAGCTCCCGGCGAGCCCGGATTTTTATAAGCCCAGATATCCCATTGACCAACGAGTGAGTCTGAAGCTGTTCCGTTATTGGTAAATCCTGCCGATGCAAGCATTGCATCTAATGCTCCAAGTGTTGTGGTAATGCTATTGGATGAAGCCGAAATAGAAATTCTTCTTGGAGTAACAACATTTCCAAATATAAATCTATAATTAATTCCCTGTGATGCAGTATCCCACGTAATTGTTACAGGGACATTTGAACCGCCGATAGTTACTATTCTTGCTCCGGCAGTTGGAGTTTGTAAATTGAATGCGCTTAGGGCAGTTCCGAACGGATCATATCCATCCAATACTGTTACTCCTGTATTAGCTGAGTCTAACCAGTCTTTCACTCTTGTTGATGAAGTCGAACCGTAATCCCATGACATTGAGAACTTTCCATAGAAATCCCAGAGCTGAGATGCTCCGCAGGCAGAAGGTCCGCCATGAAGCTGACCGATGAATCTCTGATTCTGGTCATACATTGGTGAACCTGAGGAACCGCCTTCTGTAACTGCAGTATTACCGTTAATTGCTGACCAGTTTACTTTCCAGTGTGAATTAGCAGGAGTGCCTGACCATGTATCACTTGTGTATGGAACTAAACTGAAAGATATCTTTTTGATATCTCCGTCAGGGTGATGGATACCTGCGCCTGAAGTTGCGCCGACATCTGCTCTGTTCCAACCTGCATAATATACATTATAAGAAGATGGCGGTTTGCTTGATAATTTCATCAAAGCAAAATCAGATGCAGCATTATTTGCAAGCAATGTAGCGCCAGTGATTGTAAAATTTGTAGGACCATCAATTATTGAGCAGTTCGGACTTTCATATTTGAACATGAAAATCCATGTTGTAGTAGAACCGGAAAGACAGTGGTTTGCTGACATAAAAAATGGTGTTCCGTCATTTCTTGTATTATTTAATAAAGAACCCGAGCACCATCTGGTACCGTCAGATAATAATACCATAGCAACTGAACGGGATTGCTTTTTCCAAGGATCACCTAGCGGGCAGTTCACGTTTATTTCGCACGAACCTGATGTTCCGAAATCATCGGTGAACGCCTTCATAAATCTGAAAATATCTTTGTATTCGTGAACAACAGATGAGACATTCAGTTCAGGAGTTTCAGATACTCCGGCGGGCACATTTAATTCAAGAACAACTGTTTCTCCTTTTACAGGAGCGGTTGAGAACATTCTTTCAGGTATATTGTTGTTTTCGTCAAATGCACCCAATATCATTGTTCTATCCTGACTGTATACAAAAAACTTACATCCCTTTGGCATATAGAATTTATTGTAAATAAAATTTAATCCGAAGGCACCTGCAGATGTAATTTCTACTCTCCACACTTTGCTTCCATCGGCTAAAGTATTCCAAGTACCGGCATTTGTTAGTCCAATGTTGACTGAATAGCCATAACCAAACCTGAACGGAATATCCTTCATTGCTGATTCAATCTTATCCTGCCTCTTTACTTCTTCCATATCGAAGCCAGGCATTATTTTTTGTTCTATATTATTTCTTTCAAGATTTCTTAGAATGCTGAGGGGTGTTCCGGGCGAACTGATTTGTGAATATGTTAAAGATGAGAACGCCAAGAATCCTAAAGCAAACAGAACTATCCTGAAATGAGAAATAGTGGTTTTCATTTCATTTAGTTTTATTTGTTTAAAATATTCTGACTGGGTGTTTAGATATAATAATTTACAACTATTTATTTTAAAATGTAAGATTTTTCCTTATGACATGGGAAAATATCTTAAATTGAATGTCTTTTACATAATGACTAACTTTCAAAACAATCAGTTTTTTATAGAATTTAAGAAGACGAAACATTGAGTAAAATTGCTTTTATATTTCCGGGACAGGGCTCCCAGGCAGTTGGAATGGGAAAAGATCTGTTTGAAAAACATGCTTTGGCAAATGAGCTTTATCATAAGGCTGATGAGATTATGGGATTTCATCTTTCAAATCTATGCTTTGAAGGACCTGCAGACGTTCTTAAAGAAACACACATTACACAACCCGCACTTTACGTTCACTCATATATTTTAACACGATTAATCGGAGATAAAATCAAAGCAGATGTTACTGCAGGGCATTCACTCGGTGAGTACACTGCAAACGCTTACGCTGAATCGTTTTCATTCGAAGACGGACTAAGACTTGTGAAAAAAAGAGGTGAGCTTATGAAGAACTCGGGAGTTCAGCAGCCCGGCACTATGGCAGCTATTATAGGATTAGATGATACCAAAGTAACAGAAGTCTGTGATAAAGCAGGCGAAGGAAAAATTGTACAGCCCGCTAATTATAATTCTCCGGGACAGATTGTTATTTCAGGCGATGTTGAAGCAGTTCACCGCGCAATGAAAATTGCAAAAGAGGAATACGGCGCAAGAATGGTAAAGGAGCTTGAAGTGAGCGGAGCGTTCCACTCAAACTTAATGCTTACATCAGCAGAAGAGCTTAGACTTGCAATCAATACTACAAATTTTAGTAATGCAAAGATTCCTGTATTCTGCAATGTAGAAGCCGAGCCGTTTGAAAATAAAGATAAAATTAAAAATGCTCTTTATAGACAATTAATGTCATCGGTTAAATGGGAGACCTGTATAAGAAATATGGTACATGCTGGAGCGACTATGTTCTATGAAATTGGTTCAGGAAAAGTTTTAACAGGTTTAGTTAAAAAAATTGATCCGTCAGTTAAATGTTTCAACATTTCAACTGCGGAAGATCTTGATAATTTAGAAAACTTAAAATAATAATTTGGAACACAATTCAGAAGATAAAATTGCCTCAGGTACTACTCACGAATATGAGATAACAAACGGAGACGAAGTTGTAGAATTTGACGGACAGAAAGTTAACACTTCTATTTTTACACAAGGCTTTGTTGCAGGCTGTGATATGAAAATCTGTTTCGGCGAGTGCTGCAAATCAGGTGTTTACATGGATAAACATTTTCCTGAAGTCATACTTGCTCACAAAGACATGATTAAAGATGTAATGAGCGCTGACCAGATAAAAGACGAGTCGCAATGGTTCGATGAGGAAGTGGTTGAAGATGCTGACTTCCCTTCCGGTTATGCAGCAGGTTCAAATATTTATACTGATTCAAAAGGTGTGGAGAAATGTGTTTTCAATGACGAGAATCAGTATTGTTCTTTACAGGTTGCAGCAGTTAAAAATGGAATGCATAAGTGGGCAATTAAGCCGACTTACTGTATCATGTACCCCGTAACCATAGTAAATAAAATTTTGACATACGACGATGAACACTCACAGGACTTAGCTTATTGCGGAATTGATAAAGAACACAATTTCACACAGACTACATTTGACGGAACAAGAGAGGAAATAAAATATGTACTTGGAGAAGATATGTACAATAAAATTGAAGACTATTATAAACAGAATTACACCCCTAAATACACAATCAAATTACCTGAAACAAAATAATGGATTTCACAGATAAAGTTGTAGTAGTTACAGGCGGTTCAAGAGGAATCGGAAAAGCAATTGCTGAGTCATTTTTAAATGACGGAGCTACGGTTATAGTTACATATAAAAATGCAATTGATGAAGAGTACTTCAACTCAAAAAATATAAAGCATCATAAATGCGATGTTTCTGATATAAAAGCTGTATCAGAATTAGTGGATGCCTTAGTAAAAGAGTTTGGCAAGATTGATATACTTGTAAATAATGCCGGTATTACAAAAGACGGATTGTTAATGAGAATGTCAGAGGAAGATTGGGATGCAGTTATTGATACAAATCTCAAAGGAGTATTCAACTTTACAAAAGCAGTTTCACGTCCCATGATGGGAAAGAAGTCAGGTAAGATTGTAAACATCACTTCCATTTCAGGTGTAATGGGTAATGCGGGACAGGCAAATTACTCTGCTTCAAAGGCAGGTGTTATCGGCTTTACAAAAGCTGTTGCAAAGGAACTTGCTTCAAGAAATATTAATGTGAATGCAATCGCTCCGGGATTTATTGAAACTGAAATGACAGACAAACTCAGCGAGGAAGTAAAGAAAAATTATCTGGCAAGCATTCCAATGAAAAGATTTGCGAGCACAAAGGAAGTTGCAAGCGTAGTAAAATTTTTAGCATCGGATGATGCATCATATATCACAGGTCAGACACTCTGTGTTGACGGCGGTATTGTAATGTAATTTTAAATCTATAAAACAATTTTATGAAATATTTATTAGTATTACTTTTTATAACATCAATTGCGCTTATGTCCTGCAACGAGAAGAAACTCAACTTAGTAGATAAAGTATTCGTATATACAAACGGACCCGAAAAACAGATGGCAGGTTTCGATGAAAAATATATTTATCTGAAATGGGATGATTCATTGGGAGTTGCGACACATAAATCAGAATATACAATTAAGACCATTAATGATTCAACATACACAGTAGAGCTTAAAGAAAAGCCAAAATACTGGGAAAAAAACTCATGGGATATTATAGCAATTAATGCAAACGAGTTTTATTCAAAAGAATCAAAGAAACACTATAAGTTTTTAAAATCGGGCGTGGACATTAAGTAATTCTAAAAGTGATTTTGAAAAGTAATTCGAAAAATTAACCCTGAGAAGATGGCTAATCGCAAAGAAGAATTCAAAACAGATTCAGGAATTGTTTTTCCTGAATATCTAACATCTACAAATCAGCAGGCAAATCCCGGCACATTCGATTTCACACGCGGCGTGCACCAGTCAATGTACCGTTCAAAATTCTGGACAATGCGTCAGTACGCAGGCTTCGGAACAGCAGAAGAATCAAATCAAAGATATAAATATTTAATAGCAAACGGCTCGTCGGGCTTATCCGTTGCATTTGATTTACCAACGCAGATCGGATATGACTCAGATGATAAAATGTCCGAAGGTGAAGTTGGTAAGGTCGGTGTAGCGATAGATTCATTGAGAGATATGGAAACTCTCTTCGATGGAATAAAACTCGCAGATGTAACAACTTCGATGACAATCAATGCAACTGCATCATTGCTATTATTAATGTATGTAGCAATAGCAAAGAAACAGAATGCGGACTTGAAGAAAATATCCGGCACGATTCAGAACGATGTATTGAAAGAATATATTGCCAGAGGCACGTATATTTATCCTCCGAAGGAATCTATGAGACTTATCACCGATATTTTTTCATGGTGCAGTGATAACTTACCTTCGTGGAATACAATTTCAATATCGGGCTATCATATAAGAGAAGCAGGCTCAAACGCAGTGCAGGAAGTTGCTTTTACTTTATCGGATGGAATTGAATATGTAAGACAGGCAATAAGCTCGGGTCTTGATGTGGATAAATTTGCAAAACGTTTGTCATTTTTCTTTAACGCCCACAATAATTTCCTTGAAGAAGTTGCGAAATTCAGAGCAGCAAGAAAAATATGGGCAAAGATAATGAAAGATATGTTCCATGCGAAAGATGAGAACAGCATGAAGCTTCGTTTCCATGCGCAGACGGGCGGCTCGACTTTATCAGATAAGCAAATCGATAACAATATTATAAGAGTAACAATGCAGGCGCTTGCTGCAGTAATGGGCGGATGCCAGTCATTGCATACAAACGGAAAAGATGAAGCGTTGTCACTTCCGACTGAAGAAGCAGTACAGACTGCCTTAAGAACACAGCAGATAATTGCTTATGAAAGCGGAGTTGCAGATACTGTTGATCCAATGGGCGGTTCATACATTGTTGAGCATCTTACAAATGAGATTGAAGATAAAGCCTGGGAATATATTCATAAAATAGAAGAGATGGGCGGAGCTACCAAGGCAATTGAAGTAAGATATCAGAAAAGCGAAATAGAAAATAATTCATATAATTTTCAGATTGGATTGGAGAAAGGTGATAATATTATTGTCGGTGTGAATAAATTCACAACTAAGAATGAACCGATTCACGAAGTAAATAAAATCTCCGATGAAGTTAGAAATATTCAGATTGCAAAGATCAAAAAACTGAAATCAGAAAGAGATAATGAAAAAGTTAAAGCTCAGCTTGAAGTGATAAAACAAAAAGCGATGACGAGTGAAAACCTGCTCCCCTATTTCCTTGAGGCAATTGAAAGCTATGCTACCATAGGTGAAATTTCCAATGCACTGAGAAGTGTATGGGGAGAATACAAAGGGTAGAATTAATAATCTCGTTAAGATAGAGTAATCTTAACGAGATTTTATTGCTTATCAATTCCCTTTTCAATTAATTTTTCTCTTTTTATATTATTTTTAAAGAACAAAGCAAAATCATGAATATAGAATATATAACAGATATAAACGGAAAGAGGAAATCAGTTGTTATTTCAGAAAAAGACTGGAATAGGGTTAACAAATCCTATTCTCAGAAAATCAAGAAGCTAGAAACTTTACTCGATATTAAAAAATCATTTCAAGAAGTCGAGCAACATAGAAATGGTAAAAAAAAATTGAAAACTTTAGCTGAAGTTTTAAATGCACTATAATTTTTTCACTTCTTCCAGATTTGAAAAGGAAGTAAAAAGATTGTCAAAAAAATTCCCATCTTTAAAATCAGATCTATTAAAGCTCCAAAAAGATATAATATACACAGCTAACTTTGGTACACCTCTAGGGAAAAATTTATATAAAATCAGATTAAAGGTCAAAAGTAAATCTAAAGGAAAAAGTGGAGGATTCCGAGTAATCAATTATATAGAACTTAGTCTGAAAGAGGATTTATCTGATATATATCTTTTAACAATTTACGATAAATCGGAAACAGGAAATATTTCAGTTAGCGAGGTTCAAAGTATATTAAGAACAATTTAATCTTTTTAAATAATTACTTGTCCGCTTTAAACAAATTGCTAATTGATAATTGAAAAACTATTTTTGTATTATCAATCAAATTTTGCAATTAAATTTTTGCAGTGCAAAAAGTTATCTGGGTTACAGGAGCATCAACCGGAATTGGAAGAGAAATTGCAAATGAATTTTCCAAAGCCGGGCATATAGTAGTTGTGACAGGAAGAAGAAAATCACGTCTTGTAGCAATTGCAAGCGAGATAAAATTCGCAGGCCGAGAAGCAACTGCGTTTGTATGCAACATGCTCTCCGAGCGCAGCATAATAGGAACTGCCAAAAGGATAAGAGAAAAATACGGAAGGATAGACTGCCTGATAAATAATGCGGGAGTTACATCTTTCAAATCATTCCTGGAAACAAAATCATTCGATTTCGATAACATCATTAATACCAATCTCCGCGGTTCATTTCTCGCAATGAAATATGTACTTCCTCAGATGATTAAAAATAAGAGAGGACATATTATCAACATTTTATCAATTGCAGCTACCCATGTTTTTGAAAACAGCACAGTTTACTCTGCATCAAAGGCGGGATTACTTGCGCTAACAAATTCTTTAAGGGAAGAAGTAAGGCATTTAAACATTAAAGTCTCTAATGTTCTGCCCGGTCCTACTGAAACAGCAATGTGGGATAGCAAGACCAGACAAAAATATGCAAGCAAGATGATGACTCCTAATGAAGTCGCTCAGATTGTAGTAAGTATTTTTGACCAGCCCAAAAAAGTTGTAATAGAAGATATTACAATAAGACCAATCAAAGGTAATATATAGTATTTTATTCTACTTTTTCAAAGGTGATATACCCATTATCTCAGTATGATTTATCATACCTCCAAGATGCGCCGTCCATGCCATCATTCCGTTGAGTCCAAGTATTAGTACAAAAAAAGCAATCGCAACCCACATAGGGATATGCTTAGGTTTTCTGTAAATAAAAAGTGCAGTCAATGCAAGCACTCCTACTACGTCTGAAGCAATAAATGCCTTCTCGGCAAATTCTTCGTGAGCGTCTATAAAATCGGAATTAACACCTTCAATACTCACAACGCTTCCCTTTGAATTATCACCGGAAGTATAGACAACAATCGTTACCAGCGTAACAAGAAAAAGAATAACAAGGCTGAGTTTTTTTATTTCATCGCTTCTTTTGAAAAAACCCCAAAGAAGTACAAATGCTGCAAGCGCTGTTCCGATAACGGGGATATGGTTAAGCAGAATGTGTAGGTATGCAGAGCTCATAAATTATTTTAAATTGATTTTTATCACAATAGCCAAAATTTATTTTTTTTACAACGCAGTATTATGTGTTGCAAGTTGTAGGTTTAGTGCGCTACAACTTTGAATTAAATATTTATTAAACGCAAAGAAGTTTTACTTAAATAAATACTTCAAATTTTGCAGAACTTCGCATCAAACTTTGCGGTCTTTGCGTTTAACTTATCTCTGAACAAATCCCGTAATTTATTTCTGAATTGAATTACCAAATATATAAAGTTATTTTGAATGCTTATCAAAATAATTCAATGCGATTAACACAGTTTTTTTTACCGACTATCAAAGAAGAGCCTGCTGATGCAGTTGTCACTTCACACAAATTAATGATTCGTTCCGGAATGATCCGCCAGCTTACTTCAGGCGTGTATTCTTATCTCCCTTTCGGTCTCAGAGTTTTCAAAAAAGTTGAAAAAGTTATCAGAGAAGAAATGAATGCAATCGGGGGACAGGAATTTTTCCTTCCCGCACTCTCCCCTAACGAACTTTGGAGTCAAACCGGAAGACTTGAAGATTACGGTGATACAATATTCAGAATAAAGAACAGAGAGCTTGTACTTGCTCCGACTCATGAAGAGGTTTTTTCAACAATAGCGAAGAGCAACTTAATTTCATATAAAGATTTACCACAGATCTGGTATCAGATACAGACTAAGTTCAGAAATGAAGCACGTCCACGCTCAGGCGTATTGAGAGGCAGACAGTTTACTATGAAGGATGCTTATTCGTTTGATTCTACATGGGAAGCTTTAGATGTATCATATGAGAAACATGCGCAGGCTTATCGTAATATTTTTACACGCTGCGGATTGAATTTCTATGTCGTTACTGCTTTCAGCGGTGCAATGGGCGGAAGCGATTCAGAAGAGTTCATGGTTGAATCTGATGCAGGCGAAGACAACATTGTAGTAACTGAAAATAATTCTTACTGCTCCAATATAGAAGTTGCAGTTTCTTACATTGATAAAGTTGAAAGAAAGAATTCCAATCTTGAACCCGAAGAATTTCATACACCGGACATAAAAACAATTGAGCAGCTTGCAAAATTTGTCGGAACAGAAAGCGACTGGACAAGGTTAGCAAAGTCACGTTTATTTGTGAACGGCGATTCATATGTACTTACACTTGTCTGCGGAGATGATGAAGTCAGTGAAACTAAACTTCAGAATATCTTTGGGCAGAATATACGCCCCGGACATCCTGAAGAACTTATGTCAATCAGCGGTGCAGATGCAGGTTCTATAGGTCCCTTGAAAATTTCTAACCCAAAAATTTCAGTTATTGCAGATTTAAGATTAGAAGATGCAGATGAATTAATCAGCGGAGCAAATAAAAACGATTATCACTTTAAGAATATTGATTTAAAAAGAGATGTACCTTCAATTAAATACTATGATATAAGAACAGTAAAAGACGGCGAGCTTACGACTGATAAAAAAGATAAGATAAGAATTACTAAGGCAATTGAAGTCGGGCACATATTTAAATTAGGCACAAAATATTCTGAAGCTCTCGGTTCAACTTTTTTAGATGAGCAGGGAAACTCACATCCGATTATCATGGGAAGTTACGGAATCGGAGTTGAGAGAATTGCGGCTGCGCACATTGAACAGAATCACGATAAGTTCGGAATAATCTGGAACGGTGAAATTGCTCCTTTCCAGGTACAGCTTATTTGTGCAAATACGAATATCGATAGCGTAGTAAGTTACTCGGAACAGGTTTATAATGAACTTAATGAAAAAGGAATTGAAGTTTTATATGATGACAGAAAGGAAATATCTGCAGGATTTAAATTTAAAGATGCTGATTTAATTGGAACACCAATTCATGTTATCTTAGGCGAAAAGAATTTAAAGAACGGCAACGTTGAGATTAAAATAAGAAAGACGGGCGAGAGACATATTATTTCAAAAGATGATTTAATGAACAAACTTCAAGAGCTTCTAAAATAATGTCTCTAAAAAAAATATTAGCTGCAAAGTATATTCTTGCATCGAAGTCTCAGCGCAGAGCAAATTTATTAACACAGATTGGATTAAAGCATAAAATTATTGACAGTAAATCTGAAGAGCTGGAAGTCGCAAGGTATAATCCTATTAAGCTTGTTCAGATAAATGCATTAAAGAAATCAAGAATAGTTGCTGAGGGTTATAAAAACGAAATAATAATAGGTGCAGATACTATTGTACTTATAGGTAATACAATCCTTCATAAGCCTGCTACTTTAAAAGAAGCAAAACAATATCTGAAAAAGCTAAGCGGAAAGAAACATTACGTTTATACCGGATTGAATGTTATCAATACAAAGAACGGCAAAGAGCAATTTTCATATGAAAAGACTGAAGTAGTTTTCCGAAAGCTTAACGATGAAGAAATTAATTATTATGTGAATAAGTTTAAACCATTGGATAGAGCAGGAGCTTACGGGATACAGGATGATTTCGGCTGCCTTTTTGTTGAAAAAATTATCGGTGACTATTATAATATAATGGGACTACCGCTTGTAAATCTTTACAGTACAATTAAAAAAGTAATCTGATTTGTTTTCCAAATACAAAAAGAAAATTTTACTCTCAGCTGCATTCGGGGCGCTGATATTTTTAGGTATCAGTCTCTATGCTGATTTTGATAAGCTGGTAACTGCTTTAGGAAAATTCAACTGGTGGTACTTTCCTGTTATACTTTCACTTTCATTTTTAAATTACGTAGCAAGATTTTTTAAGTGGGAATATTATCTTAAAATTTTAAAAATAAAAGTCGCACCTCTTCTTAGCTTCAAAATTTTTTTATCTGCATTTGTAATGAGTGTTACTCCCGGGAAAATGGGTGAGGTTTTAAAATCTTATTTGCTTAAAGAAGAAACCGGAACGCCTATTGCAAAATCTGCCCCAATAATCATTGCCGAAAGAATCACTGATTTTATTTCAATAATAATTATATGTATAGTCGGAGCATATTTTTTTGATTATGGTCGCACTATTATCATAGGAGTTGGAATATTTTTCATAGGAGTAACTTTAATTCTCAGCTTTCAAAAGCTTTCGTTAGCAATTATAGATTCATTAGAAAAGATAAAATTCATCTCAAAACATGTTCACAAAATTCATGTCGCCTATGAAAGTATATATCAGTTAGTAAAAATAAAACCACTTCTGATTGCTATTTTAATGAGTTTTGTTGCCTGGGGATTTGAATGCGGCGGATTTTATTTTGTATTAAAAATTTTCTCATCTACTTCAAATATAGAAACCAGTCTGCTTACCGCATCATTTATTTATTGCTTCTCAACTCTTGTCGGGGCTATTGCTATGCTTCCGGGAGGACTCGGTGTTACAGAAGCATCTCTCACCGGACTTTTAATTATCTTAAAAATTCCTAAAGATGTTTCCGCTGCATCAACCATTATCATTCGCGTAGCCACTTTATGGTTTGCAGTAGTTGTTGGGGTAATATCAGTTTACTTCTACAATAAACATTCAAAGCATAAACTTGACGAGCTTGATGCTCTTGAAAATCAATCCTAAAGTCCTAAAAACTCTTACACTTGTAACTTGTTCATAATTGATTTTAAAATCCGAATGAGTTAATTTGACTTTGTTAATTTAAATTAAACCTTAAGGAGAAACCGTGAAGAAGTTAATATTACTTTTTTCACTAGTTATCATTGGCTTTGTGTATTTCACAGGTCAAAAAACGGATGAAAGCCCCAGGTGGTCTTTCAATCCTCAGATGATGGCAGCACAAAAGAACGGCGCGCAGCTCCCTGTTGCGACTGATCTTGGAATAGAACAAAGATCTACAGATTCGAGAATTGTTTACACACCACAACAAACTCTCGTTATTAACCCAAGTATCAGAGTGTATCCTTCGCTAAACCAACAATGCGAAATTTACATGACAAGAGACCCGGTTAACCCCCAAATTTTATATGTAGCTTCACAAAATATTGTAGGCGGCGCTTCTATCAATGCCGGTACTTATGTTTCAACAAATGGAGGAACATCATGGTACGGTACTGATACACTCGGCGCTCCAAGTCAGGCAGACCAAAGAGGAGATCCAGGTCCTGCAATTGATAAGAACGGAAGATTTTTATTTACACACCTAACATCTACAACCAACTTCGGCGGTTTGAAAGGTATGGGTGCAAATTATTCAACTAACAAAGGTGTAACTTGGTCTTCTACTTTTGATGTTGTTTTAGATGCTAACTGTGATAAGAATTTAGCAACTTCAGACAACGCACCTGCCAGTCCTTACTATGGTAACACGTACATGGCATGGACAAGCTTCGGAACAACTCCCGGTAACGGAAGATTCTCCAGAACAACAGACGGCGGCGTAAGCTGGTCAACACCAATAGTTTTAAATGCAACACCAACAGGACATAATGCACAAGGACATGACGTTGTAACAGGTCCTCAAGGACAAGTTTATGTGACCTGGACAGCAGGTATTTCTTCTTCACCATTTACGGAAGATTTTATCGGTTTTGCTAAATCAACTAACGGCGGATTGAATTTCACAGTTACTGAAAATGCTTGCGATGATAACGGTTCACGTTCATCTTCATTCAACGGATGGGGTATCAGAACAAACGGTTTCCCAAGAATAGATTGCGATAAATCAGGCGGACCCAGAAATGGCAATATCTATATTGTTACATCACAAATTAACTTAGCACCTGCAGGAACTGACGCTGATATTATTTTAAACAGATCAACAGATGGCGGTGTAACATGGTCACCAAACATCAGAGTAAACCAGGATGCACTTAATAACGGAAAAGTACAATTCTTCCCTTGCGTTAGAGTTGACGAAGCCGGCGGCGTAAACGTAGTTTATTATGATAACAGAGATTTTCCATCTTCAGGTGACTCTTGTACAGTATATATGTCACGTTCACTTGACGGCGGTACCACATGGACAGACCAAAAAATTGCAGACCACAACTTCAAACCAAAGTTATTACCGGGCGTAAACACAATGGGTGATTACATTGGCGTAACTTCAGGTAACGGTAAATTATATGCTGCATGGATGGATGATAAGAATGCATCAGCATCAACATTATTCCAGACATGGGTTGGTTCAGTTACAATTTCTTTAAATGCTTTAAGCCCATTCAATATTCAGACACCTACAGCAGGTGCAAGAATTGTTACATTCCCGGGTTCAACAACTCCTGTGACAATTACATGGGATACAGCAACAATTACTGCAAATTATAAATTCATTTTCGGTGCTTCATTACCGACAAGAAGATTAACGATTCCTGCAGGTCAAAATTCAATCACAACAACGTTAGGCGCTCTTGATGATATTTTAGCTGCTAACGGATTTACAAATACAGGTGCAGCAACTGACTCAGTTGTTGGTCAATGGGATGTTTGGGCATTCAAAGCTCCCGGAGCACCGGGCGCTGATTCATTAAAATCAACAAACGGTCCGAGAGCATTAACATTAAAAAGAGGACAGGTAAACGTAACTCC